>CAZSGJ010000099.1:0-9305 GCA_964606305.1 uncultured Armatimonadia bacterium
GGTCGCCGTGGCGGTCAGGGTGGTCCTGGCGGCGGCGCTGGACCAGAGGGACGTGCTGGAGAGCGGGACCAGCGCGGTCAGGGGGAGCCTGGTCAAAATGGCCGGCCTCCCCAGACTGACGGTGCGACGCGCAGTGTTCCTGAGCCATCCGTGCCAGCCAGCAAGCTCGTACTTACCAGCCCGGTTGTAGGCAAGGATGGGCTGCTGCCGGCAAAATTCACGTGTGATGGCATGGGGATCTCGCCACCAGTCAAGTGGACGAATGCCCCGGATGGTACGAAGGGGTTTGCTGTCGTGATGCATCACAACCCACCGGATGGAAGCACCCATGTGTACTGGGTAGTTGCCGGTCTGGATGCCATGACAACCGAGCTGGCTGAGAACGCAATGGGAGTTGGAATGATGGGAGCCAATACCGTCAATCGAAACCTCGGGTACGCACCACCCTGTTCAAAAGGCCCCGGACGCAAAACCTACTACATCACTGTGTATGCACTGAAGGAAGTCTACAAACCCAAGGAAGGCCAGCGCCTGACGAGGGATGGCCTGCTCGCCGGTATCAAGGATATCGTTATCGGCAAGTCCGTACTAGAAGTCGGGTACGCCCGTCCAGATGGTGCAGGAGGGAACAAACCATGAAGCCTGTGTCCGTTGGAACTGTGGTCGTTCTGTCAATCATTGGTGGGTTTATGGCATCAAAGAGCTCTGGCATATTGGCGCCTCAGCAACGGGGAGCACAGCCAGGCGTCATCAAGCCGGAAATGTCAGACACAATCACGGCTACCATTTATGCGGATAACTGGTTCGCGATGTATATCAATGGCAAGCTGGTCGCCGTCGATCCGATTGACTTCCTTCCACACAACGTTGTAAAGGTTGACATCCTACCCGAATATCCAATGACGATTGCCATCGTAGCAAAGGACAACGCTGATCCAAAGACCGGATATGAGTACGGCAATCGTGTTGGGGATGCGGGGATCGTTGTGAAGTTCTCGGATGGCACCGTAAGCAACGCCAGCTGGAAAGTTCAGCGCATTTCGAGTGGCCCTCCGGTTAAGACAATCGCATTTCCAACTGGCTGGGAGTTGCCCACATTTGATGACAGCAAATGGGAGTCTGCAACCGTGTATTCAACACAGCGCGTGAACCCGAAAAAGCCTTACTACGACTACGACTTTATGGGTGCGAGCTTCATCTGGACAACAGACTTGGATACAGACAACACGATTCTCCTTCGGACAAAAGTGGAAAAACCAGGTTGGAACAAGCGCTGGAACACAAAGCCTGACCTTGACACCTCTGGTGCACAAGTAAAGTCCTAAGCCAACACCCCCTCTTTCAGGTATGCTCATCAACAAACAGCATGTGGCATGACATCCGTTACCTCGGCGCTTACCTGATACCCACTTGTGCGTTTCTCGGTTTGGCACTGCGCGGATCATGGTCGTACGCTGGCGTGGCTTTCGCTTTTATCGTTATCCCGGTGGTTGAGTTGGTTCTTGGGGCAACGAAAACATCGAATATCCCCACTTCATCTAACCGAAGGCTCCCAGACCGATGGTTTGACATCCTGCTGTATTTGAATATCCCGATTGTCTACACGGCCGTTTGGATGCTGGGGACTGTGGCGTCCAACGATTCTTTGACACCCTTTGAAACAGTCGGACTAATCCTCTCAACAGGAGTGCTTCTTGGAGCAAATGGCATTAATGTGGGCCATGAGCTCGGGCATCGGGGAAATCCTGCACAGCGGATGCTTGGAAAAGCGCTCCTAATTCCAAGCCTCTATATGCACTTTCACATCGAGCACAATCGCGGGCATCACCTTCATGTCGCGACACGAAACGACCCCAGCACGGCACGCTACGGGGAAGCTTTATACGCATTCTGGCCGAGAACGCTACTGATGACCTACATCAATGCGTGGAAGATAGAGGCATCGCGTATTCGTTCGAGACAAGAAACTGGCATTAGGGCCATCAACGGGATGCTCACTTACACGATTATCCAAGGAATTTACATAGTTGGGCTCGTTGCATCGTTTGGCATAAAGGCGGCTCTAACAGTCCTGTCCGCGGGGATTGTCGGGGCGTTACTGCTCGAGACCATCAACTACATCGAGCACTATGGGCTGACACGAAAGCGTCTGGACAACGGGAAGTATGAGAAAGTCACGGACCGGCATTCGTGGAACTCAAACCACCATATCGGGCGGATTGTTCTTTATGAGCTGACCCGGCATTCTGACCATCATGCCATTGCGGGCAAGCCTTACCAGCGGCTTGACCACCGTAATGCCGCGCCGCAGCTACCATTTGGTTATCCGACCAGTATGCTGCTCGCGATGTGTCCGCCGCTCTGGTTTCACGTAATGAATAAGCGGGTTCCGGCTGATATGCGGGTTGATGCCTAAATGCGTTCGAGTTTGACGAGCGGTTGATCACCTGAGTCATATTGCGCAACGTAGAGGTCACCGGCATTCGTAAGCAATACATCGTGTGGATGCCGAAACGGCGTATCGTCTCTGGTTACCAGTGTGTCCTTACCAGCAACAGTTGTGACCGTTGCCCCCACGGCCGCAATGGGTTTCAAGCTCCTGTCATGAAATGTCACGGATCCAGGAGCTTTGAAGTCCTGTGGCCATTTACCCCCGATATGCGCGACAACCCATCCGGCATCGACCGGACGCAACATGCGGGGATCCGAGCCATCAAGCGGTGCGCTCCGTAGGATTCGGCCATCCCAGGACCAGGTCACAATGCTGCGCTGGTCGCTCATCGCAACATGGAATTGCTGCCCACGCGCATTGTAAACATCGTGATGTCCTGCATGCGGTCCCCAATGCGGGACTCCGCCTGCATTGCCACCATACATTTTTGTAAATGCGCCAGCGGCTGAATATTCGAGGAAGAAGTCACGCCCATAGCCATCAAGGGCAACAAAGCGGCCATCCGGGTGATGCACCGTCCAGCTCGGGTGATACTCAATCACATTTCCGTAGCCATCGGCCTTTAGTGCAGCCTGTGGAAGTGGATATTCAGCAATGACATCGCCAAACACTGTCACCTTAATCACCCGGTGGCTGTCGAGACAGGTGGCGAACAACACATCACGGTTAGCTTCACGGACAAGGGTTAGACCATGCGCTTTTGCGAGACCAAGCTGCTTCGCGAGCTGGACCTTTCCAGACTGAGGGTCTATGACAATCAGCTGGGCATCCGGGCCATCGTTTAGGAAGGCAAGGTAGCCCGAGGATGTCATCACGATGCCATGGCCATTTCCGATCCGAAGGCCGGCTGATTTGAACCAGTTTTGGACAACTTTGAAGCGGTGCTTTCCAGTTCCATGGATAGTGGTTTGCATTAGCGTTTATTACCGTCCAGCGATGACTGCGAGACTACGGGCACCGTTTTTACCTACGCAGCGGATCCCGAAAACGTAGTCATCCTTGGAGAATGGGACTTTTGCTTCCGTTGCTGATTGTTTGAAAATAGGGATGGTCTTCTCCCACTCCGCCTTTGTAGAGCGTCGGACAAGGATTTCATAGCCGATGGCATCCGGGTTTGCCCGCCACTTGATAGTGGTCATGGGCGCAAGGTCTGTTATCAACGTCACGTCCGTGGGCGCTAGCGGTGCGTGGTTGATTTCAGTAACCCACGCTGCAGCGAGGCGGGCGACATTGGTTAGGTAAGCAAAATCGACATATTCAGGTTTGTCTCCGTAATCGACGCCAGCCTCGACGCGGAGATCCTGGTGTTGATGCGCCCAATCTTCATTCGGTTCGGTGAAGCGGACCGCGGCAAAGCCTGCAGCATGGAATGGCGAGTGGTCGCCACCCCGTCCAAAGCGGTCCTGGCGGTAAACAACTTCAGTACGGAAGCCGTGGATGTAGCGTTTTGCGACATCCGCTACGGTGCGGGCAAGCGTTCTACTTGGCGAGTCGGCATCGAGGCCGGTCGTCCTACGACGGGTTGCAGCAACGGATGATTCTCCAGGGGTATCCCCGCCAGAGAATATCCGGATGTAGTCTGTACGCTTCTTGCCATCGGCACCTGTGGAGTTCCCAACGATGTCGTAGGTTGCCATCGCTACAACCGTTTCCCCCTTGGCCACCAGGGCATCTGCAAGATGTTTGGCACCTAGCAGCCCCTGCTCTTCACCGGTTAGCGCGGCGAAAATGATGCCGATGTCCGGCTTACTGGAAGCGAGAACTCTGGCAACTTCGAGTGTGACGGCCACGCCGGATGCGTCATCGTTTGCCCCGGGAGCATCACTGGTGGAGTCCATGACATCGGTGACCCGGGAGTCATAATGCCCGCTGATAACGACCCAATGATTTGGGTGCTTGGCACCTGAAATTTTCGCGTAGACATTGGAAATGGTGGATGGCTTGTCGACGCGCTGCCCCTTTGGTTCCAGCCACGTATCTTTTTCGACGCTCAGGTTGCCACCAAAGCTTCGGAGGCGCCGAATGAGCCAGTCCGCTGCGGCATCCACGCCGCGCGCACCGGAAAGCGTATGCCGTGTAGGGAACGCGCAGAGTCCCATGACCGTTTGACGAAGCTGTTCAGTGGAGATAGTTCGGCTGGCATTCAAGACCGCGCCGCACTTAGGAAATCCTGTCATGCGGCTATCTTACCCCCCCAATAGCGGAGCGACTTTTTGATGTCTCGCAAGCAAAAGCCCGCTCTCCCATCAACAAGGAGATCGGGCCCGATGGGTTTCTTAAGCGGACGTTGCCTAAGCCTTGGCGGGTAACTTACGCGTCTTTTTGAAATAGACATTCAAGACTGTCCCAAGTGCTGCAATCACCACGCAGTTGACCAAGAAGGCCGCCGTGTAGCCGCTGGCTGCTTTTATTTGTCCAAAGATGATTGGTCCGACCGCCTGACCAACAAAAAACATAAAGGCGAACAGACTTACGGCTGTGGCTCGTAGCTCCGGCTTTAGCTCAGTCGCGCGCGTTTGAAGAGAACCGTGCATCGCAAAGTAGCCAAGGCCGAAAAAGAAGATTCCGCCAATAGCCATCCACCACTGGCCAAGCTGGCTCATAACAATACATCCAGCGGCAATCAACAATGACCCAAATTGTGCGATTCCACCCTCACCCAGGCGTGTCACGAGCTTACGAACAGACGATGAGTAGATCAGACCCCCAACGCCATACATTGCCATGATCAGGCCAATCTGCGTCGACTTCATCAGTGGAAAGCCAGTCTTGATCGCTGCCCCCAAATACGCCATCGTTCCGAAGACCACGCACCCTTCAATAAACACCGCAGCGAAAATAGCCTGTCCAGCCGGCATCGCAAAGAGGTCCGCAAATGGCTTGAAGGAAAATGGCTTGTCTTTAGCTTCCTCAGGAAATCTGATGGTCTCGTAAACCAATGCTCCGGCAGCGAGAATTGCTCCTCCACCAAATACGAGGAATGTCGTGCGCCACCCGAACAAGTCCTGCAAAATGCCACCGAGGGAGCTGCTGAATATCTGCCCCAGCATCAGGGCCATCATGAAGCGGGCAAGCGCGACCTGCCGTACTTCATACGCTATCTTGTCCCCAATGTAACTGAGCGACAGGGGAATGATTGCGGCAGCGCAAACACCTGTAATAAAGCGCAACGCAATGAAAACAGGGAGATTCGGCACGAAGGCACAGCCAGCTGTCCCGATGGCAAATGCCATAAGAGCAACGCTCATCACCTTCAGCTTGCCAATACGATCCCCGAGCGGCCCATAAAACCATTGACATAATCCGTACGGAAACGCATAGGCACTAATCGTCCACGCCGCTCTCTCTTCACCAACACCAAAATCCGATGCGATGATCTTTAGGACAGGGTCGATAACCCGGGCATCCGCGGATACAAGAAAGGCTGCGAGGCCAAGAATCAACAACGATGCCCGATTACGTGTCATTTTGTTACTGTACACGCAGCTTCACCTTTTTCGGAATAGGAATGCCGTTAATCATCCGTTTCCAGCGATCCTGAGAAAGCGAAGAAAACACGGACAATCCGCGTAAGGACAACGTGTGCAGGAATTTCCGATTATACATACGAACATAGCGGTAACACTCGGTTCCGCGATGTTGCGGACCGGGTGGGTTACTTAACGGTACGACGTGCGATGACCACCTTGTGTGATTACATGCACTCTGTCAACAGCGATGTGTCTGGCAGTCTGCCGCGTTCCATCCGGCCAGTAAATCTCGGCATCCACGGCGTCATCTATCGTTGCAAGACCAAAGTGCAGCCGAAGATCACTTTGATTCCCTTCACCTGTGCCTGCTTCGACCTGTCGAACGCACTTTTGTTTGCGCTGTTTGATGATAACCTGCGCGCCAATCGCTGAACGATTCACTGTTTTTCCATTTCCAACCAGCTGGATCTGAACCCAGTGATTACCCGATGGTTTGGTGCTCTTGAAGAGCCGTCCTCCAGTCGCAAGCTCCAATTTGCCATCATTGTCGATATCACCAAACGCCGCCTGATAGGTTGGGGCGATACCGCTGAGTCCAGCAACGTTTGTCACATCGTTAAACCAACAGGCTCCGCTATTGCGAAGCAGCACCGGGTTGTTTGGTCGCCCAAAGGATGCCGTTCCGTAAACGGTCGTAAAAAATAAGTCGATCCGACCATCGTTGTCAACATCCGCAAGCGCGGGGCTTGCATACGACTCTTGATAGAACACGCCGCACGTCCCCAAGTCATCGAATACAAACTTTCCTGCTGGCCCACGATTACGCAAGAACCTTGACTTTGGCTGGTCGCCACGGCTATCGACGTGAGCAAAGTTGCCCGCAAACAAGTCGAGCCAGCCATCATTATCGATGTCACCCCAGGCGGCGCCAATCGAGTGACCACCATCGAAGCCACCCGATGTCGCGGTTGCTCCCCGCTCCGGAGCGATATCGCGAAGGGTCCTTCCATCCTTTCCGATGAAATAAAGATTGTTCGCCTGTAACCGGTAGTTGGACATGTAAATGTCGGTGGCGCCATCACGGTCATAGTCCGCTGCCGTCAC
This sequence comes from uncultured Armatimonadia bacterium, assembly GCA_964606305.1. Taxonomy (GTDB): domain Bacteria; phylum Armatimonadota; class Armatimonadia; order Armatimonadales; family Armatimonadaceae; genus CAIRTT01. The sequence goes on from CAZSGJ010000099.1 coordinate 7,027, forward strand.
ACCTCGTGTCCGGGATATCGCGATTTCTGCAATCTTTGTAAATCCCTTGCCAGCATCATTGCGTAAGAAAAATGTCGGGTACGTGATTCCACGATCCCAATCTTCGTATCCACCGATCACAAGGTCCACGAAGCCATCATTGTTGAAATCTGTCCAACAGGCACCGCGCGAAACCGAGTCGGGTAGTGGCGGTAATGCCACATCGATGAACTTTCCACTGCCCGCATTTCGCAACAGGCGGCGCTGTGACCATGAAAACAGGTCTACAAAGCCATCATTGTCGTAGTCAGCAGCGACAACATGGCTTGCTGAGCCCACATTAATGAACTTGCGTCCTCGTTCGTTTCGCCAGATCGCGCCTCCACAAATGATGTCCGTAAAGTGATCATTGTCAATATCGACAAAGCAAGTCTGATCATTTGCCAGTGTCAGTCCGAGGGACGGGGCGATGTCCTGAAACGCAACTACGATGCCTGCTGATGTAGCATCGGATGTACGCGATGCCGCTGCTAGAATCGCTACGGCGAGCACCAGCCTAGCATAGTTCATTATGAATGGACGATGAGTTTCCATGCATCACTCTAGCCTAAGGTTCAGGCTTCCGTCATCTCCTATCGAGGAAAATGGGTTGTCATACTCGATACCGAATCGCTAGAATGCCCCATGCCGGAAATTCCTCGTGCAGCGATGCGCCTCGCGTCCCGTTGTCTCCCCGATGAAATATCACAGGAACGCTTTCTTTCCTGTCTAAGCACCGGAAGCAGCGCCGAGCCGGCTCTGTTGTGGTTTGCGGAGGGTGAAGAAAGTCCATTCGATTCCCTTTCCTCAGCGCCGTGGCAGCCATCCTACGTGGACCGTGTGGCGACCACATGCAAACCTGGCGGACACCCGCTTCACGCCGCCGGGGCTTACTACTGCCTTGACCTCTCGAGTGTGTTCGCCGGTTCCTGGGCATCCGTATTGGATCCTGATGCCCCGTATTCGATTATCGATGTCTGTGCAAGCCCCGGTGGGAAGTCCTTACTGGCCATGCGCGCGTTGCGGAACAGCCAGCTTCATGCCAATGAAACCATCGGTAAACGCGTTGGGGCGCTCAAGGAAAACCTGAACCGGTGTGGTGTTACGGCCAATGTGACATCAATGGACCCGAAGGTCCTTGCGGATATCCACGGACCAGAGTTTGATATTGTGATCGCCGATGTTCCCTGTTCGGGTCAAAGCCTGCTTGCACGCGGCGTCGAAAATCCTGGTTGTTTTCACGATGTCAACGTAAGTAAGAACACTGGCCGTCAGCGTCGGATATTGGCTGAATGTGTACGACTCTGCAAACCCGGTGCCTATATCGCGTACAGTACATGTACGTATGCGCACAGTGAAAATGAGGGTGTTGTTGAATGGGCTCTTGGCAAGCACCCAGAGTGCACCACAACAGAGATTCCGGTTCTTCAAGCTTACCAGTCGAACCTCAGCCATGAACATTGCTATCGTCTGTGGCCGCAGGATGGATATGGAGCCGGTGCATTTCTCTCCTTGATCAAGGTCGGAGCTGACTAAGCATGAACCTAAAGAATCGCTTTGCGGTGCGGATTGCGGCAGGCTTGTCACTGCTGGTGGCGGGTTGCGGCGGTGGTGTTTTCACAGACGACATTTCAACAGGAAACGCTCTCTGGATGAAGGCGAAGCCACAAGCGTATTCATATACGGTGGAGCCATACGGGTTTATGTTGCCACAAAAGTTCGCGGTATCGGTCACTGCGGATGGCTCATCAACGGTAAGGCCGCTCGGCGATTCACCGCCACCAGGACCGACCCCAGTGTTCAGAAGTATGGACAGCCTCTATACGCATCTACGGGAAGTCCGCCAGAGTGGCGGAATCGCAACGGTGAAGTTTGATCCGCTTGATGGACACATTACGGAATGCTTTGTAGACCCATACAAGCAATTGGCTGATGATGAGGTTGCCTTCAGGATTTCGGATTATAGGGTGGAGTGAGCAAAGATCGTTTTGGCTTTGTGAGTAACTTCTCTCTTCTAAACATGAAGTGATACAAAATGCCTGCCCGAGTGATGTCAGTGATGGACTGCACTTTGCTTATGGGATCGGATTGCAGCTAGGTCCAACAAAGTCACCATAACTAAATGGATTCACACAAATTGAATTGCAACCGACTTGCATTTATACTCAAAGCATGAGAATCGTAGCACTGTTCTGCCTTACCGTGTTTCTTGCCATTTGTAGCGGTTGTCAACGCTCTGAACCTACGCCACAGGCATCCGC
>CAZSGJ010000100.1:0-9285 GCA_964606305.1 uncultured Armatimonadia bacterium
ACAACATCGTAAGGAATACGAGCAGCACCGGCACCAATAGCGGGAAAGGTGACACTTGTACAGCCCAGCTGTTCCATCAGATGAATCACACGATGTGTGGTGACCCGGGCGATGGTGCTTGGTGATAGCGTCAGTGCATCATCACGAGAAACTGCCTGGCCGTCGTATCTTCCCATTGATGTGTCAAGTCGGGTATTGCCTATGGTTATTGCATGGAAGATGTACTTTGCATCGAGGTCGCCAGCACTCGTGATGACAACATCGCCGAGCTTGGCTGGAATCATTTTGCGTGCATCGATCCAGACCTGTGAACCACATGCATTTCTGATGGATCGCGATACGCCGCCCCCCATCGACAGCATGTAATCGTCAGAGCTGACAATGACTTCTGCTGTTGACTTGGTGATGTCCCCAAATATGATTGTGATGCTTGAGTTACCTATGACGTACTTGCGGGTTGACATTTCATTCTCTCTGATTTGAGTATCCGTCATTGAGGATCAGTAGTCACGAATCCGAAGCTATCAAGAGCAAATCGTAGGCTGGATGCCAATCGGCAGACTACAGCTGGCTGTTCATGGAACTACCCCTGCAAATTTAATTACATTCACTGGTCATGAATTTATATATTTTGTGTTATTATGCTTGACATGAATACAGCATCACCTAATCGCTCGTCACACCAAACCGCACTATACTCCCCATCCTCAGTCTGGGAAATGACCACAACTATCCAATGGTATGTCAGGAAGGAAATTTCCACACTGGATCGTGATGTCATTCATGACATCACACGTACCGTGCAGGCAAAAGTTGCTCGGCGCCCTCAAGGATTTAACAAGTCCTTTTTACGCAAAGTTATTCGAAATGTTGCGATTGATTATCTTAGAAGCATGTACTCTGACCGGAAAATCATCGATTTTTCAGCACTAAGTGAAGACAACCCCAACCGCTGCATTCTCGAATCTCCAGAGTCAACTGTACTTAAGCGGGCCGTAATCACTGCAGCCCAACAGCAACTTCCTGCTTGGCTATTCGAATCCTTCGAGCAAATGGCTGAGGGAACAACACAGCGGGATGTCTATGACTCATACGCACTGAATCACTGTAAATCATACGGAGATTTCCGACAAATTATCTTCCGGACACGTAAAAAATTACAGTCAGTATGGAACTAATCATTACACATTTTACATATATACAAAAACATGATCACACACGAACCAACCACCACCCCGCGCCGCATCTGCTTCGTAGGCTTTGACAGTGCTGCTCTTGGACAAGCTGCCGATATCGCCGCCAGTCTCAACATGCAGGTCATTGGCGTCGCACAGCTATCAGACCTCATCGTCTTCTCCCCGACTATCGGGTCTGTAAAGGAAGCCCTGGGAGACCGGGCACCAGATTGCATCGGCAAGGCCACTTGCACATACCCAGAGTTCCTCACGAAGTATGCAGGGATGCTTCCGACAGGCGCGTCCGTCAGCTCTACGGAGATCCGTCCGTGGTTTGTTCAATCCAATGCAACAATGAATGTCCTCGGTATCGATCTTCCCATCCACCAGGGCGAAGCCCAACTCGGGAGCGCAGTGCCATCGAAGAGCATCACATCCATTTGCTATGACCAACCTACTTTGGAGCTGATGGTTGGAATCGCAACAGGTTGGGCATCGGGTGTCGACCTGATGATAGAAGGTAACACAAGCTCTGCAAAGACTACATCCTGCCTGGTACTGAGTTCGATCCTCAATTATCCAGTTTGGCGCCTGAATTTTGGCACATCCAGTAGTGAGGCGGATATGGTTGGTCGATTTGTGCCATGTCCAGCAACTGGCGGCTGGCAGTTTATCGATGGCCCCCTGACCCGCTGGATGCGCGTGAATGAGCCAAACCATGTCTTGTTGCTTGATGAACTGAATATGATTGGCGCGGGTACAGCAAGCCTTGAGGGCAAGTTAAACTCGGTGCTCGACCACCCCGGCTCGATGGTTCTCAGTGAGTTCGACTACACACGCCTAGATCGGCCAGTAGGCTCGAAGCTTGTATCCACACTCAATGTAGGTTACGCGGGCCGCAATGTGCTTAGTCCAGCACTGACGAGTCGTTTCAACAGTATCGTCGCAAGTGTAGGTGCCGAACACGAATGGGCAAATCAGGTCCACTGGATGATGACTGGTGAAAATCCAACGGTGATTAGAAACGGTGTTGCCTACCGAGCACCTGATGAGCAGAATCCACCCTTTGCCGATCTCTGTGATGACTACTCGTCAATGTCAAACGGAATCGCGCGGATTCATCAACAGTTGATGGCAGCGACTGGATCAAACGGGGATACTCCCACTCTCGGTCGTAACCGGAAACAGCGCTACACCATCACCCGGCGTCAACTCTGGGGACTAATGCGTACACTTCGTGTAACACGCCATCAATATAGTTCTGTGAAGGCAGCTCTCAAATCTGCGATGGACTTTACGTACTGCAACGGGATGGAAGAGCAAGATCGCAAAGTAGCGCATCAGATTATCGGAGCATCTCTGTAATGGTGGCAGCCGATATTGATTATGATCACGAACTTGCGGATGAAGTTCGCGCAATCATTGCCGCATTTGCAAAAACGGAAGACTGTGAGCTGGAAATTGCTCCAAAAGGAAGCACCCCGCACATCAAATGGGGCACGCCCGATGTCATTTCTTTGCCTTGTAACCTTGTCTGGCGATCACAAGAACCTTACTTAAAGTATCTGGTTTTGCATGAGCTAATGCATCAGCGCCTCTCGCTTCCTACAGTACTGCCTGACTGGTTCGTTCGAGACAAACGGATTCACTGCATCGCCAATACTTTGGAAGATCTGCGGGTTGACCGACGTGTAGCAATCGAGTTTTCTGGTGCAGTTGAGTGGATATCGAGCTGTGCTACCAACACATTCCTGGATGCAATGGATGATTCGCCATCGGGAGTCTGTCCTGTCGTACAGCTTCTGATGGGGCTAATCACAAGATTCTGGACCGGGATTATGCCTGACCTTCATCCGGATGCCGCACGAACGATGGACAACATATGGCCAGCGGTGGTGCTTAGTTCTACGATTGCTCCCCCGATCGTGTCACCTTCTGAATATGCAATTGAAAAGGCATTCAGAAATGACATCGTGTCTCTCCACCCCGCCACAGCCGAAATGTCAACATGGCAGCGCCAACTGGCGATTTACCAATACCGATGGTGGCAACATGTTGAGCAGTCGGTCTGGCCACCGATTAAGGAATTGATTGACAAGTACGGAATGGAGGGTTTGGAGCGCCTTGCAGAGCACTTACAACCGATTCCTTGCAGGGGCACAAGCGATACGAAAGCTGATCCCGGTAACTTGTTCCGACCATCACAATGCACTTCCGAGCAGCCATTCTGGAGCTGTGTACGCAGTCATCATGAAACAATAACGCGTCTCCAGGATGCGCTGATAGACAGGTTTGAATCATCCAATAAACCAGTTCAGGAGTATCGCCAGCCAGTTGGCAATACCGTCGATCTACGAACGCTGGTCCGGTTTGAAATGGGAGAAAGACATCTCTACGACCAACTCTTTGTTCGTTCAGCATACGAAGAAACGACGTCCTTTTCAGCATACATATTGGTTGATCGAAGTTCGAGTATGTGTGAAGACTCTGCGGTGAGGCTGAAGGCTTCCTTTGAAAGCTCGGTGATTTTAAGTGAAGTCTGCAAGCGCATTCAAATCCCCTGCCAGATTTATTCGTTTACGACGGAGCTGAAGCACCATTTGGATGTCAATGGAAGTGATGACACAGCCTATCGGGTAGCCATGAGTGACCTTTCGGAAAAGTGCCGCGGAAACACGGACTTGAATAAGGCGCTGGGCAATTTAAATCCAGTTCTGATGGCGGATGAGTCCGACAAAGTCATCCTCTTTGTCCTTACGGATGAAACAATTCCGAACAACGAGCTCAGCCAAATCAAACAATTGTTATCAGCTTGGTCAGGTGCCGGGATCGAGACGTTTGTGCTTCAAATGGCATCCCAGCAGCAGATTTGTAAGGAGTTCATTCCAGTTCCTAACGTAAGCCAGCTACCAGAGATTGTCTCTGGAATTCTGGACAGACGATTAAAACCATCGGCTAAATCATTTAGCTAAACATCATCAATCGCCTAAGGTTGGCGGGAAAAGAGAAGACAAAATCATGAATACAATTCGCGTCGGACAGATGGTTCGTGTAAAGCGGGATCCGAATGGTGGCGGGATTATGAATCCTAACAATCATTCTTATTCGGGGGATGTGACCTACGTTGTTCATCACTTGGATGACGACGGTACTTGCAAACTCAAGCACCCTGAATCAGGCACAGTAGGTAATTGGATTCAGACTAGCTGTCTCACATTGGCCGAGAGTCCCGATTGGCAAATTATAAAGGCTGCTGTTTCCAGCGAGGAGCGAGCCATCCTTGAACTGACTGAGTTTCAGTACACATGCACCATTGAGACCCACACTAAAAGTGAAGTTGTTTTGCAGCAACGGGATGCACTGATGCTGTTGTTGGCTGCATCAGATCAACTGAACCAAATCAAGCCATTGCAGGATTCAGCACCACGACTCGATCTTTCAGATCTGGATGCACTTTTGAACAATTAGGTATAGGAGATGAATAACATGACACCTGTAGTAGGACAAATCGTCACATTGAAGAGTGACCACAATCGTGGATTCCGGGCCGGACAGAAGTATAAGGTGAAGCGCGTCGACCCTAGTGACTCAACCGTTATCCTGACAACCCTTGATGGACGCCCGACTGGCCCAGGGCCACGCAACGCAGACTCAGGATGGATCAATTGGAGCTTGCTGAATCTCGGTGTTGACTGGGAAACATGGATCAAAAAACAGATGTCAGAGGATACGCTTCGTCTCCTCGCATCGGTGCGAGCTGACTATTCCGTTCAGTCACAGATTATAGACAAAGTCTTCTATTCACTTGATCACTCAACACAGGTCTCCGGGCTGAAAGCGACTCAGGAATCACAAAGTCCGGCACGTAAACGATCGGGGCGAAACTAGTGGATCCAAATGAAAACCAAGGGTCTAATGCTCACCTTAGTGATGAGCAATCGTCGGTAAGACTGAGAGCCCGAGCACAGCAATTGACTCTCGAGCTTTACCCTTACCCTGTTGCAAACTATCAGGAGGTGATTGATGGAATGCATAAATTATCGCAGTTGAGATCATCCACGATTCCCAAAGTGGATGCCATCAATGACTTACATTCTGACTGTGCATGGATGTTGACATGCCAACAATTATCTGACATACAGAATATGGAATCAGAGCTACAAGATGCCATGAGTCGCTGCTTTGATGTCCACCATCGTTTGATCCGAATGATCCACGACTTATTAAACAGTTCGCCTGAGTGTCAGCCATCAAAACGCTCGAGGCTACTGGGCGAGATAAGAAGTGATATTGAACGCGTGGCCGAATGTAATGTGCTGTTTCAGCTTCCCGAAGCAGGAGCGGTAAGGTCGAAGGTTTCCGACTTGGCGAATGCGCAACGAGAGCTAAGAATAGTTCATCAGCAACTGTCGACCATATCTGAAAGTCACTCATAAAGTGCTCGTTCTCGATTGACGTCGAAAGCGGCATCCCGATCAGAGAATCGTGACCAAACGGCGTTCCGTAATCAAATTCCGCGTAGGGGCGGACCGCTGTGTCCGCCCGCGGCTTACGGATGTCAGATTGCGATTCAAATCACGAAGAGGCCTCTGTAGGGGCAGGCTTACACGGCTGCCCGCGGCCACCGATTTACGAAACGCCAAACGGGCAGGCACGGAGGCCTGCCCCTACGACAGGTTGTTGGTAAATCCGAGGCGACGACACGAAATCCGTCACCACGGGAGGGCGTGGCAATTCATCCCATTCGCATGTGTGCCTATCACTAAGTTCCGTATTGCACCGAAGCGTCGGATGACATTACACTCACACAAACGTCGGGTATGGAGTTTCACCGTTTGCTGTCAATGAGAGAGACATCCTGAATCCCATGTGCAATGTCGTCGCACGAGTCAAACAACCTTAATGCAAAAATCTAGTACGCCGCTTGAACACTCTGTGAAACAGTTATGGCTGTCGATCACAGAACCCGTTTTAGGCATCGTGTCGACATCGCTAACCGCATCCGGGACCCCAAAGTTACCCGCGCTGGATGGCCTAAGAGCCATCGCAATGCTCATGGTGTTCATTTTTCATGCCTGGGAATATGGTGGAAAGCACTACTGGGTTGTGTCTGGATTACAGTTCGGCAAAGTGCTGAGTAACTTCGATCTAGGCGTTGATCTGTTTATTATTCTGAGCGGGTTTTGCCTGTACTGGCCAGTCTTACATCACCCGGAACGTTTTAGACCAAAGCAGTGGTTCATCCGAAGATTTTGGCGTATTGCACCTGCGTACTACGTGAGTATTTTGTTTATTGTGGCGGCGCCGATTCTCGCCAATGTGTTGTTGAAAAGGCTGAACATGCCAGCCATCGCTGACCCACCATTGTCATTTTTCCAGCTTGTCTCCCACTTACTTTTCATTCACTCATTCCATCCAACAACACTCTTCGGAATCCAAGGGGTTTACTGGTCATTAGGCGTAGAAGCCCAGCTCTACCTACTGTTCCCACTCGCCCTCAAGCTGGCTAACAGGTTTGGAATCATCGTAACCGTGACGCTGATGACGGCAATCTCGATGTGCTGGCATATCGCATGGCCAACGTTACTCCCATATCGTTGGCATATGGTCGCTGAATTTTCCGTAGTCGAGAGGTTGTTCCAGTTCGGGTTTGGGATGGCAATCGCCGCCTTCCATCACCAAGGGCAACGCAGCCTCCATTGGGCACTCTATCTGGTAGCAGCATGCTTGCTCTTAATTAGTCAATCGACGTTCGTGACAAGCTCTGTGCTTCCGCTAGAAATCGCATTCTCAACAGTTGCATTGGGTTTGTTAGTTGCGTTGCTTGTGAAACCACACCCGTTCGCACGGTTGATGGAAGCTAAACCGTTGGTTTTTCTGGGAACGATCAGTTACTCGATGTACCTTTTGCATCAACGTATCACCTGGGGCATCGGCGGCACAGTCAAGGCAATTCTAAAGCTGCCGGATACGTATTCCTTCGCAATCTGTATCGTGGTCGCATTGCCAATTGTCATCGTCATTTCGACGATTTTCTATCTTTTGATCGAGCGAAGATTTACGCACGGGTTAATCATCAGGAAACGTACCGAATCAAATCCATCCGCCGGCACGTAGTCAGTTAGGGACGGCACAGAGGTCTGACCGTTCATGTGGTTGTTGGTAGTTGGGTGGCGATGATACGTGTTCGGTCAACGCGGGCGGACACGGCGGTCCGCCCCTACGCAGAGGATTTGTAAACAAAGGCCCAATCGGCGATTGGCCAATGGTAATTCAATAATCGAAAACGGCCCAGTTGCCCATGGGTACAGATTTTGGAAACGCGTACACGGACATTTGAACCAGTCCATGAAATCCGTTACCGCGGGAGGGCGTGGCAGCCCTCCCCTACACAGAATTTTGGATTAGGTTGGTTCCAAAATTTCAACACCCTCAGCCTCCGCGGCAGCGAGTAGTTCCTTGTCAATCGATGCCAGCTTGGCGCCACGGGTGCGGGCACAGTGTATATACGCTGCATCATGACTCGTGATGCCATTTCGCTGGGCGATCGCGATTACATCAGTGAAGATTTGCGTGTGCATTGCAGTATCAATGGTTATTGGTAAGTGCTGTAGGTAGCGCAGTGCCTGCTGTGCGCCAGATGCCGACAACGTTCCACATCGCTGTGCCTGAACCAGAAAGTTCGTCACTTCGAGCTGGAAATGCGGAGGAACCGTAACGACCGCACCATCATCAATCGCATCTAAAACGGCATCCGGAATATCCATCGGGCTGTCGCGAACAAGTAGTGCCACCACAACCGATGCATCCAAAACCAGCTCCACTAGTAACGCCTATCCTTACTAACGAGTGAGATTGCTTCGGCTATCTCCATCGCGATCTTGTATGGAAAATCACGCAGCGCAGCGGTCGCTTCACGCACCGTCATCGATTTGCCATCTTCTATATATGGACGCAGCACCGCAATCGGACGGCCATGCTTGGTGATCGTGATGTATTCACCGTTTTCGACATCCGCGAGAAGGGATGCCAAATGCGTCTTCGCTTCGTAGGATCCAACAGTTTTCATCTGGGATGAGAATACCGTTCAGACTAGTCTTAGACCAGTATTAAATATCACTAGTTGCCGAAGGAACCTCTCCCATAAACCGATCCGTATTCTTAACATGTACACCCATCTACAAGCGAAGCCAATGCGCGCCCGAATCCGCAGACTGGACAAGGGCGAGATGCACACCGGGTTCATAATCGAGCACGGCGGAACCGGAAAAGTCACCGCGTGGACCAGCGCAACGGCGCTTCGCAAGCAGCTTGGAGATTTCCCTTGGCTCGCGAAGCTGCTAAAAGATGTCGACTTCAAGAGTGAGCAAGTCGTTCTCGTGAGCTGGATAACAAGCGGACCACCTGAAGGCGAGCTGCGGTCGCGGTCATCCACTGTCCGCGGAAAAGATGTCATCGACTTCTATGTCGACCCGCCAAGAGGAGCGCGTTTTCGCGGTGAAAGAGCCCGTCTTGGCGTGTACTTTTTTGCTATACCACGCGATGCGACCGCAATCTACACGCCTGAGCCCTGACGAAGTTAGACTAGAGTTAAGATGTAAGCCTACAGCGCAGCACCGTAGGCATACATCCATAGAAACTACTTATTTGGCACCAGCCAGATATTGCGATAAACGACCGGATTGCCATGGTTCTGGAGGAAAATCGGACCGGTTGGACTATCCAGCGGACTGCTCAGCGGCGCGGATGTCGTGAAGTCCTTGGTCAGCTCGAGGTTTTCGTGCACAAGAACACCATTCAGGCGGACAGTGATACGCGCCCACGCAGTGCGCCGGCCATTTGCATCAAAGGTTGCCGGCGTGATGTCGACATCATAGGTCTGCCACGCGAGCGGCGGAAGGCACATATTTAACCTTGGCTGGGCGATGGAATAAATACCGCCACACTCGTTGTCACGGCCATCCAGACCAAATGAGTCGAGCACCTGCGTCTCCCAGCGGCCGCTGTGGTACACCCCGCTGTTACCGCGCGCCTGCCCACGGGCTGCCGGCATATAGGGCGTCCGGAACTCCAAATGGAGTGAGTAGCCGGCGAAGCGCTGCTTTGTAAT
>CAZSGJ010000101.1:0-9182 GCA_964606305.1 uncultured Armatimonadia bacterium
GATGCCCAGGATAAATCCAGCCAGAAGAAAGACGATGATTAACGCTAGGCCGAGCGTCGTTAATCCCAGGATGAGATAGGCAACATAGGCCAGAGCACCAGCGGGGACCATACAGGCCCAGAAACGCCAGTGCCAAAGGACATCGATAACCCCGATGATATTGTCCAAGGAAATCCAATCACCCATTTCCAAAAAGCCTCTCATCGTCACGGTATCATAGTGGCGATTCGGAGTTACGAGGGCTTGTAGCTCAACGGTTAGAGCAGGGGACTCATAATCCCTTGGTTGGGGGTTCGAATCCCTCCAGGCCCACTCCGCCCTGAACTGGTGAGCGAAGTCACCGTGAATTTCCCCGTTCCGAATCACACTGTCAGTTGGCAGCACGAAAAACAAAGTAATGGAGCCATACTTCGGACTACTTGTTATCGCGCTTACTGTATCCTTGGCAGTTGCAATTCTGGGTCTTATCAGCGTCCATCTGACCACCCGTAAATATGCACCAGAACAAGCTGGTTTGGCGAAAGCGCTGGCGCTCACGCTTATGTCCTTTGTTGGCAGCGGGATGATTCTCTCGCTGGCAATGAAGTTGACGGATGACAAGTCGGGCACTTTTGGCTATGTGGTCCCAACCCAAATTTGGATAAAAGTCCTTGGTGCGGTCATTGCCTGGATAGCATCAGTGATTGGCACGTGGTTTTGCACCAAGGTGATGTACGGCGGGAGCTCCCGCACGACCACCAGAATTTCTGGTGCCTTGATAGCCATTATCAGCCTGTCCTTCGGCTCAACGATTTGGCGGCTCCTTGACTGGATGCTAAGAACATCCAACCAGTGAGCACTATCCTCGAATTCAGTAACGGCCGATAATTTCGAATTGCGTGAATGACTGACATCCACACGCGATGAGCGGATTACGGTCTCTCTACGGCGCCCAAACCTTCTCAATAAATGCCAGTAACCGCGGGTCCACCTTGCGGAGTGCATCCCGATCGAACGGCGCAAAATCATTCCGCAAAAAGTATGCTTCCGTACCTTCTGCAAAGTATTCCTGTGGGGTCGTCATCGCGTACGCACGCTCCACCGATGTACCTCGCCCTGGACCGCGGAAACGCTCGACCTTGTCGTACGCGCCACCCGCTTTGGCATCCCGATACAGCCCGATAAGCTCGGCATTGTCAAACCCAAGCACCTGATCGTGGAAGGCATGGGCAAGCTCATGCAGGATAACGACTGGCATCCGCTTGACTTCGAACGGAAAAGTCTCGGTGTCTGTGATCTCGATGCCTTTGGCCATAGCCGGATTACGTCCGTTTTCCTTGAGCCAATCTGCTCCTGGATGGTATTCCGCAGTCGGACCAAAGCCTTTGTAGGGAAGCGACACCCAGAGTGTGACTTTACGCAAAGTCGGGATATGACGTGCTGGCACGAGCTGCGTCACCAGGCGCAGCTGCTCTGCGAGGAGCGGCAACATCGCATCCACTGCTGCCGGCATCGTTTCGATGACATCCGTACGGACATTCACCGTCCACCCCTCGAGGTTTAGGCTTCGGTACGTGAGGCCACCAGAAATAAGTTCAGCAGCACCTGCGGCAGGACTTGCAACGGTTAGCGCATCGGATGAACGCTTTCGCGCATTATCCTGGATAATTTTCTTTGCATTCAATAGCCGTTCAGGCCAAGCGAATGTCGGTGCCTTTTCAGGATCGTAACCCGTCATATGTCCATTGAGGCGAGTCGCCGGCTTTGTATACCGAATCTCGGTGTCTTTGAAGACCTCACGGCAAAGCTCGGCGAGACTTGGGTCATATGCAAGCAGCTCCGCGCGCGTGTTCACATGGTTATGGTCGTGGTCATTTTCCCGGTTGTTGTCAAACCAGGACTGAACACCCTCGGCAAAGTATTCAGCGTGGGACACCGCAGCATACTTCCCCTTCCATAAACCTGCCGCGAGAGCACTGCGGTACGCCTTCTTAACCCGCGCATCAAATGTTGGGTCAACCGCGTTCATCCCCCGCAAGTGGATGCTATGTGCAAACTCATGGATTAGGATGCTCTCTTTGGCATACGGATCACCCGTGTAGCCAAGCAGGTTTTCCTCACCCACACTGCAGTACGGATCTTGCTCAGAGCCTCCGGTGCCACGCGCACGTGCATCCCACCAGTCCCGGGCATTTACTCCATCGATATCTTTACCTTTTCCAAGCCAGGCAAACTCCGGGAGGTCGCAGGTGTACTCGTTTGCGCCAATGATGCAGAGCCGAGTGCCGGACTTAATCATTGCGGCTTTGGCATCCGGGCGGGCGGCCAGGAGCTGATTCACCCAGTACGCAGCCTCGCGAAGGGCGTAATCGTTTACATCCGGTCCCGCTACGATTGGAAATCCACCAGCGGAAATAAACTTCGTGTGCCGGGCTGCAACGTTCATAGCCTTAGGCGGCTTGGTGATTTTTTGCGCGCTGGCAATGGTTACAAGCAGCACAGATACGCAGGCAATCGCGAACAGACGAAGAGATATCAATTGGAACGACATGCACAGCAATTACCACATGTCACGGCATCTGTGTCGGTCTCCACCTAATGGCATGGGAATACGGCATGATTCCTGCACAATATGGCGATTACTATGACTGCAATCCAGTTTCTATCGCGTAGACGTGTCGCCAACCGGCTGCCGTACCTCGACAGCATCCGGGGAGCTGCGGCTATTTACGTAGCGATTGGACATATTTGGCAGTTTCTTGTCTTTCAACCTCCATATGCAAACTTACCTAAAATCTTCACTTTGTTAAACTTCGGCCACGCCGCTGTAGGCATATTCTTCGTGTTATCCGGTTATTGTTTGATGTTGCCGATTGCTGCACAGGGCCATGTCGAACAGGAGCATGGTTGGCTACAGGCATTTATCAGACGTCGCGCTCTTCGGTTGTATCCGGCATACATCGCGGCGATGGTCTTGAGTCTCATCCTGATTTCCACTACCGGAGTCGGTCTGGATCCACAGCGTATCTGGACAGCAGGTCTGAACCATTTTTCTGGCGAGTCGATTGGATCGCATCTGTTATTGATGCACAATTTGACCCGCTTTCAATGGACGATAGACACTCCAATGTGGTCTGTAGCGCTTGAGTGGCAGCTTTATCTTATTTTTGGCGCTGTGTTGGTTCCAATGTGGAAACGCATTCATCCATACGTGATGTTGAGCGTCTTGTTCTTGCTCACAGCGTGGACGACCGCAATTCCACAATGGAGCGACAAGTGTCTGTGGTTTGTCGGGCTCTTTTTTATGGGAAACATCGCTGCCTGCTATGGAACGCGAACAGCTGCAGGTGTCGAAGGGCTTGGTCTGCCGAGCAAGCTCTGGAAGCTAGCAGGACTCCGCAGCGCTATCCCGGCACTGCTTGTCTTCCTTGCAACCTTTATGCTGCCAAAGCTCATTGTGGTCAGTGATATCGCCCTCGGTATAGGAGTTAGTGGAATCCTTGTCTGGCTACAGCGAACATGGAATCGTAATCCTGAGCAGCGCGTGTTCAAAGTGCTTTCCGCAAAACCACTGACGGTCCTTGGTGCGATGGCCTACAGCATCTATTTGCTGCACTTCCCTATCCTTGAGACGGCAAATGCGTGGCTTGTCGGGAAATTTCCAGCGCTATCCGTCATGGCTATCCAGGCTGTCGTGGTGCTTCCACTGATTATCGGAATCTCCTGGCTGAACTATAAGTACATCGAGTTACCATTCATGCGAATGGGAAAGCGTATACAGCCTGATGGTATTTCTCAACCAAGCTCAAACGTCGTCACGCCATAAATCCATTCCAGCGTGATCTCTGGAAACGGTCCGGTGTACATCCGGGCCGTGGCGAAAACCTCTGTCATGCCGTAGCGCCGAACGAGTGCCATCGCTTCGACATTTGGCTCAGGGATATCAAGCACAAAACTATCCCCGGCGGGGATACGTGCAATCAGGCTCCGAAACAAGGTGTCAGCACCTTCGCGGCTGGTCGCAAACAATGGTCCGATCTTCCAGCCATCAAAACATTTACGGATAACACCGTACCCAGCCAGTGTCTCAGATGCATCACTCATGATTGCCAGTGCATGGGCATCCGGTTGGTGAATCCACGCATTGAGAAAAGCATCACGATGCGCAGGGAAGCAGGCTCTATCAAGCACTTGAATGGCTGGAAATGGGACATCGCGGGCATCCACCGTGCCATCTGCGCCCTGCCACTCCGCAGGCTTCAACCCTTGATAACGCGCATTGCGATAGGCATAAACCCGCCCAATCTGCTTGTAGATCTCCACATTTTCGAGGACGCCATCCCCACCCTGCGTGCAGCCTTCAAGGTAACGACGGCCTGCTTCGTGCAATGCCATCCCATAGCCTTTGCCGCGAAATGCCTCATCCACGATATAGCAACCAAAGAAACCAAACGTATCGTCATAGCGAACAGCGCTCACACAGGCAATCGGTTTGCCATCGAGCTCGCCCACGAGAAAGCCACGCGGGTCAGCCGTGATAAATGTCTCGGCGTCGTGAATACCGGGATTCCACCCGGCGGCTTTCATCCACGCAATTGCAACATCCCGGATATCTGCAACAGTCATTTCCCGGATGACATAGCGGCCGCTTGCGATATCTTTGGCCGCTTGTGACTGCGGATCGAGGCGCTTCTGGTCCATTTGAAAATCCTATTTCCCGTCGGCGATGGCTTCCGTCCACCCCCAGGGCATGTACTGCTCCTTGAATGTGCCATCCGCGTTGAGGTCCAGAATCCGATACCCCGGCATCACGCCATTGTTCGCACCCTTCCACCAAGCGCCACAGATCGCTCCACCGCAGAGGTAGGACACGCCATCGTAGTCGACACGATCGAGCTGATGCGTATGTCCACTCAGACAAATCTTTACATGGCGATGCTTACGAAAGAGAACCTTTAGGGCATTCCAATTCTTCGTCATCGAGTTCCCACCAACCGTCCAGTCGCCTGACTTTTCATCGTAGGCACCAGCAAGCGTTGTCACGGACAGAATCGGGATATGCGTCATGATGATGGTTGGGCGTGTATCCTGCCCAAGCGTCTGATCCAGCCAGGCCATTTGCTCGGGGTCGATGATGGCGTTATAGCCATCCGGAGTCAGGAAAATGTTGTCCAAAACGATGACATTCCAGCCGCCGACCTGGTGTGCATGATAAGTGCGCTCGTAACCAAAGAGGTCAAGAAACCACTTTTTGCCCCAGAGGCGCTCGGACCCGGTCGTTGCGCTGTCTTTTTTGCTCCAGCCCCAAGGGTCATGGTTGCCGATTGCATGGAAACTCTGGATGTTGGTGTGGTCCCGGCAGGTGTTTGTGAAGATATCCCACTGCGTTCGGGTGCGGGCTTCCGTTTGCGCGTAGGCATCCATGATCAGATCGCCGCCAAAAAGCAATGCCGCGGGTTTGTGTTTCTGCTTCATGATGTGGTCAAGGCATAAAGCGAGACCTTTGGGGGCGCCTAGCTCGGGTTGAACATGAGAGTCGGTTAGGTGGACGATACGCGTTGATTTTCCCTTTACCGAACTGACTGGCTGGGAGGCGAAAGCGGATGCTGGATCTGCGAGTGACAGGGGCGCAAGGGCGCCTCCGAGTATCATGTCCCGTCGGGTAATCATAGTAGTGATTGTAGCGTGAGAGCGCTTTTGCGGTTGTTAACGCAGGGAACCACAAGAGCGGACATCTATCACCACGTTACGAAGCGATTTCTGAAGCAGGAGGCCCTGCTGGCAGATGAATCATCACTTCCATCCCCTGCCCAGGCTCGCTGGCAAGGCGCATCGTACCCCCGTGTGCCGCAACAATGGAAGTGCAGATGGCCAGACCAAGTCCCGTTCCACCATTATCTCCAGGGCCACTGCGCGCACGCGCATCATCCACGCGGTAAAACCGCTCTCCAAGTCGTGACAGATGTTCCGCAGATACCCCGCAGCCGGTATCGCGTACGGTAATCGTTGACTCTGTCATTGACAGCGTAATCGCTCCACCGGCCGGTGTGTAGCGAACGGCGTTTGAAATCAGATTAACAACCACGCGCAATAGGTCGCTTTCGTTGCCGTAGAGCTGGGCATCCAATGGAGCAATCTGAACATCCACGTTGATGTCTCCCGGAATGACCAACTGAGACAGCGCGTGCGCCGCAAGCTCATCGGCGCGCATTTGGACCTTGCGTGCACCAAGACTTCCGGCGTCTGCACGGGCCAAAACAAGGAGGCCATCCACCAGCTGCGCCATCGAGTCTGCTGCTCCTTCGACAAGGCGAAGGGCATCGGATAGTGCACGCGGATTTTGATCTCCAAGCAATGCAACACCGGCAACGCCTTTGATCCGTGTCAGAGGTGTTCGTAGCTCATGGCTGGCATCGGCAACAAAGCGCTTTTTCTGTGCAAAGGCCAGCTCAAGGCGCGAAAGGAGGCCATTAAATGTGGATGCCAGCTGGGCAAATTCATCGGTGCCGATGACGGGGAGCCTCTCGGAGAGTGTCGATGCCCCGATGCGCTCTGCGACGGCCGTCATCTGTTCAACGGGTTGCAGAACCCTTCGCGTTAGCCAGAACGCAATCGCGCATGCGATCAACAAAACGACAGGAGAGAGCATCAGGAGTGTACGGTCAACTGCCTGTACAGACCGCTCGATATCAGCGATTGGGTATGGGACCTGAATCGCACCGACGACTTTTCCATCTTGTCGAAAAGCAACCGTGAGGATGCGAAAGGGTTCATCATAGGCGATCACACGTGTTGTCTGGACGGGCTTTGCGCCTGCCATCTTCACGGCAATTGGATCCCACACAAGGAGGGTGTCTCCGCCAGGAGGCGGAGAGCCATCCAACATTACCACCACGGGTTTGTACGGATTACCGCGGTTTGGCGCGGGGCCTCTCGGAGCTCTATCTGCCGGTTCGCCACGCTGCAGGCGGGAATTTAACCTCTCAGCGCGGCTTGCCAATTCGCGGTCAATTGTTCCGTAAAGCGTTGATGATGTCAGTTGGCGGACACCAAGCCCTGCGGCGGTAAAAACGCCGATCAGAATTATCGATGAGCCAAGAATCAGCTGCCAACGGATTCCTCCCAGCTTGGGGAACACTTGAATGCTCATTCGCCTTCGGGCCGTCGTACGCAGTAACCAACACCCCAAATAGTGTGGATCAGCTTGGCATCGTGGTCATCATCCACTTTGCGCCGGATGCTGCGGATACAGACATCGACGACATTTGATCCAGTGGCATCACAGGCCCAAACACGATTCAGAATTGCATCACGGGTGAAGACATGGCTCTCGCGCTGCGCCATCGCGCACAGGAGCTCATACTCCCGGAGGGTAAGTGCGATATCCGTTCCATCCCGTGACACGGTGTGGCGCTGCGTGTCGATTTCGAGGTCAGCAATCCGGATGATGGTCCCTTTGTGCTCGGAATCCCTGCGTGAAAGGGCTCGGACACGTGCGAGAACTTCACGGAAATCAAATGGCTTAACGAGGTAGTCATCCGCGCCGGCATCCAGGCCCCGAACCCTGTCATCCACTATTCCCAACGCCGTGAGCATCAGGATTGGTACCGTGATTCGCTCATTGCGCAGCATCCGGCAAAGCTCAATTCCATCGATTCCCGGGAGCATCACATCCAGAATAATGAGCTGAAATATCTGATTACGGGCCTGCTCCAAACCTGATAAGCCATCGGTTGCGATCAGCGCCGTATAACCGGCATTTTGCAACCCGGTCTGGAGCAACGCTGCCGTGCTGTGATCATCTTCAACAATCAAAATGCGCATCAGAACATTTATCATCCAACGTATTTATGAAATGCCGGTGAAATCAGCAAACGATATTCATGCTTTTTTCATTTGTCTTTGCCATATTGGCATCATCTGGAGGTATCGAAAGTGCTGACGCGAAGTTTATTTGGGCTGATGGTTGTGGGCACAGTCATCGGTGGTGGAATCGCCATTTCAGGCTTTTCGGAGAGCCGTGAGCCATTGCCAGCCACGGGTGTGGCAAATCCGATGTCAGCTGATAAGCCGAATTTCATCCTCATTTTGGGTGAAGGTCATGGCAATTCCAGTCTTCCATTTACGCAGGATCCCAGGTTGCCGGATGCACGCAACACTGATGTAAAAATGCCTGCCTTCGAAGAAGTTGCCAAACGGGGCATCCGATTCAGCCGGTTTTATGCCGCTAGTCCCAGGTGTACACCGACACGCGCAGCGCTCCTGACAGGCAAAACGAGTGGTCGTTTGCAAATGACATTTGTCAATGAAGGTCGTAAAGATGATGCATCCAATACAAAAATGCTACCCCCACGGACATCCACAGAATTGTCACCGTCTGAGACAACACTCCCTGAGATTCTGCAATCAGTCGGATATGCGACGGCACACTTTGGGAAGTGGCATGTCGGTAGGAGCAATCCATCCACGCATGGCTTTACCGAAAATGATGGCGCTAACAACAATGGTGGTCCTGAGAATGTTCAGGATCCTGCCACACTGCAGACACCGAAAAATGCTGCCGCTGCTGTGGAGTTTGTAAAGAAACAGATCTCCGCAAAGAAGCCGTTTTATTTACAGATATCACAGTATGCGAGCAAGGCGGATGTCGACCAGGAGCGGATGGACACGGCACTGGCCGAGCTGCAGAAGGTGCTTAAAGAGTCTGGGCAGGCTGAGAATACCTACATCATTTACACGACAGACCATGGAACACCCGGTCGTAATACACCATTCAAGGCGGGTAAGGGTTTTCTCACCGAGGGGGGTATCCGCGTCCCGTTTATTATCAGTGGCCCTAAGGTTGCCAAGGGAACGTTTGTGTCAACGCCCGTCAGCACAATGGACATTTTCCCAACGGTCGCCGAGCTGGCAGGAGTTACATCCTTGCCCAAGGACCTGGATGGCGAGTCGATTGTCAAGCTCTTCAGTGGGACGGGTGCTGAGCAGCCAAAAGCAAATCGTAAAAGCGATATGTACTTCCATTTCCCTCACTACGATATGAACAATGGCGGGCCATGTTCGGCGATTGTCAGCGGCGATTACAAGCTGATTCGCTATTACGAGGATGACCACTTTGAGCTCTACAACGTCGTGACGGATCCAAGTGAGCGTCGCAATCTGGTTACGGACAAACCTGAACTCCTCAAGGAGATGACCGGGAA
>CAZSGJ010000102.1:0-7618 GCA_964606305.1 uncultured Armatimonadia bacterium
ACGCGTGCCCAGTGCTCACCATACGCGGGGCTTGCCAACAGGCGATCCACCTGGCGCTCGTACGCATCCGGACGGGTATCAGCCACAAACGCTTTGAATTCATCCGGGGTAGGCGGGATTCCCGTAAGGTCCAATGCGACGCGGCGTAACAGAGTACGCTTGTCAGTGTCCGGGCTTGGCTGGAGCCCAAAACGCGACATCCCTGCGTGGATAAAGCTATCAACAGGATGACTGCTCCACACATTGCCTTGCTTGGATGCAGGAAGTTTAGGCCGCTGCGGCGGGATAAAGGCCCAGTGTTGTTCGTATTTGGCCCCGGTAGTGATCCATTCTGTGATGGTTTGAATTTCTCTTTGTGTAAGCGGATGTCCAGCTTCGGCAGGGGGCATTTGAAGTGCACCGGATGTCATAGTGATCCGCTTGATGACAGTGCTCTTAGACGGATTTCCGGCAACAATCGCAGGTTCACCGCTTGCTGCTGGTTTTAGGGCATCCGGTGTGTCTAATCGCAGTTCGGCTTTACGCGCAGCATCATCCGGTCCGTGGCAGGAAAAACACTTGGCGGAGAGGATTGGAAGGACATCCGAGCGATAGCTGACACGCTTTGCAATTGCCAACCCACGCGATGCACCCGATGACTTTACGCCAACCGGAGGCTGCACGATGGCAAAGGCTGCCGTCCCGGCAGCAAGAAGGAGCGTTAACCCGATGGCAGCGTTACCCGAAAGGAGCTTCATGCCTCATTACACTCTGTTTATCAGGGG
The DNA here is from genome assembly GCA_964606305.1 of uncultured Armatimonadia bacterium. Classification (GTDB taxonomy): domain Bacteria; phylum Armatimonadota; class Armatimonadia; order Armatimonadales; family Armatimonadaceae; genus CAIRTT01. Next base: position 765 of record CAZSGJ010000102.1, read on the forward strand.
CTTTGCAACATCGACTGTCTACCGGCAAACGGAAGTAGCCCACCTCAACCGCTGCGTGGCTAGTGCATGAGGTCTTTCAGTGCGGATGCAATATCAGGAAACGCAAACGTATATCCGAGTGCTTTTGCCCGATCTGCCGATACGCGCTGACTTACCAGGAGGGCATCTGCGAACTCACCGAGCATCAGCTTTAGGGCCCATGCTGGAACCCTAAGCGCTGCGGGTTTTCGCAGCTCACGCCCGATGGCTACGGCAATCTCCTTCATCGTCACGCAGCCAGGGGCAACCGTGTTCACCGCACCTGTCCAGTTTTCATCATCGATGGCAGCCATAATCACCCCAACCACATCATCAATATGGACCCACGGCACCCACTGCGTCCCGGGGCCGAGCGGGCCGCCGAGTCCAAGGCTGTAGGGGGAAAAGGGCAACATCGGAGGTTTGATCAGCGCCTGAAGCATCCCTGCCTCGCGCGACAGGATAGGGCCGATGCGATAGCAGCAGACACGTCCACCTGTTGCTCGCGCTGCAGCTGCAGCCGCTTCCCATTCCACTGCGACATCCGCGAGAAATGTCTTCCCTGCCGGACTGCTCTCGGTGAGGATGGCATCACCACCATCCCCATAAATCCCAACCGCCGATGCCTGCAACAGCACGCGTGGCTGCGCTTCTACAAGCATTTGCGTTGTTCGCACACGGCTGTCGCGGATTTCCTGTTTGTAAGCATCCGTCCAGGAGGCGCCTGCCATACTTGCTCCGGTCAGGTTGATAACGGCACTCGCCGCACCAACCGCAGGGTGCCAGGCATGTTCAGCATCCCAGTGGAAGTAGCGCACATTGGCCATCGGCATGGGCTGGTCAGGGTAGCGGGTGATGATATCTACGGAGTAGCCTTTACTCTGCAGCTTCGGGATGAGTGCGGTGCCAACGAGTCCGGAGCCACCGGCAATAACAATGTTCACAAATGTGATGTCCTGTCTGTCTGCATCTAAATACGGGAAAGGCTAAGCGGCACTCACAGGGGTGTCGGTGTACCGCGCCAGCTGAGCAATGTGATAGGTGTCATGAGCGAGGACGATGGTGGCAATGTCCTTGATGCTGATGTTTCCGATTTCTGGCCGGATTCCGTGACGCATGAACGCAGCCATCGGTAGCGATTGCAGATACGCCACCAGCTCTCGTCGGCCCGTTGTAAACCGCTCGAGACTCACCTCCACCGGGGTGGTTGCGTAGTTGTTCAGCTCTGCCATTTTTTCTTCATCGATGTTAGGCAGGACTGGTTGATCTTCCTGAACGATTCTCTGTATACGTTCCAGCCAGATGGGCTCCCAGTCGGCGAGGTGAGCCAAGACTTCACGTAAGGTGAAGTAGTCTGGTCCCTGATCCTGGTCAGCAATATGTGCAGGGATATTTTTACAGAAACGGGTGATGATGCCCGGGGTCGCGCTAAGCGCTTCATCAATCAGATATTTGCGGATGTAGGGAGGCATTACGAATGCGGTACTTTCACACCGTTATACCCGATGGTTTATTCTTGCAACAGCGGTCGATTGTGTCGGATATTCAGTGGATGTGCAGGTTAGCTTGTTGGGTGCGGAAGTGTCTCGATTATTGGAATGGTATCCAGCAAGAGGTCATGCTGTTCTGGCCAAAACAGCAATGGTAGCGGTCCGGAGATAGGGAACCACTCCGTTATGTATGCAACATGGGGATCTGTCGGGACCGGGTTTGCCTGTGTGGTGGTGTAGAGATAGTAGTAAGTCGTGATCCAGCGACGCCGGTCAAAGCTCAGCCTACTCTTTTTCCCAAGGCTACGGACATAGGTTAACTGAGAAAAACCGGCTTCCTCCCAGATTTCACGCCGTGCCGCCTGCTCAAGCGTTTCGCCTTTGTCTACGCCACCCTTTGGGAGGACATAGCCTTCGCCATCCCCCTCACCTCGCACAAGCGCTACGAACCAGCATCCATTTTCAGATCGAACAACGATGCCACCGGCGCTGGTACGATTGCGGGTGCCCTTCGGCTTGACAAACCAACTTGAATCAACAGACAAGGAAAAACCACCTCTTAGTGACATGCAGCATCGCACGCACACAAGGGAAGAGTGTACACGTTACCCTGCAGGGATGTCATGTTGGTATCCGTCGAAAGACGTAATTTTCGTGGATGTTTCCTCTAATCAGGCTGATTTCAGGATAAACAGGTCCGTGTAACACGTTTACTAGATGCCAGCTGCGTGGCCATCACAGCGTGGATCTGATCCGAATGCATATGCACCACTCGGTAGAACCTGCATTAGCTGCGCTGCAGATCCATGAGCCCAGGGGCCAATTAAGCGGACATCGTGACCGCGCTCGGCGAGTGATGTTGCCAAACTGGCATCCACACGGTCTTCGATTTCCAGAATGCCGTTCCCCGTTTCCTCGCTGCTCACTGCACCGGCGGCGCTAAGGTGCTGCCAGCGCGGGGCTTCGATGGCTTGTTGCACATCCATCTTTAGGTCCACAGCGTTTACGAGCAGCTGAAGATTTGTCTGGACCTGAATGTGTCCTCCCGGCGTTCCACCAACGTATGCAAGGCGGCCATCCGGATGCGTCGCAAGCCATGCATTCAGCGTATGCGCGGGGCGCTTTCCGGGTGCGATGCAGTTGGGCGAATGAAGGTCGAGTGAGAATCCTGTCAGGCGGTTGTTAAACAGCACGCCGGTACCCTTGGGAATCCACGCCGCACCAAAGTTGTGGAATACACTTTGAATCCACGAAATTGCATCCCCTCGATCATCCGCGATGACAAAGTAGGTGGTGTCGCTCCCTTCCTGTGGAGTTGGAATTTGGTTTCCGGCAGCAAAAAAGGGATCGATTTCGGCGCGTCGACGGGCGATGTGCATGGTGTCGAAGAGCTGTTCTACTGCGATGTCCCGCCATTCCGGGTCGCCAAGATAGCGGTTGCGATCGGCAAATGCGAGCTTTTTTGCTTCGACTAGCAAGTGCGTACGCTGTGCTTCCGTCAGCTCTGCGAGAGGATAGCCGGCTGCAAGCAGTAACTCCTCAATGAGTATCATCCCCTGGCTGGGCGGTGGCTGCCCGTAGACAATCAGGTCCCGGTAACGTCCTGCAAGTGGCGGGAGCACACGGGTTTTATGGCCGGCTAAGTCATCATGGGAAAACCAGCCATTTGAGCCATCCACAATCAGGTCCGCAATCCGACCACCGTAAAAGCCGTCGCGGCCATTTTGAGAAATAGCTTCCAGTGTTACCGCCAGCTCTGGTTGTTTGATGATGTCTCCGAGTGCGACGTTGGTCGGGATGCCGAGGCTGGCAAGAGTTGGGTGATCGCGAAATATATCCTGATGTTCTGTTGCTTTTTTCAGGAGACGTGGACCGGCGGGAAAGCCATCCCTTGCATATGCAATCGCCGGTGCAAGCAGCGTGGTAATCGGAAGGCGACCATGCAGTGCATGGGCTGCAAACCAGGTGGAGACAAGACCCGGGACCGTTGCTGCCTGATAGCCATGGAGTGGAATTCCCGCTGGAAATGCATCCCTGGTTGCCCCATGTGGCGCTTCACCACTGCCGTTGAATGCCATATTGGTTCGGGTTGCAGCGTGGTGGTGGATACAAAATGCATCCCCGCCGAGGTGGCTATTCCATGGTTCGACGACAGAAATGACTGCGCTTGCCGTGATGGCAGCATCCACGCACGAGCCGCCCTTGGCCAATATATGCAGGGCTGCAGAGACGGCGAGGGGTTGGCTTGCGGCAACCCCAGCCCGTCCTGCGACGACAATGCCACGGTGAGTTTGCATGTCCTACTCTGCTGACAATGCCTTAATTTTGGCGGCCCACTCTTCTGCCCGCTCATGGGCATCGGCAAGTGTTGCCCCTTCAGCACGGACGCGGAAGATAGGCTCTGCGGCATCCGGGAGTGCGAGCACCCATTCTTTGGCGGACTTTATCAGGCGTACACCATCGATGAGTTCGACACTTTGATCGGATTCCTGCGCTTCAACGGTCAGTGCGCGCATGACGGCGCCTTTACGTTGCCACGGACAGGGTACCTCGTGCTGTGCCATATAGATGCTGGGGAGGTCTGCGACCACTTCATGGAGTGGCTTTTGCAGCCAGCTGAGCATTTCCAGAATCTTGGCGAGTGCAAAGGGACCATCGAATGCGGGATGGAATTCCGGGAAGATAAATCCGCCTTGCATGTCTCCGGCAAAGGCGATTTTTTCATTCGGGATGGAACCCAGCGTCATCATGAAGCGTGGATCGGTTTTCGTGCGCACGACGGAGCCTCCGCGTGCCTTGACAACGCTTTCGACGGCGCTTGGTGCAGTCACCGGGACTGCGATTCGCGCGCTCGGCTTGGTTTGGGCAACCAGGCTAGTCACGGTTGCGAGGAGGCGTCCACGGTTGAGCTGATTGCCAATAGCATCGACGATCTCAATCCGCTCGCCATCGGTGTCAAAGAGGACCCCAAGATCAGCACCAAGCGTACGCACGACTTCCGCGAGGCGGTCTGCGTGTGCCATTCGTTCATCACGCGTTCGCGGCGTGCGTCGCCAGTCGGGATATGCATTTAGGGCGATGACATCGCAGCCTAAGCGGCCAAGCAGCTCGGGGAGAACACCGGCCATCGCACCAAAGGCATAGTCTACGACGACGCGGAAGCCCCGTCGTGCGATGTCTTTTTCGCGCACTTTGGACAGAAACAGCTTGGTGTACTGTTCCATTGTGTTTGGAGCGAGGGCAATCTCACCGACCTCAGACATTTCGGCACGACCGTAGTCACCACGGGTGAAAATGGTCTCGACCTTACGTTCATTTGCGACTGTGAGGTAGATGCCCCGTGCATCGAAGAACTCGATCACCAGCTGGCGTTCATTATTCGGGTCGACGCGAAGGTTGACACCACCCTGTGCATTGTGTAGACGGACGGCAGCACGTGCCACACTGATTGGAAGGGCCTGGACATCCACTGAGTTAACGCCGACCGAACAGAGTCCGGACAGGAGTGCACGCTTGACCATCCGGCTTGCGGGATGTGTATCGCGTGCCGTGACGACCGTGGCGCCCTTTTTCAGGAATGCACCGTAGCTGGCGCCCAGTTTGGTCGCAAACTCAGGTGTGATTTCGACATTGGCTAGGCCCGGAACGCCGATTCCACGGAACAGCGATGCTTGTGCTTTTGCACCCCAAATGAGCGATTCGACGACCTGGCTGCCGGCTTCGATGACCTTTTCCGGCCAGAGCTTGACATTTCCACGCACGTGGGAGCCATGACCAAGCTGGCACTTGTCGCCAACCACAGCGCCTTCTTCAATGCGGACATCATCCTGAATGACAACGCCGCCGCAGATGGTACAAGCGCTTACATCCGCTCCCGCACCGATATAGCTGCTTTCCCAGATGATTGCCTTTTCGACTTCAGCACCTTCGGCAACGACGACATTGTCTCCAAGAACGGTATCCGGTCCGATGATTGCACCGCTGAGGACACGTGCGTTTTGCCCGATATAAACCGGTGGGCGCAGGATAGCATCCGGGGAGACCTTTGCACCATCCCCAATGAAAATGCTGCTGCCAGTTTCGGTGCCATCGATTGGGAGCTTTGTCTGACCATCGAGCATCTCATATTGCGCGATACGGTACTGATCAAGCGACCCGACATCGCACCAATACTCTTCCATCGTGTGGCCGTAGATTTTGCGTCCACTGGCGAGAATTTCAGGGAAAATATCACTTGACCAGTCGTATGCCTTGCCTTGCTCCATAAGGTTGAAGACGCTTGGCTCAAGAATATACATCCCGGTGTTGACCGTGTCCGAGAAGACCTCACCCCAGCTTGGCTTTTCGAGGAAGCGTTGGATGCGGCCATCCGGTTCTGTGAGCACGACTCCGAATTCAAGTGGGTTAGGGACGCGCTGCAGCACGATGGTCGCTTCAGCACCATTTGCCCGGTGGGATGCGAGGGCCTTTTCGATATCGATATCGGTCAGGGCATCGCCGCTGACGATGATAAATGTGTCATCCTTAAGGTATTCCTCCGCCTGCTTGACAGACCCGGCGGTTCCAAGGGGGGATTCCTCGACGGAGTAAATGAGTTTTAATCCGAGCTCGGAGCCATCACCGAAGTAGGAGCGAATTTCGTCCCCAAGGTAGTAAAGCGTCAGAATGACTTCATCCACGCCGGCACGCTTGAGGTGCTCAAGGATATGTTGGGCGATTGGTTTTCCGAGAACGGGCACCAGCGGTTTTGGACGGTTGGTAGTAAGCGGACGGAGGCGGGTACCTTCACCACCTGCCATGACAACGGCTTTCATTGCTGCTCCAATCGTGGGTGCTAAATAGATGCCATTTGTGTGGAGTGATTCCGCACAAATACCTGCAATTACATTATCGCAGAATGGTTGTTGATGGGGTTTCGCGGGGGCGTTTTGATATTGAAATCCGCCGGTGTACAGGGGAGTGTCTTGGAGACTTGCTTGGCATTCCGGTGAATCTGCATGCCTGTATGGTTCATGTTTGCCAAGCAAAAACAACCGCCTCCCGGATTTCCGGGAGGCGGTTGTTTTAGAATGAACTGATTCTAGTGGCCATCAAATACGTGGTGCAGCTCAGATTCCCTGTCGGTCTTGACAAGCGTCAGGACAACATCTCCAGCTTGGAGGATAGCCTTTGGGCTAGGCAACATCCCCTTGTCGCCGCGGAGAATCGCGACAATATGGGCATCCGCCGGAAGCGTGATTTCGCCAACGCTTCGTCCAACCATTTTTGAATGGTCGGAAAGCTCGACGGAAACGACTTCCAGATTGCCACGCGCGAGCGCAGCGAGAGGAACGATGTGGTCTGTCT
>CAZSGJ010000102.1:7718-9068 GCA_964606305.1 uncultured Armatimonadia bacterium
ACGACTTCCAGATTGCCACGCGCGAGCGCAGCGAGAGGAACGATGTGGTCTGTCTCGATTTCCTGTTCGATCAGGTTGAAGATGATGCGTGTACTTGACACAGTGGTCGTGATGCCTAGCTCGGTAAAGAGGGCTTCGTTTGCCGGACTGTTCACACGGGCAATCGTCCGCTTTACGCCAAAACATTCCCGGGCCATTTGGCAAACGATGAGGTTATCTTCATCCTCGCCCGTCGCCGCAACCACGAGGTCACACTGCCCGATGCCTAAATCCTGCATCGTCCGGGACTCACAGCCATCCCCCTGGCGTACAAGATCCCCGAGGTCTTCGTAGAGACGCGCGGCACGCTGGCGATCCTTTTCCATCAGGATCACACTGTGTCCTGCTGCCTTGAGGTCTTTGACGAGGTAGTAGCCGACATTTCCGCCACCAACAACAATGATGTTCATGTGGATGTCCTCTTAGGCTTTCTGCACCGATGCTTCGAGGTAGGACTGCAGCTGCTCGGAGAAGGTGTCGCAGGCATTTCCTTCGATGATGTCGCGGAAGAAGCCAGCCGCCATCGATGTTGTACAGAGCACGTGGATGCCATGTTTTTGGAACACGGATGCGCGGACGGGATCGTAGATGCGTGTCAGCACCGTCGGCACATTGAAGACACGCTTAGCCATTTGACTTGCCATAATGTTGCGGTTATCGCCATCTGTGACGGCAATAAACACATCGGCGCCTTCGACACCTGCCTTTCGCAGGACATCCATGTCAGTCGCAGGACCGACGAGGCGTTTGCCTTTGAACGATGTGCCGAGTCTTCGGAATGAGTCAGAGGTGCGGTCGACGATGGTTACGTCGTGGGTTGCGCTGAGGAGGCGGGCTACCGTTGAGCCGACGCGTCCACAGCCAATAATTACGATGCGCATTAGTTCCAGTCACCAACATCGGCCGCCGCGCTGCGGCACGAGCCTTAGGCTTCGTGTTCCTTGGCTAAGTGTCAGGAACCCTCGGAGCCTTGAGATTCTATCACTGTGAATGTAGGCGGCAACTTCATGATGATTGGATTTGCTTTGTAGGGAATTACAGAATTGTTTATGTTGAGGGGAGCTGTGCGCTCCGGCGGCTTTCAGTTTCATCAAAGGCGATTCGCAGGGCGGGCGTGGCCGCCCGCCCCTACGCAGAGGTTTTAATTCCGGTGAGTCATTGCGTTTTGAAACGCCGGATTTTGACGTGAAGTGATGAAACCACACGGAAGCGATTCGACGGGATATCGTTGAATTTGTCGGCACCGAATAACGAATTTTCCGCGTAGGGGAGGGCCGCTGTGCCCTCCCGTGTTGACGGAATTTTGCGTTA
>CAZSGJ010000103.1:0-9043 GCA_964606305.1 uncultured Armatimonadia bacterium
TCGCGCAGGATGCCGATAACAATGGCGCAATCGATATTGTTGTTGGAAACAAGACGGCGTCATCGGTTTTCCTTGCGAAAGATCCAGGCTCTTTTGTCCCAGCCGCGGATGCTCCTTGTTCCGTCCAGGCACTGGTTGATCTAAACAAAGATGGCGTTCTCGATGCTGTCGGTTCATCCGATGCCCGCGTCGTTATCGCAAATGGGGCATCCCCAAAGGGCTATAAATGGCAGGCATTTACGCTGAAAGCCAAGCGTCCAAACAGCCCAACTGTCAAAATCAACGCTTTTGGGATAGGTGGCGAAGTCGAGATGCGCGCCGGTCTTCTGTACCAAAAGCAGCCAATCACCGGCCCCCAAGTTCATATCGGCCTCGGCGCGGATGCCACCCTCGACATCGCCCGCATCATTTGGCCATCCGGAACCGCACAGTCCGAAGCCGGTACAGACCTCAAAACCGGCCCTGTCGTTGCCGACCAACGCCTTAGTGGAAGCTGTCCATTCCTGTTTACATGGGATGGAGAGAAAATGGTATTCGTCACCGACTGTATCTGGCGTAGCCCACTTGGCCTGAAAATCAATGCGCAGGATACGGCTGGCGTTCTCCAAACCGAGGACTGGGTCAAGGTCCGTGGCGATCAGCTCAAACCAAAAAATGGCGTCTACCCGCTGAGCATCACCGCTGAGCTGCAGGAAACCCACTTCTTTGACACGGTCGGACTCATGGCCGTTGATCATCCCGAAGGCACCGACATTTGGGTGGATGAGCGCTTCTCGCCCGTTGCGCCTCCACTCCTCGATGTCATCCCGACAAAGACGCCACAGGCATTCCCCAAGGTGGTTGGCTGGAAGGGGGATGATGTTTCATCCCTCGTCGCCGAGCGTGAGGGCAGCTATGTGGATGACTTTGGACGTTCTAAGTACCAAGGCCTGACCGCAGACCACTGGATTGAGATGGAGCTTCCCGCATCGCTCCCCGCAGGCAAACCGCTCTACGTGGTTGCCAGTGGCTGGCTGCACCCGACGGATACATCGATTAATGTGGCGATGTCACAGAACCCCGACCAGGCTCCGCCAAGCGGGCTTGTCCTCGAAGGTCTCAATCCTGCGGGCAAGTGGGTCCCGATTCGCCGCGGACTTGGCTTCCCTGCCGGCAAGCTAAAGACCATCGTCCTCCGCTTCGATGATGTCGCAAAGGGCATCACCAAACTGCGTCTTCGGACAAACCTTGAAATCTTCTGGGATCAGCTCCGCTGGGCGGAAGGCATCGACAAATCGGCCATCAAGGTAACTCGCGCCAAACAGCTCGGTGCCGAGCTCGTCTTCCGCGGGTTCTCCGAGGTGCGTCCCAAAGATGCATCCAGCCCAGAGCTGCCTCTTAGTTATGACAAACTCGCCGGCTGCGCTCCGGTTTGGCGTGATCTACGCGGGTATCACACGCGCTTTGGCGATGTCACCCCTCTCGTGAAAACCGTGGATGACCGCTATGTCATCATGAACGCAGGGGATGAAATGCAGCTTCGATTTGAGGAAGTCCCGGCGCCGGCAAAGGGCCTGGTCCGTGACTTTGTCTTCATCGGGGATGGCTGGGAAAAAGATGGAAACATCAACACGACCTTTGGGCAGACGGTGCTTCCACTGCCGACGCACAGCAAGGCTGATTATCCCAAATTACCGATGACCCTTCAGGATGACCCGGTGTACAACATGCATCCGGAAGACTGGATTGAATACCACACGCGCTACGTGACCCAGCATTGGTTCCATAATGCGTTGCGCGTGCGCGAGGAGAAGCACTAAATGAAGCCCGTAACCCCACCGAAGTGGAAGCAGGCTGTTGTCACGCTGGCATTTATCGGCTTGCTGTGGGGCTCTGTTGAGCTCAATAAAAAGAATGTCCGCTCGGTAAATGTACCAACGAAAGCAGATCCGCAGGCTGTCGAGCGCTATGGCTTTAAGCTCGAAGATGTTGCAAAGGCATCCGGGATTGACTTTGTCCATCAGCCACCCAAGCTCGATCCGAAGCTCGCTCCGATTCAGGAGCGTGTTGCGGACATGGGTGCGGCCATCGCTGTCTGTGACTTCGACAAGGATGGCTGGCAGGATCTCTACTTCACCAACTCCCTTGAAGACTCAAAAAATGTCCTTTACCGTAACCTCGGTAATGGGAATTTCGAGGAAGTTGCTGGCAAATTAGGTGTCGCCGATGTCAACAAAACCGGCACCGGTGTGTCAATGGGCGCGCTGTGGGGTGACATCAACAACGATGGCTGGGATGACCTTCTTGTTTACAAGTGGGGTATCACGCAGCTGTTCATCAACAATCAGGGGAAGTCATTCACCGATGTAACGGCAACAGCTAACCTTCCAAAGTGGATGAATACGAACACCGCGAGTTTGCTGGACTACGACTCGGATGGCAATGTTGACATTCTGCTTTGTGGGTACTTCAACGAAAAAATCGACCTCTGGAATCTGACATCCACGGATATCATGCCCGACTCCCTTGAGTATGCAACCAATGGTACGCCAAAGCATTTGCTGCGAAACCTGGGCGGCGGCAAGTTTGAGGATGTGACCGAAAAGGTTGGCTTGCTAAAGAACGCCTGGACACTGGCATCCATTGCTGCGGATCTCCGCGGCACCGGCTACCCGGATATCTTCCTCGCCAATGACTACGGCAAGGCTGAGCTCTGGCGTAACGATGGCGGTAAGCGCTTCACTGATATCGGACAGCAAGCCGTCACTCAGCAACCCAAGTCCGGCATGAATGCTGTTATGGGCGACATTTACAATGATGGCCGCCTTTCCATTCAGGTCTCGAACATTTGGGAAGACAACCTCCTTCAGCAGGGCAATAACGTTTGGGTCCCAAAAGATGGTAACAAGCCGGGTCAACTTCTCTACGAGAACCAGGCGAATGCGCTTGGCCTTGAAAACGGCGGCTGGAGCTTTGGAGCGCAGTTTGGAGACCTCAACAACGATGGTACGCAGGACATGTACCTCGTAAATGGCTACATTTCTCTCGATCAAAAGCTGTCGTATTGGTATGACTACGCAAAGTTCAGCGTCGGCCATGGAACGCTGATTCGTAAGGCTGAAAACTGGCCGGCGGTGCGTGGACGGTCGCTCTCGGGTTATCAGCAAAAGCGCGTCTGGACCAATGATGGTGCCGGACGGTTTCAGGAAGTCGGACAGGCCATCGGCGCAACGGATCTCTATGATGGCCGTGCCGTTGCATTGGTTGACCTTTGGAACCGTGGGGTACTGGATGTAGTCACCGCCAACCAACGCGGGCCCGTACTGGTCTACAAGAATACGGTAAAGCCCGGGCGGCATTGGATTAAGGTTAATGTGACTGGATCCAGCAAGGTGAACCGCAGCGCGATTGGCGCGATGGTGACTGTCCATTGGGCGGGGATGAAGCAGACCCAGGTGCTCTCCGCAGGGACGGGGTTTTGTGCACAGAATGACCACCGCTTACATTTCGGTCTTGGAGAAACTGCAAATGTTGACAAGATCGAAATTCGCTGGCCAGGAGGTAAACTCCAAACACTGGTCAATCCAAAGGTGGATTCGACCGTGGACGTTGTAGAAAGTACTGCATCATGACACCTGCAATCTCTATGTCACCTGCGCCACCGCGCAAGTTTCAAATTGATACACGCTTCGTGGGCCCTATCCTAATCTCTGCCATTTTGATCATCGGGCACCTCTTTTTCGGCATCCTTGAGGACTGGCGAAAGACAGTAGCCTGCTTCAGCACCAGCATCATCGTGGAAATGGCCATCGGATACTTTATCGTTGGTCGTCTCCCACACCTTGCATCCGCGTGGGTTGGCGGAATCAGCTGTGGCATCCTTGTGCGCTCACCAGAGTGGTGGCCCTATCTCGTCGCACCTTGTATTGCGATTCTGAGTAAGTATGTGATTCGCCTGCATGGGCGTCACCTCTGGAACCCATCCAACTTTGCGGTTGCAGCTCTCCTCCTAATTGCACCGCAGACCGTGGCGTCGTTGTCCATCCAGTGGGGCAACCATGTCCTGCCGATGATGATTATCTGGCTGTTTGGGGGGGTAATCGTTTATCGCCTGAACCGTTTCCATATTTCTGGAACGTATGTGCTGTTCTTCTTTCTGTTTGCAGCATTGCGGGCGTTGATCAGCGATGAAACATCACCATTGTTGATTCGCTTCCAGCAGGAAATCGCACCGATTACCGGACCGATGTACCAGCTCTTCGTCCTGTTTATGATTACGGATCCAAAGACGACGATGCACAGCAGGAAGGGGCAAACGATAGTTGCATTCCTCGTGGCCGGAATGGAGTGTGTTCTCCGTTACTTTGGGCCACGGATGGGCTTTGACCATATCGCTACGCACGCGCCATACTACGCGCTGACGATTATGGGCCCGAGCAGCAACTTGCTTGAGATTCTATGGAATCGTAAGGCAAAGGCACCAACAGGTGGCATCACACCGACGCCGGCGGCTGCATAAGCGGACAAGCGGTCGTTCGTGAAAACACAAGACCCGGGAGGTATCTCTCGGGTCTTTTCTGGTTATCGCTCTTTTGCGTTGAGCACATCCGTCACGGCTGTCAGCAAATCCGGATGAATGCCATCGGGTGGTATCGGAAAGTACTTTGTGTCCTGTGCATGCTCGGCTGTCCGCTTTCCTCCAAGAATCAGATGGAATGCGCCGACTCCTGCTGCACGTGCCGCACCAGAATCTGAGTCTGTGTCACCGAAGAACATGGATGATGCCAAATCGCCACCGAGCTCTGCGGTGATGTCAAGAATCATCCCTGGCTTTGGCTTGCGGCAGGAGCATGCGTCAGCGGCGAGATGAGGGCATATACGAATGGCATCTATCCGCCCGCCGATGGCATCCAGTGCTGCAAACAGCTTTGCATGTACGGCATCGAGATCAGAGTGTGACATCAGACCTTTGCCAATGCCCTGCTGATTTGTAACCAACGCAACCAGCCAACCAGCATCATTGAGCGCCTTGATGGCATCCAAGACACCGGGGAGAAGTATAAGTTCGTCGGGTGTACGAACGTACTCTCCGGGGAGGTATTGGTTAATGACACCATCCCGGTCGAGGAACGCGATACGCCGACTGTTTGTCACTGATCTAGTTCGCGGATGGCAGATAGCCGGTGATTTTGTCACGCAGTGCCGAGAAAAGAATATGCCCGAGAATCATGTGGACATCTTCGACTTGCTGCATGTTGCGACGCTGTGCAACGATAGGAATCGTTACCATTTCGGCAAGCTTACCGCCATCGTAGCCGCAGAATCCGATGGTCGTCGCTCCGACATCATTGGCAACCTTGACCGCTTCAAGAACATTTTTGGAATTGCCTGAGCCGGAAATAGCAATCAGGACATCGTCCTTACGAACCCAAGTCCGGGCTTGACCGGCAAAGACATTTTCAAAGGATGTGTCATTTCCCCAGGCGAGCAGCAGTGCAGGGGAATCCGTGAGGGCGACGACTTCAAACGGCTTGCCGCCATCAAGATAAATGTTCTTTTGAAAGTCGCAGACGAGGTGCGACGATGTGGACCCGGAACCGCCATTGCCGCATAGAATCAGGCGACGGTCTTCTTTCCACGTTGTGAAGAGCAGCTCGGTGACATTTTCCAATACAGCTCTGTCGAGGCTGTCTAAGAGTCCCTTCAGGACATCAAGATAGGAATCGATGTAGTTGGCTACGCCTTTGGTAGCATCCGGTAGCTGGTCTGCCATAATGTTTCTCCTGCATATCGTACCGCCCGCAAGCAGTCTCTGCGCCACTCTATAGATGCTCCAACCGGCCCACAGGTTTCTACCGTGAATTGAGCACCCTGTGTATACTCTAAAAACCTATGTCAAAGTTGCTGGAACCTTTCTTTTTGTGGCTTGCCACTGCTGGCCCACTTGCTTATGCCGCAATTTTTGGCATTGTGTTCGTCGAAACCGGTGTGGTCGTCTTCCCATGGCTTCCAGGCGACTCATTGCTATTTGCCATCGCTGCGATATCTGCCCGACCCGATAAGCCTCTCGATGTTGCCATTTTGGTCCCTGTTGTCATCATCGCCGCACTTGTTGGAGACAATGTCAACTATCACATCGGGAAGTTTCAAGGCCGTCGTATCTTTGATCGAGGAAATTCTAAGTTTTTCAATAAGAAGAACCTTGAAAAGACGGAGGCCTTCTTTGCAAAGCACGGTCCGAAAGCCATCATCCTGGCACGCTTTGTTCCGATTGTGCGGACACTGGCACCATTCGTTGCTGGAATGGGCGTGATGCCGTATTCCCGTTTCCTAACATTTAGTGTTATTGGAGCGGTTGCATGGGTCGGAGCATGTATGCCACTGGGCTTTATCTTTGGAAATATCCCTGCCGTCAAAAAGAACTTTGAGCTGGTCGTTGTGGCAATCGTATTACTGAGCATCGTCCCGATGATTTTGGAAGTCATCAAGGAGCGTAAGGCACACAAACAGGCTGGATAAGGTCTGTTAGTCCCGTGGTTTTCGCAGTAGGAAAAGCGGGACAAAGGCAACGCCTCCAACGAGCAAGAGCGTTAGCGTCGTCGGTTCTGGGATTACAGTAGATTGCCGGTGTCCGCGTGGAAGCGTTGCGCCGACTGCCCAGAGCCAGGGTGAGATGTTTTTAGCTGACGTTGGTTCTTGAATGGGTGCAAGACCGAGCGGCAAAATGTTGTACGGTGCTGGTTTGTACTGTGAATCTATTAGAATCGGAGAATCATCCGATGGGGCCGGAAGGTTCAGCACTGAGCTTGCTGACTGACTCTCTGGAATCGGTCGTAGCGTACTTGCCGGTCTGCTGATGTCCAGCTGAAATTCTTCTTCTCCGTGTCCCTCCCGGGGGGGCATCGGAACAATCGGCAAGTCACGCCCTAGAGGATTGGTACATTTCCACTTCAGCCAGGCGTTTCCATCACGTGTCATCCAAACCAGCGAACCCGCCGGCAAAATCTGTCGGACCGGATATATATGACCAGTTGATGTGCGCCCATATGTAACCACGGCCTTTGCTTTTGTGAGTGGACGCAGTACCAGCGCATCCTTTACAAACGCTGGAATTCGCTTTGCATCGACACCAAAGTGCTTTGCATAGGCATTCAATAGCTTAGGGTCGGATGCGATGCGCCGGGCCAAATCCGATGCTGATGTGCTTGGCAGCGGCATAAAGGCATCTCTGCCAGCCTGGGGCGCGGGTGTTCCTCGGGATGGACGCTGAGCAAGCACATGACCTATGAGGGTATCTAAACAGACAACAGTTGTAAGCAGTCCAGTCAGCAACTGACGTAGCGGAAAATGCGGTGTCATGTCCGTCTCTCGATGACTACCGGGCTAGAAACGATCGGAACATCGGAGACGCTGATGGCATTTATCAGCTGTTCGGACACACCCGATACCGCATCATCGCTGGCTGCGTGCACACGGAACAGTCTGTCTCCGGGCCGTACAGCATCGCCGACATGCACCAGTGTTTCGATACCAACACGGTGATCGATCACATCCGACTTGACCGCACGACCGCCGCCAAGGCTGACAACTGCATCCCCAACTACTCGTGCAGGAATACGACTAATGTAGCCGTCAAGGGGTGCAATGACATCCCGAATGAATGGCGCCGGTGGGAAGAGACTGGTGTCATCCAGGACACGGGTGTCGCCACCCTGTGCAGCAACAATGGATTTGAACGCCAGAAATGCGGCTTCGCTATCGAGAGCGGCAAGTACGCGTTTTGATGCCTCTGCTTCTGTGATATTGGTTGCCAGCATTAATGCGTTTGATGCCAGTGAAAGGCAGAGAGTGTGGAGGCGTTGATCTGGTTTCGCATCTGGTGTCGGCTTGAGAATCTGAACGACCTCGATGATCTCAAGTGCATTTCCAGACATTTTGCCAAGCGGCTGGTCCATGTCCGTGATCAATGCTTCGACACGCTTGCCATGGAGCTTTGCGATGCGTATAAGGGCATCGGCGAGGTTGCGTGCAGCAGGCAAGGTTGGCATAAATGCACCATCGCCTACTTTGACATCGAATATCAGGTTGCCTGCACCACCGGCGAGCTTCTTGGAGAGTATGGATGCCACGATAAGTGGCGTTGATTCGACAGTGGAGGTGACATCCCGGAGCGCATACAAAATGCCATCCGCTGGTGCGAGACTTTTGCTTTGACCTGCGAGGGCAGCTCCCACCGATACCGTTTGGGACTGCAGCTGTTTACTGGTCAGGTCAACGGTGAGATTTGGGATTGCTTCCAGCTTGTCCAGCGTGCCTCCTGTGTGCCCGAGTCCCCGACCGCTCATTTTGCAGACGTGGATTCCACAGGCCATCAGGATAGGAACGACAATCAGAGATGTCTTGTCTCCTACTCCTCCAGTTGAGTGTTTATCGATTATTGTGAACGGGTTATCCCACGTTAGGACTTCCCCTGAGTGGGCCATCGATGCAGTGAGATCAGCCGTTTCCTGATCGGTCATCCCGTTAAGGACAATCGCCATCAGGAGGGCACTGGTTTGGTAGTCCGGGATGTTTCCGGTAGTCACGCCACTTACGACAAAATCAATTTGAGCAGCAGACAGGCTGAGCCCATCCCGCTTCATTTTGATGATGTCTACCATGCGCATAACATCAGCATACCGATGAAAATCGGCGATTTAACAGTAAATAGAAGCGAAACAGGTATTGCTACGGATGAAGAGATATTCGCCCGGTAGTCACAACGGTTAGGCGTGGTGTTGTATCTATGTTGTAGTAATCGATGATGTGCGTTGATGTTTAGTTGATGCAGGAATATTGATGTCAAAAAAAGACCCCGGAGAAAATTCGGGGTTTAGCAGTTTGAAGGGAAAACAAACATCTCTGGAGCGTTCAGAGTGACATCCATTCAGCAAGTGCCTGATGGAAATAAAAAAGACCCCGGAGAAAATCCGAGGTTTAGCTGTTTGAAGGGAAAACAAACAGATTGGCTTAAGCGCTTTTGCGCTTACGAAGGCGGGCCGGCAGAATACGCTCAATCGAGCGA
>CAZSGJ010000104.1:0-8978 GCA_964606305.1 uncultured Armatimonadia bacterium
ATATTGCTATGGTGTGTCCGTGTGTCGTATTCGATTTCATCCTGAATAAACTGGAAGCCTGGAAGCCCGGCACTGTCAAATGGCAGGTGGTCCGTTCCACCGGTATTCCGCTTGGTTACCGTTGTCGCGCCAAGGTCTGCAAATGGCTTGAACCACTCGGTGAAAATCGGAATAACCGCTTCATTCCCCTGTGCGTAGATTCCGCGCAGCTTACCGGTTCCATTGTCGATGTTAAAGTAGCCCGCGACCTTTGCATGTTCCGGCTTCGGCTCTGACTTTGTGCCGTAGTGCTGCTTGACATACGCCCCAGAGCCAAAAATGCCCTGTTCCTCGCCGCTCCAAAGTGCCACACGAATCGTGCGACGCGGCTTCAAGCCAGTAGCCTTCAGAATGCGTACGGCTTCCATCATGACAGCAACACCCGCACCGTCATCCGTTGCTCCTGTGCCACCATGCCATGAGTCAATATGGCCACCACAGAGCACGACTTCATCCTTGAGGTCCGAGCCTTCAATCTCTGCGACGGTGTTGTAAACCTGACTATTGTCATCCCCGTTAAAGCGAACTTTGCTCTCAACGGCGAGTTTCACGGGTTCTCCCGCCTTGACCATCCGGGCGATGCGGTTATAGTGCTCAACAGCCACCGCAATCTGAGGAATCATCAGCTTTTCAGCTTCCTTCTTCCATGGTTGTACGCGGCGGGTTACGGTAGGGTTGAATGGCGCATTTGGATCACGCTGCGGTGCCGGTGCATTGTTAGGCTTGGTCGGAACTGTAGCCTGTTGGACAAAGAGCGTTCCTCCATCACCCCGTGCGGAATCAAGCACCACTGCAGCGCCCTGTTCCTTACAGAACGACAAAATGCGGGCGCTCATCGTGCGCTGACGCTGCATCTGCTGCATCCGGTCACGCTGCTCGGCCGTCATATCATTCGTGGCAACCGGAGAGCCTGCGGTAACGCCTGGCGTACCGGTAATGCCCGCACGGCGACCAGTCCCAGCATTGTTGACCATTTGTGCCAGCTGCTCATCAGTCCAGCGAACGGCCTCAGGTGCGAAGTGTGCAGGAACCTCGCGAATTGGACTGATCAGGACAGCCTTACCTTGCAGTTTGCCTTCGTACTGCTTGAGGTCATCCTCGGAGCCAGCCTCGATAACGACGACATCCACCGTACCGGTAAAGCTTGTTGACCAGGCCTTTGCAATTCCGATGACTGGAAATGCGGTCGGGGCGATGACTTGGAGCGAGAAGCGCTCCTGTGTCCATCCACGACCAAAGGGTCCCCAAGGCTCAAGGGCTGCGTTAACTAAGCCCCAGTCTGCCATCGTTTTGCGGGTCCATTCATTTGCTCGCAAAAGCCCTGGAGAACCTGTCAGCCGTGGACCGATGACCTCGGTCAGGTACTCCAGCGTCTGCGGAAGCTGGGAGCGGGTCAGACCTTCCTTGCGAATCTTAGCGACAACATCAGGGTTGATTGCTTCCTGAGCGCGTACCGGAGCAGAAATAGAAATGGCTGCCAGACTCAATGCAGTGGCAAGTGTTACGGCTGCAACTCTACGGGAGTTGGTTGCGGATAAAGACATAGACGTCCTCCAGAATAATTGGCGGGATTGTATCCTATCGAGGCAGATGTGCGACACGAAGTTTCCGTCCGATAGGATGCGACATGGACATCACGGCCATCGCCCTTGGCATCGCACTCGTTTCAGCAAGGACTTTCCCTACGACACAACAGGTACAACCACCTGTCCAGAACATCGCACAGCCGGTCAACCGGGATCCGTTCATCCTTCCCGCAGAAGTAGCGACAATTCTGGAACGACCTGAACTGAAAGGTGCTACTATCGGAATCCTGGCCACATACCTCGAAACAGGCAAGCCAATCGTACGCATCAACGCAGATCGTGCCTGCATGCCGGCCAGCAATCAAAAGCTGCTGACGGCCGCGGCTGGTCTTCAACTTCTGGGACCGGATTTCAAGTGGTCTACTGTGCTCTCCACAAATGGGTCAACGCTGCATGTCACATTTGATGGTGACCCGCTGCTGACACGCGCTCAGCTTGCGCAAGCCATCGCATCGGTAAAGGACAAGCTGACAGTCCCGATCACGCAAATAGCCATCGATGACAGCAGAATCCAAGGCGATCATCTCGGCATTGCATGGCAGTGGGATGACATCGGACTGGGATTTTCCGCACCCATTGGTGCTGCGACCATCGACAAAAATGTTGTCAAAGTTACCGTAACTCCGCCTGCATCCGTAAGTGCCCCTCCCAGTATTGATGTCTCAGATGGCATCCTTGCCATTCGAGCAACCACGACCGTCAGCGAGGTCAGACCATCCGGCATCAACCAGCAGAATAGACCGGCGCCCCTGAAGATTTCGCGAAACCCGCTTCGTCCGGAGGTCGAGGTGAGTGGAACATTGGTGGCCGGTGATAAGCCGATTACAGCAACGGTTGCCATCGATAACCCGACCGATGCTGCATTTCGAATCCTAACCAGCGTCCTTCGTGACACTGGCGTTCCCACGGCACCAAACATTCAGTATGCCCGTCGCCCTCGCGTGGCTGCGGATGTGCTTTTGACCACAATCGCGAGTCGGCCTCTCGCAGAAACACTTCCCGACTTTCTAAAGCCAAGTGACAATCTTTATGGAGAGCTTCTGCTGCGAACGATTGGGCGACTCGATGCGGGACCTGCCACACCTGCCGCGGGTATCCGGCGGCTTCAGACGTGGATGACCAGCAGTGGTATACCAACGGATGGAGTCCAGCCAGCGGATGGCTCAGGACTATCGATGTGGAACACAACAACCGCCGAGGCAACCGTTGCCCTCCTGAAAACAATGGCAACCAACAAGGTCTTCCGGGATGCGCTGCCGGTCGGTGGAGTTGATGGCACATTGAAAGCACGCTTTCCAGCATCGGAGCACAAAGGCAAAGTTCTGGCTAAGACGGGTACGCTGTCGGTGTCCAGCTGCCTAAGTGGTTATGTAATGACAGCCAACGGTGAGACGATTGTCTTCAGCATTCTCATGAATCATTTTGATAGGAAAACTGGCAGTGCTGCAGCCCGCCGAGCTCAGGATGACATCGTCCGCTACCTGCTAAGCCTTTAGGGTGTTTCAGAAGGCGCAACGTGGCCAACAATCATCTTGCGCTTTCCATCAATGATCGAAAAGTAGTCCATCTCAACAGGGTTTCCTGATGTGTCATTCAGGGGACCATCCGACCAGGTCGTAAATGTGGATGATGAAATCCGGTACGCGGCGAGAACACTTGGAAACTTCTCTGGCTCATAGTCGACATTGATCGCGATGCGGGTTTCATCAAACGCAGAAGCCGGTTCCATTTGACGGTTGTTGATTTTGCCTTCAGTGCGAATCTGACAGTCGGCATTGTACTCAATGCCAGCATCCAAATTCTCCGGTGCGATTCCAAGTGCCAGCGTCTGTTTGTAGAGCTCCATCCGT
Source organism: uncultured Armatimonadia bacterium (assembly GCA_964606305.1). GTDB lineage: Bacteria > Armatimonadota > Armatimonadia > Armatimonadales > Armatimonadaceae > CAIRTT01. The sequence continues at coordinate 3,476 of CAZSGJ010000104.1, forward strand.
GCGCGGGAATACGCAAAGTAGTCATGTGTAGACACAATGCCCCAGATGACAGTGCACGCAGCAATAGCGGCAGCACCCCAGCGGAATGCATGAAAACGCGGTTTTTCCGTTGTCGGAGCGACATGCGCGGCCATCACAAACGGGACAATGAGCAACAGATAACGGTCAAACATGTTGTTCAGCGCCAGCCATGGCACCAATGAAAGACACTGAACAAGGACAAAAGTGATTAATGCGAGCGACAATACGGATGATGCATCCAACGCCTGACGACCTTTTATGTTGACCAAGGTTCGCCGGAATTGATTTGCGAGCAGTGCCAGCGACGCGACATTGCCAATAAGTCCAACAGCTGACCAGAGATAGCCCAGGTTGGGAACGGATGTACGGTCACCAAAGCCGTGTACGCCTCCCACAACGACACCCATCGTCGTCCAATATTGACCGTAAATTGTCAGGCGAAAAATGGGACCAAACATCTCGATGTGCTTTGCGGACATCGGCAGGATGATAAAGATCGTCATCCATGCAAACACTAATCCTGCAACCGGCCAGGATGGTTTTCGCAGCTGTATCCCAAAGAGAACACCCGGAAGTACAAGCAGACCGGTGATGATACCGAACTTGACCATGAACTTAGTGGCGATGTCCGGGTAACCAACAAGCGACAAAAGACCGACGATTGGATGCACCGGCACGGCGTATGGCAGCTTTCCTATAATCGAGACGGCCAGCAAGCCTAGAGTGATAGTGAGTACGGCTCCCGGGATCAGTATGCTTCGCCACGCTGGACGGAAACCGCTAACAATGAGTATCGCAACACCGAACGGAAGAATGACATTCTGGCGATTGAGTGCAGCGAGGAGTGCGAAAACGGTTGCCACAAGGACTTTGGGTCTTTGAGACTCAGCCGTACCGGATGTCCGTAACGCCTCCGCAAAAAAGGTCCACGACACGAGGCAAAGAGCCATGGTTGGGACATCTGTCAGAAACGACACGCCAGATGCAAGGACCATTGGCGTTCCCATGACCGCTGCCCAGAGGGTTATGGATGTAAACATACCAGCACCGGCGGCCCGTAGGAAGCGGTACAGAAACCCGGATGCCACCGCAGTGGAAATGATGCCAACCCAGTGCAGGGTTCCGTAGTTGAAGCCAAAGATCTTGATGATGGCCGCGCCGACAACCATCTGTGGAAGCATCAGGGGCGTTCCCCAACCGTTCAGCTGGATGCGTCCCGTTTTACTAAACGCCTCTGCAAGCCGGGCATACGAGAACTCATCGTTCATCGGGAGATTCAGCACTCCACCTCCGAGGATGAGCATAATGAAAACAGGTATCACACCGAGCGCCCAAACCAGCGCACGCTCGCGTTTGTGATTCGTCGGTGTGTCGGTCATGACTATTCCTCTTCCAAGGCCTCAGGAGCTTGAAGCGTCAGTGCAATCGCATATAGCTCACGACGCCCAAGTCCGGTCTTATTGGCAACCTCACGTGCCGCTTCTTTGGTTGACTTGCCAGATTGCATCGCTTCGAGAAGGAGCATCTCAATGGATGCTTCGGCGGGACGTTCTGGAACGTCACCAGTACCACCTTCAACAATGATGACACACTCTCCACGGGGCGGTTCGGTTTTATAATGTTCCGCACATTCCGCCAGCGTCCCGCGGATAAAGGACTCGTGTAGCTTTGTGACCTCACGCGCAATTGTGGCTTGCCGTGTCGCGCCGAAGGCATCGGCCAGGTCAGCGAGCGTATCTGCAAGCCGATGCGGGCTCTCGTAGATAATCATTGTTCTGCGTTCAGTCGCGAGCGCTGTGAGGCGTTCCTTGCGGTCGTTCGTCCTTGGCAGGAATCCCTCGAATGTGAACTGCCCAGTGGGTAGGCCACTTGCACTGATTGCAGCGATAGCGGCACACGCACCGGGAATAGGCTCCACAGTGATTCCACAATCGATGGCGGCCCGGACGAGCTGCTGACCAGGGTCACTGATACAGGGCGTTCCTGCATCTGACACAAGAGCGACATCATTTCCCTGTGCCAGAAGGGCGATGAGTTGGATCACATCTTCCTGTCCAGAGTGCGCATGATGACTGATCAGGCGGGTGTCTATATCAAAGTGACGCAGGAGTTTCCCGGTGACACGTGTGTCTTCAGCGGCTACGATGTGCGACTCACGCAAAATGCGCAGCGCACGAACGGTGATATCTTCCAGATTTCCGATTGGCGTTGCCACGAGACGAAGACGCCCCGGACGTGTGATTTTCACATCCAGGGCGTCGGTCTGAGCTGACTTCCGACTCACTTCTTTGGCGCTGGAGCAGGAGTCGGCGCCGGCGCGGGAGCGGCGGCCTTCTGTTGTTGTTTCTGTAGTGCCTGCTGACGTTTCACCATTTCCTGATTCTTCAGCAACGCTCTGGTCTCATTCTCCCTATCACCGATCTGGCGATAGAGGTCGCTGAGTTGTTTCCATTGGTCTGGAGATGTCAGTGCCAGCTTCTCGATTTCCTGAAGCTGTTCCTTTACAGAGTCCTTTTTGCCGGTCTTGACGAGGAGTCCAGCGAGTTTGAAACGCGTCTCTGGGAGGTTACGTCCACGAAGTGCCAGTTCAAGTGACTTTACGGCATCATCAAGCTTGCCAAGCTGCTCGTAAATACCAGCCTTGCGAAGTGGCACGGAACCAAGCGGATCTTCAGATGTCGGGATCTTATCGAGCTCAGTAAGCGCTTCGGCAAGCTTGCCATTCTTATTCGGTCCAGCAGCTTCACGAATAGCCATCGCCGCACGCATCCCGGGATCCAAGATCTCAACGGTCAGCTTGGGCTGTTCAGCGGCAATCATTTCGCCCACTTTAGCCTGAGCAATTCGGTCAACATATTGCTGAACGTACTTTGCGCTGTCCTTGTCAAAATCCTTAGGCAGCGTCTTGCCTGGTCGTTCGCCTTCCAGCTTGACAATGTGATACCCGTAGGTCGTTTTGATCAGGCTGGGATTGACTTTACCGAGGCCGGCAGCAAGTGCACCTTGCGTAAACTCCGGGACGTATTGAGATCCAGGTGCCCAATCGTAGAGACCACCTTTCGCCTTCGAGCCAGGATCATCGGAATTTTCCTTAGCCAGCTTCGGAAGGCTTGCTGGATCCTTTACCGCTTCTGCAAGTACTTTTTCAGCCTTTGCCTTCGCCTGGTCATCCGGAAGACCGCCCGGGCCGGACTTGATCAGGACGTGACGTACCTGAATGTCCGAGTAAGTCCGCTTGACGTATGCGGCATCGATGTTTGCTGGTGGCGCAACCTTCGACTTAAGACCGTTGTAGTAAAGCTCATTGCGGAGCTGATCGACTTCAATAACATTTTGTTTGAGGGCCGCGATCGAGGAATCCGGATTCATTTTGCGAAGGGCTTCTTCAATCGTTCGGTCATCGGACTTTGGATCAAGACCAAGCTGGGATGCGATCGCAGAGCGTACGCTTTCATCCCACTTCTTGTCCCGCATTTCTTCAATTTGAGCATCGGTGACTTCGATACCGGCTTTTTTAGCAGCCTGAACGATTGCTTCACGCCCTTTGAACTGCTCGACCAGCATCAGGCGATACATGTCCTGAATCTCCGGGGTCGGAGCGCCCATCATGCCGCGCATTTGCTGCTCAAGCTGTCGGTCGAGCATTGACTTGGTGATCTTGGTGCCACCTATCTGCGCAACGGCTTTCTCATCATCGGCGGCGCGGTTCGCTGCTCCTCCGCCCAGATTGGCTCCCAGTCCACTGTAGACCACACCAATCAGCAGGGGCACCGCAAGAACAGCGATGACCGTGGTTCCGTGCTTCTCGACGAAGCGCTTCATAGCCATGATGGACATGTCAAATCTCCTCATCCACCTTCCGGCGGACATAACCACCTATTTTGCGGCGAATGGACGCTTTTCGCCACGCGTCGGGCAAATGTGGTTGTTTGACTTCACCGCAAACGATGCCGCCGGGACTTGATTACAGCTTGCAGAAACGTGCCACCACGATGTCACACAGGTCGAAACGGTGCCTTACTGACATCTCGGCGAATGGACGCTTTCGCCACGCATCTGGCAAATGTGGTTGTTTGACTTCACCGCAAACGATGCCGCCGGGACTTGATTACAGCTTGCAGAAACGTGCCACCACGATGTCACACAGGTCGAAACGGTGCCTTACTGACATCTCGGCGAATGGACGCTTTTCGCCACGCACGAATGCAAGTCGTCATCAGCCCATCAGCTTTTTCATCTCGGACAAACACGCCCGACTGGCTGTTTCCGGATTGTTGTCAGCAGATTTCCAATGGGTCTCAAGAGCAATACTACCCGTATACCCGTTGTCACGAAGTGTGCGGAACAAACGAGGGTAATCTCCGCTACCTGAGCCAATGCAAGCCCACGAAAGACTTCCACCCTCACCGACTTGGACATCTTTGAGATGAATATGCATCATCACTTCCCTGCAGTGCTCATAGCCATCCGGAAAAACCGCTTCACCAAGCATCATCGCATTCCCCGGATCCCAAACCATCCTGAGCCAGGGAGAGCCAATCGCCCGGACTGCATCCGCTGTCTCTGCGGCAGTCCCAAGCAAGCAGGCATGCTCATTTTCGAGCAGCAAAGTGATACCCGCGGCGCCAGCAATACCAGCAGCCTTGGTTAGGATTTCGATAATGGCTGTGCGACGATCCGCCGTCAGATCACCTTTACGCCAGAATGCAAAAATCCGGATAAATGGGGTTTTGAACTGTAACGCAAGGTCAATACAACGGTCCAGAAGTGGCCACTGGTCGCTAAGAGTTCGTTCTGCAGCGTTATGCGTGGCGCCCGCGGCATCAGTTGTTCCGACAGCATCGAGGTTGCACTTGAACAGCGGTGTATCAAGGCAGTCGACGGTCATCCCGGATGACGCCAAGTCCGATTCCACGCGTGCAAGAATGGCATCGTCCGCATCCACGATGTACACACCATAGACATTTCTCAGCTCACAGGATGTCGCGCCGAACTCCTTGAGCACACAGAGTGCATGTCCAAGATCTTGTGATATTTCATCCGTAATAGCCGTGATTCGCATTCGATTTGTCCCTATCTGGCAGCGTCCCACTCAATTCTACAACGCCGTGTCTATGGCAGGTGCAGAACACTGAACAAGTTTTTTCGGTTATTTTTCACGGAACATCACGTAAACCCTTGCGGAGCATCATTTGCAGCGATATTCTTCTCCCTGCGTCAAGCATGAGGCTGAAGGCTGAGGGCGAATAGCTCAGCGGTAGAGCGCCTGTCTTACAAACAGGTGGTCGGGGGTTCAAATCCCTCTTCGCCCACTTTTGATTGACGCGATGGTTGTGGAGGAGTAGCTCAGTCGGTTAGAGCGCCGCCCTGTCACGGCGGAGGCCGCGGGTTCGAGCCCCGTCTTCTCCGTTTTCCACGCCACCTTAGCTCAGTTGGTAGAGCAGAGGACTGAAAATCCTCGTGTCACTGGTTCGAGTCCGGT
>CAZSGJ010000105.1:0-8952 GCA_964606305.1 uncultured Armatimonadia bacterium
GGGACGACAGACCTCTGGGGCGTGGACCACGGCTCCGATAAGTTCGGCGATCCATATGGCGAGACACCCGGAAACACTCCGATCTCAAACCTTAACCCAACGGATGAATTCAACCTCTACGCCGGCGGAAAGTTCTATGGACACCCGTTCATCATGGGCTACGGCGTGCCTCGCCCGGAATTCAAAGACCTCCCTGACCTGCTGAAGATCGCAGCAGAGACTGTGAATCCAGGTTGGAACTTCCCTGCACATGCTGCATCAAATGCGTTCTGCTTTGTCGCAAAGAAGACACACTTCCCGGCTGACCACTACGCCGATGCATTTGTTGCCCACCACGGTAACGGCGGTGGCACAACGCTACGTGCGGGTTACTCGGTAGACCGCGTGCTGTTCGACAAAGAGACAGGCAAGCCCTTCGGAATGCTCCCGATCGTCAAGTGCCTCGACAAGGACAATAAACCACTGGGGCGCCCGGTGGACTGTACGGAAGCACCGGATGGCTCCATTCTGTTCTCGGATGACGCAGCAGGCGTTGTTTATCGCATCAGCTACACGGGTGCGAAGAAGTAGTTTTACGAGTGCCGCATGGGGATTTCCCTGTGCGGCACTCGCAATTTCGCTGCTTGCCCCCCCGTCTAATGGGGACAAGATTGCAGCTGCAAACATGGAGGTGCTTCCGCTTCGCGGCGCAATCAGCCTCTATGACAAAGCTTGTGTTCGCTGTCATGGTCCGGGTGGATCTTTTTATGGAGATGACCTTGGAAAAGGAAAGACCGATGCACAGCTGCGAAAAATGGTCTGGGAAATGTGCTTAGCCCAAGGCGGATTGACGGTTTCGAGGCGTGAGGTGGATGCAATGACGGCGTATCACCGCGCGATGATTCAAAAAGAACCGTATGTCGAGGTAACGTCGGTATCAGCAACGAAATGGTCTGGGGAAGCTACACCGGGAACAACGTTGCAGCTTCAATCAGGATCAAAATTGCTTCCGATAACACTCACTGAAAACCGCTGGGAAGTGGTTCCTAACGACACAAAAGCTGCGTTGATCATCGCAACACGAAATGGAAAATCGACGCGTTTACCACTTGAACTCGGAAAATTCACACTGCACTTGCCGTAGCGCAGTCAGCGTTTTGTGGATGCCACTTCCGGTGCATTATCACCTGTCGGCATCGTGGGAGCGGCCTGCGGCTGCTGGCTAATCAGGGATCTTTCCTGACACCCTTTGATCATCGGCAAAACAATGCCAAGAATGACCGCACCGCCGATGGCACTGATGGGTTGCCAAATGGTTGATTGCGTGCTTTTGCTTGTCATGGATGTATGCTGCGACATCTTTTCCCCCGCCTTTATTCCGGTAATGCGATGTAGTATTGCAAGTCCCATACCAGTGTGTAACTTCCGATTAAGCAGAGGGTAATGTTCCATGTAGTCGGCGTAGACAGCGACCAACAATCTCATAGTGGAAAGTCCCACCACTGGGACATTGAACCTTTTGCTATGCCTTGATGGTCTAAAGGACAACAGTACTAATGGGAGTTCACAGCGGATGATGAAGACACGGTTCACGACATTAATTGCTGGATGCACGCTGATCGCATGTGCAGGACTCGCCATACAAACAACTCCGAAGGCGACAGGCAAGGTTCCGCCCGGTTCAGACACTACATTCTTTGAGGCAAAGATTCGCCCAATCCTGGCGAAAGAGTGCCTCCCCTGCCACTCGAAGAAAGCTGGTGCAGTCCAAGGTGGCCTCTCGATGGACACGCGGGCCGATATGCTTACGGGTGCATCCAAAGGACCTCTTGTTGTCCCGGGTAAACCCAAGGATAGCCTGCTCATTCAGGTTGTCAGACACCTTCATCCAACGCTGAAAATGCCGCCATCGGGTAAGTTGTCTGAAACACAGATTCAGACGCTTGAGATGTGGATAGCCAAAGGTGCGTTTGATCCACGGGGTTCGCAGCAACAAGTTGTCCGCCCGGAAACGAAAGAGCAAAAAGAGTGGGCCTACCGTAAGCCAGTTCTTCCACTGGTGCCAATGGAAACCAATGGTGGCTGGGCATCCCAACCGATTGATCGCTTTATTGCATTAGCGCAAAAGCGACACGGCTTACTGCCGGCACAGCAAGCAAGTGGAAAGCTTCTCCTGCGGCGTATCGCGATGGACATCACTGGCATCATGCCAACTGCATCCGAGCTTGATGCCTTTCCAGACAAACCGACGCAAGCGGACATCCGAAACGTTATTGACACCTACCTTGCAAGTCAGGAATATGGCCGTCGCTGGGGGCGTCACTGGCTGGACATTGCCCGCTACGCGGAGTCCAGTGGCAAAGATGCAAATGTCGCGTACCCTGAAGCATGGCGCTATCGGGACTATGTAATCGACAGCTTCAATGCGAATAAGCCATACGACGCATTTATCCGTGAACAAATCGCCGGTGACCTCCTTCCATCTGCATCCGATGCGCTAACAGCAAGGCAAACCATCGCGACAGGTTACCTGGCAATCGGGACCAAGTCGCACACCGAGAGAAACACGCGACAGTTCCGCCTCGATGTAGCCGATGAGCAAATCGATGCCATCGGGCAGGGAATCCTTGGTCTGACGGTTGCATGTGCCCGGTGTCATGACCATAAGACGGACCCGATTTCGCAGCGCGCATACTACCAGCTTGCGGGCATTTTCCTGAGCACCGAGACACACACGGCATCCGCTCCGACAAACCAACAACGTCAGGGCTCGGATGGAATTGCGCTTCCAGTGGATGGATCCGTATATCGCCCAAACGGACTAACTCCATTTGAGCAACGCTTGCTGACGAACCAAATGTCTGCGCTGGTTCAGCAACGGGATGAGCTAATCCAAGCGCAGCGCCGTAACCGAACCGCAGGAAATGGCGGACTCGTCGTGCTGCAGAGTCGGATCAATGTGCTGGAGCATCAGCTAAGCCGCTACGATGCATCCGGCCGGCTTAAGCCATTTGCGATGGGCGTATCTGACAAGGTCATCCTTGAAGATTGTCCAATTTATGCACGGGGCGAACGAACGCAGCCAGGTGAGGTCGTGCAGCGCGGAATTCCGGCGTTTCTCGGTGCATCCACAGAGACATCCGTTCCACGAACATCCAGTGGACGCCTGCAGGTCGCAGACTGGCTGGTTTCACAGGATAATCCACTGACGGCGCGCGTTTTTGTGAACCGCGTATGGCACTATTTGTTCGGTCGTGGGCTCGTTGCCAGCTGTGACAACTTTGGCGTAACCGGGATGCGGCCTGATCACCCGGAGCTGCTCGATTATCTGGCCATTCGCTTTATGGAAGGTGGCTGGAACATCAAAGGTCTGATTCGTGACATTATGCTCACAAAGACCTACCAGCTCGATTCAACGCCGGGGATAAAAGCGGCGCAAACGGATCCGGAAAACATCCAGCTATCCCACCAGCGCGTCCGCCGGATGGATGCAGAAGCAATCCGCGACAACATTTTGGCGGTGAGTGGTGATTTGGACTTGCGTGTACCGGATGGATCACCCATGGTTAAAGTGGATGGACAGTTTGCCAGGCGACCGGCATTTGACCCGCAAACCATGACCATGCCGTACCGCTCGGTGTACCTCCCGATTGTGCGTGACACACTCCCCGATGCCCTTGCGGTATTCGACATGGCCGAGCCATCGTTGGTGACCGGTGTCAGGGAGGAAACAACGGTTCCATCCCAGGCGCTTTACCTGCTAAATGCTCCCTTTGTGATTGACGCAGCCATTAAGGCATCCGGCCGGATTCCAGCAGCGAGCCGCTCACAGGATGAGCGAATCGAAAGCGCATTCCGCATGATTCTCGGCAGGCTGCCAAGTACTGCTGAAGTGACGGCGAGTAAGGCATTTTTGGACAGTTTTGTGCCCGAGTCGCAGGCGAACAGCGGTGTTTACAGCCGGGTAGCCCGCAATGCCGAGCGTGCCCGCTGGACAGTTTTCTGCCAATCACTTATGGCAACGGTTGAGTTTCGGACGGTTCGTTAAGGAAAGAGGTCTCCCAAATGTCAGATGAAATCCTCCGCCGCACACTCTTGACCCGACTGGCGGGCGGGTTTGGAACATTGGCGTTTTCTGCCTTTGCGACGACAGATGCATTGGCGCAGGCGGCGCTGAAGGCGACGAGCAAGCAAAACAATCCGCTCGCTCCAAAGACTCCGCATTTCCAGGCAAAAGCAAAACATGTCATTTGGCTCTGTATGCGCGGTGCGCCAAGTCATGTGGATACCTTTGATTACAAACCGGAGCTCGAGGAGCGCAACGGGATGCCTGGCCCTGGTCGCCTGGGCCGTGGCGCAAAGCTTCTCAAATCCAAATGGGCTTTTGAGCCAAGTGGTGACAGTGGACTTTGGATAAGCTCGCTGTTCCCGGAGCTGCAGAAGCATGCAGACAAAATGTGTCTGATACGCAGTATGCATACCGATCAGCCATCCCACCCTCAGGCCTTCGTCCAAATGCACACGGGAAGTTTCCAATTTGTACGACCAAGCGTTGGTGCCTGGACACTTTACGGGCTTGGGACGGTGAACCAAAACCTTCCAGGATTTCTTAGCATCAAGCCACCTGCCGGAAATGGCGGTGCACAAAATTACGGTTCCGCGTTTCTACCTGCCATCTATCAGGGAACACCTATCGGCAAAGGCAATCAACCCATCGCTACCAGCAAGGCAGATTACATCGCGAGCCCGCTGCTCAAACCTGAGTCCCAGCGCCAACAGCTTGACTTCATCCAGAAACTCCACGCGGAAGCACTTGCCAAGACGCCGCACTTGGAGCAGGTGAATGCTGCGATAACCAGTTATGAGCTAGCGTTCCGGATGCAGGCGGATTTACCAACCGTTATGAACCTTGATAGCGAGCCAGTCGCAGTCCAAAGTAGCTATGGAATTGGAACGACCGTCTCGGATGACTTTGGACGCCAATGTCTATTGGCCCGGCGTGCTGTGGAAGCGGGAGTTCGGTTCGTCGAAGTCACGCCAAATGTGAACTGGGATCAGCACGCGAACCTCGCGAATGATTTGCCTCGTAACTGTGCAGCGGTGGACAAGCCGATTGCCGGGCTCCTCGCAGATCTTGCCGCCCGGGGGCTGCTTGACTCAACACTTGTTGTCTGGGCGGGCGAATTTGGACGCACGCCGACCGCGCAAAATGGGGATGGACGGGATCATAACAATAAGGGCTTCACTGTGTGGATGGCCGGTGGCGGTGTCCGTGGCGGGTTTTCCTTCGGCGGTACCGACCCACTTGGATTTGAGGCAGTTGACAATCCGGTTCATGTACACGATCTCCACGCGACGGTTTTGCAGCTCCTTGGTCTCGATCACACCAGACTAACGTACCGCTATGCCGGGAGAGACTTCCGACTGACCGATGTCAAGGGTAATGTCATCAAGGATGTCATCGCGGGTTAGCGCCACACAATCCAGTCGCGAGCATGAAAGCCAGACGTTGCGTGAGCACCGTACTGGCTTTTGCTTGTTTGATGTTGCTCAAACATTGATCACGGAGGCTCAGAATATTGGTCTTATGAGATCCAAATGATGGAACCGACTGTAAGGTCCTTAGTTATGTAAGTACGTCGGAGCTTGCAATCTGAATGCAATCGGGGCAAGACGCGGTTAGAAGCGGGAAAGTTCATTGATTTCATGACCCTGTTGGGTGTGAATTTTTCCTTACAAGTGGACATGTAAACTAGGCAATTTCTCCACTAAATAAGTGAACTAAACAACCGATAATTCAGTCTGTAATGACGGTACTACAATGAAAACAAACTTATTAAAAAATATAATCACTTTTGCACTGTTAATGACAGTTGTTGTCACAATAACAGAAGCCCCAGCATCTGCATACCTTGATCCTGGTGCCGGCAGTATGGCCACTCAGCTCCTGATTGCAAGTGCCGCTGGACTCCTTTACACATTCCGCTCCTGGTTCCGTAGCAAGTCAGGTAAAGGCAGCCCAAAACACTAACAACATAGGTATTCAGGTTTCCGGTCGTTCCCATTCCCGCCGCACTGCGGACACCGTCGCATAACCACACCCGTCCCAACCCCGTGGAGAGTCTGTGTCCAAGGTCTTATCGTTTTTCAAGCAGTCGCTGCTCCTGGCATTACCCATTGCAGCGACCTGCCTCTATCCCCTGATTACACTCGCTGCCGTCAATCGGCTTGAGATCCCAACCGACATCATGCTGATGCCAGCCGGGATAGCCACTCTATTCGCGGTTGTGCTGGGCAATGTACTCGCTTGTCTCCGACAGGCAGAAACAGCACGCTTTGCTGCGATGCTCCTAAGCGCCTTTATCCTGTTCAGTTTTGCATTTCGTGATCTAGTCGTTGGCCCTGCTGTCATCGTCGCGTATTTCTTTGAGAATGCACGTGCCGAAACCGTCGGTACATACCTCTGGTTCGGTATTGCCATCATCGCGACAGTCACTGCGTTTCTACTGCGCCGGACGCTACAGCGGGCATTCGGAGCCTTCACCGCGATCGCCATCACCCTGATGCTCATCCCCTTGGTGACAACGCCATGGAAAGATGCCTTAAAGACCGCAAACTACGCGGCGTACATGCAGAACATCACCAGCGGAAAGAAAGACGATACCCCGGTTCATACCTTGGAAGCCGCTAAGGAACTGCTTGGACAACAAGCCAATAACACACTTGACACGGATCTTCCAGATCTGCAAGTTGTCGTTTTGGATGCCTACGGACGCGATGATGTCATCAAGGCCTATTACAACTACGACAATCAACCATTCTTGAAAGCCTTGGAGGCCAAAGGCTTCTCTGTAGCAAAGCGCAGCCACGCCAACTACACACAAACAGTGTTGTCTGTGGCATCGATGCTTAACTTCAAACCCGTAGACCAGCTTAAGCGCTCTACCAGTGTTGATCTTGCCGGGGTTGTGACGAATACAGTAGACAATGCAGTGCTATGGCAGGTTCTCCGTAAACAGGGCCATAAAATCATTAGCATCCCCAGCGGAACCAACTTGACTGCTATGCCATCCGCCGACCTCACTTTCGCTTCTACAGCCAACATCATCATGAGCTACCAGGTGGAAACCGCTCTACGCCTTCTTATCGAGCGTACGCCTCTCTCCCTGCTGTCGATGATTGATGAAACCGGAGTTCGAACCCATCGCCAGCAGCTGCGGGATGTCTTCCGTTTCTGGGAAATGTCAACTGAGCTCACCGCACCCAAAGCTACTTTTGTGCACGTCCTCGCCCCGCATCCCCCATTTGTCTTCGATGCAAATGGCGGTCCGGTACAACCTAATGGCCGAACATTCACCCTTTTGGATGGCAAACGACTCGTCGAGCAAATCGGACAGGAGCAATATCGAACGGCATATGTGGAACAGCTCAAGGCCATCAATACCAAGGTCCTGTCCACCATCGATGCGATTGATAGCAAGCCGCACCGCGACACGATTACTGTTATCGTTGGCGACCATGGGCCCCGAATGCATCTCGATTGGGACTCAGCCAAAGAGACGGACATGGATGAAGTCAAAGGAACGCTTATGGTCGTCCGCATCCCAGAGAAGTACAAAAAGGCAGTAGGTGACATTGACACATGCTCGCCACTGACCCTTCTGCATCGTATTGCGACCAAGGTCTACAACGCCCCGCTGGAGCCGGTTAGCGATTTCAGCTACTACAGCTCCCTGCCAAAACCATTTGACTTTATCCCGATTAGCAATCCAACGCGCCGCAAGGACGATGCGATACAGAAGCAACCCTAAAAGTCGATGATATCCAATGCATTCACCGAATCCAGCAATCTACGTTCCGGCGATGCGCAAAGGCGTTCAATATGCGATATCCAGATTGGATTCGGCTCCCAGACTTGCTGAAGCCAGCCATCATCCTTCAATGAAGTCACCGTTCCTTGTAGCCTGCGGATAACATGCACAAGACTTGAGACCCGATAGTTCATCGAACAGTGAACCAGCACACAGTCATCCTTATGGCGGGCCATCCACTCGGTACACGCACAAATGCCATCAAGGGTTGGCTGCATCCAAATGATGGGAATCACATCGTAATCAATCCCTGCATCCGCCCACCAGCCGTCTTCATCGGCTAGCTCCTGCGTCGGCGGAAGCAGGTTCAGCACCGCTGTCACACCGGCAACATTTGTAAAGTAGTGAACATCCGCTTCGGAAACCTGCCCACTTGTAAATAGACGAGGGGTCAATTGCCAAGCATTCGGCGCATCAAGTTCGGAAAATCGGAGCGGAAACTGCATAAGACTCCAGCCTACCTGACCTTCAGACGGCTTTGCATCACCATCCCATAAAGGCGGATAATGCACCTGCACACGGTTTGGCGCGGAGGAGATGGGATGACACGTATACTTGCGATTGACCTCGGAGCGGAGAGCGGCCGCGGCGTAATCGGGACGCTCTCGGATGACCGAAAGCTGACCTTGAATGTCATCCACAGATTTCCAAACGGCCCTGTCAAAATCGGAGGGACGCTTTACTGGAACACGACCGGCCTTGTTCAGGAAATTCGGAATGCGATTCGCATCGCGGCAGAGGATGGCGGATTTGCATCGGTCGGAATCGACACCTGGGGTGTGGACTTTGCCTTGCTCGGTAAGGGCGGCACGCTGGTTGGAAGTCCGGTTCATTACCGGGATGCCCGAACGGATGGCTTTGTTGACAAAGTCTTCGCCAAAGTGTCCAAAGGAGACATTTACGCTGTCACGGGTATCCAGACGATGCAGCTAAACACCCTCTTTCAGCTGGCGAGTCTCGCAGAAAATCATCCGGAGCAGCTTGCAGCGACCACAAAACTGCTCTTCATGCCCGATTTCTTACACGGCCTTTTGACGGGTGTCGAGGCATCGGAGTTTACGATTGCGAGCACCAGCCAGATGTTGGATATCACGACGGGCAC
>CAZSGJ010000106.1:0-8941 GCA_964606305.1 uncultured Armatimonadia bacterium
TGCGGCCTCGGGCAATCTGGATGCCACCTTTAAAATCACCGGTGAAAAATCTGGTACCAATATTAGTGTAAGCGCCATGGAAATCGTCGTGATCGATGGAGCACCATCCGCGACGAACCTGTTTGCGGCTCTTCGGATGTACGGGCTAAAGCCTGGTGGTGACAAAGTGTCCTTTCCTGTGAGTGGGGTATCGCTACGTCCAATTACAGTGACGCTGACAAATGGGCGGGATACCAAACTCCCAGGGAATGTTTGGAAACTGAACATTGATGGCAAGAGCGCATCTCTACGAACCCACGGGGATGCCATGGATGTCAGCTTTAAAGGAACGCTGGCACCGAAGGTACAGGCAGCCGCTGTAGAAGGTGCCAAAACGACCTACATCATTGGAGCCATAGTCACTGCTGCTACGCTGGGGGCGGGGATTTATCTGCTCGATAACTATCGAAAACAACGAGAGCGCCGACGCAAACGGCGTCGCTCACTTCTCGTGAACGACCCGCAGGACAAAGCCGACAACGGATAAGCCGGTAACTGGCTCTTGATTAGTGGTCCCCCGGGCCTCCCGGGCGCACACCAGCACGAGGCTTCCTAAGCATCATCACCATCGGTGCTGCAAAAAGGAATGCAACCAGAATCAGCTGAAAACCGTTGTTGAATGCCATCATCGATGCCTCACGGTCAACCAACATCTGTACAATCGCAGGCGCTGCCTTTTGCGCATCCGCGGGGCTGCTCCCGGCCCCGACCAGTAATCCCGTCGCGCCCTGCAAGCGCTCTCCAAGCGCCGCACCTCCGTAAGACAAATGATCCGCAAGCTGATTCTGGTGCGTCTTTATGCTCCCAGCCAAATGCGTTCCAAGAACGGCAATCCCAAAAGACCCGCCGAGCTGTCGGGTCAGACTAATCAACCCAGCTCCCTGTTGTGTCTCATGAGGCTCCATCCCCGCAAACGCAATCTGGTTGATCGGCGCAAACAAAAACCCAAGGCCCAACCCACGAATCGCAAGCGCAAATGTGAGGTCATCCGTGCCCGTAGCCGTTGTCAGATGGCCAAGCTGCCACATCGATGTGCTGAACAAACCAACCCCAATAAACACCAACACTCTGGGGTCAACTTTGTCGGCAATCGATCCGCTGAGCAACCGTCCACATATCAACACACCGACAATCGTCGCAAGGCCACCGGGAAGGAGTGAGAGTCCCGTCGCCGTCGGGGTCAGGCGCAAAATGTTCTGCGTAAACAACGGGTACAAAAACAAGCCGCCGTAGAGCCCGAAGCCAAGCGATAGAAACAGATACAGGGATGTCCTAAGCTGGTGATTCTTTAGCACTCTGAAGTCGATCACCGGCGCTTTGTTCTTCGGACTCAGCTGCCAGAAAATCAGCCAGATCAGTGAAATCCCTGCGATGATGGAAAGCCTGGTGATGAGTTGACTCTCGAACCAGTCATCTTTTTGACCTTCTTCCAGCACGTATTGCAAGCTCGCGAGACCGACCGTTAGCAGACCAATTCCAAGCCAATCCGGCCGCCGACTCGCATTCGGATTCTGGAACGGAGAGTCACGTAAATACGCACTCACCGGGAACATCGCAAGCAGACCGAGCGGGACATTAACAAAGAACACCCAACCCCAGGTGTAATTGTCCGTTATCCAGCCGCCGAGCGTCGGGCCAAGCGTCGGCGCGACCACAATCCCAATCATGAAGAACGCCTGGACCATGCCCTGCTGCGCCCTTGGAAAGATCTCACGGAGCGTCGCCTGTGCCGTTGATAACAACGCTGCACCACCCGCGCCCTGAATGATCCGCCAGACCACCATTTGGCCAAGGCTTGTCGCAATGCCGCAGAAAAACGATGCCAGTATGAACACCGCAATCGAACCAATCAGGTAGTTTCTACGCCCAAACAGTCCGGCGAGAAATGCCGTCATCGGGAGCACCACAACATTGCTCAAAATGTAGCCCGTCGCTACCCACGCGATTTCCTGCGGAGTCGCATTGAGGTTTCCGGCCATCTGAGGCATCGCTACGTTCACAATCGTCGTGTCGAGGACCTCCATGACCGCCGCCGCCCACAGGCCGGCGAAAATCCACCACCGATGCGGGCTTACTCCAATGTCCGGGTCAAGCGGCGCAGCCGCTGCCTTGTCCACTTATCGCTTTCCACTGGATGCTGGCTTGCCATTCCAGCCGGCTGGCACACGGTCAGCATGGTCCGCTTTTTCCGCAGTATCGATGGTTGTTGTCGTGCTCATTCCCATCCGGATACCCGGAGCAGTCTTTGTAATCGCAATCCGCACAGGGATGCGCTGGACAACCTTAGTGAAGTTGCCACTGGCGTTGTCAGGAGGAAGCATCGCTGTCGTCGCACCCGTCGCCGTTCCAATGCTTGCAATCACACCCGCTACCTTTGCAGATGGGAGGGCATCGACATGGATGTCGACTGGCTGCCCGATGTGCATGTCACGAACCTGAGTTTCTTTGAAGTTCGCAGTAATCCACAGGGCATCCCCCTGGCTGATTGTCAAAATCGTCTGTCCAGGAACAATGCTCGCTCCAACATTCGCTGTCTTCTTCAAGACAACACCACTCTGAGCCGCCACCAAAATCGTCCGCTTTAGCATTTCCTTCGCCGTTGCAACGCCAGCCTCTGCGGTTCGAACCGCATCCTTGGCCGTATCCAGCGCAACAACACGCACCGCCTGCTGACCCATTCCCGCCTCAACGATCTGGGTTTCAGCATCACTGACATCCGCCGAACGCTGCGCTGTCACGAGCCCGGCCTTCTCTACATCAACCCGCCGCTGACCAGCAACGGCCGTCGCCAGCTGCCCACGGGTCACATCGGTGGCACTCTGCGCGGTCCGGACAGCTGCCTCAAGCACCTTGACCTGTGCTTCCGCGGCCGCTGCCCGCTCGCGTGCCTCAAGCGCCTGACTCTCCGCCGCATCCACTTGTGCTGTTGCCAGCCGAACCTGCTCACGCAACGCATTCAATGTTGCACGCTCGCGTATGACGGCATCCGCCATGGTCTCCAGCTGCTGTTTTGTCACCGCCTGCTTTGCAAAAAGCTGTGTAAAGCGGCCATGGTCACGCTCAGCACGCTGAAGTTCTGCTTCTGCGGCCGGAATCCGGGCCTTCACCGCCGCGAGATTCGCAGCAGCCGACTGAACACCAGCGGTTGCCGTGACAGCAGCTGCCTTTGCCGCAGCCGCCTGGTTCCTGCCACCAGCAAGTCCCGCCACCGCTTGCGCTGCCGCCGCTTCGCTCGCTGCAACACTTGCCTTGAGGGTAGCAATCCGCGTCGCTGTGTCATCCGCCGATGCCTTGACGCCTGCCTCAGCAGCCTTGACTTTTGACAGCGAAACCGTGGTCGTAGCTTGCGCCTTCGCCATCGCCGCAGTATCCGATGCTCTCTGCAACGTCAGCTGTGCCTCCGCCTGACGCACATTCCCTTGAGCAACCAGCAATGCTGACTCAGCAGACTGCAATGCCGCCCTTTGCGCTGTGTCATCCAGGATAGCGACAACCTGACCTGCTGATACAACATCGCCTTCAGCGACCAATAGCTGTGCCAGCGTACCGCCAACCGTTGGGCTGACCTGAACGATGTTTCCCGTTACGTAGGCATCATCCGTGGCAACATGTGTCTGCGACCAAACGTAGTATCGGCCGCCAAAGAAGAGGCCGGCTACGATGGCGATGATACCAAAGGCTCGCGCTGGATTCGGATTACGCTTGACTGCAGGTGCTGCAGCGGATTGTTCTGTACTCATAGCTGTGTTCCAGTGGCATTGATCAGGGCTGCCTGTGCTGAAAGGGCATCAAATTCCGTGTCGATCGCCATCGCTTCCGCACGAACCTGTGCAACCTGCGCATCCAGTAGGTCGAGATAACTGCCTACCTGACCCTGATAGCGGGTCTCCGCGATGTCTCTCGCCTCAGTTGCATACGAAAGCGCTTCTTTTGCCGCATTCGCAACCGACAAGGCATGCATCCATGCAATATGTGCCTGCGTGACATCCAACGCTGCTGCATTACGGATACGTGTGTGCTCAATCTTTGCCGCCGCCGCCAGCTGTGTGGCTTCATCCATTCTTGCTCCAGTTGAACCGCCATCCGAAATCGGGATGGTGATGCCAATGGAAACTGTCCCGACGCGTTCACGGGGCGTTTGAAAGGAAAATGTTGGATACTGCGTCGCCAGTGCCTGGATACCAACCATCGGTTTGTTCGCCGTCCCAGCCAGGCGTATGCCAAGCTCCGCCGCACGGGTCTGAACCTCCGCGCGAAGTACATCATCCCTATGTTTTGTCGCGGCATCCGCGAGCGCCGCCACGGACTTTTGTATTTCCTCTAGCCGCACCGGAGCCAGACTTACATCCGTTGCGAGATCGATATCTACTAAATTATTGAATGTTGCACGTGCTGCCGCTTCGGAGCTGACCATGGTCGACAGCTGGATATTGGCATCCACAACGGCGGTTTTTGCACGCAAAAGGTCGACTTTTTGGCCAACTCCCTGGTCAAAGAATGCCTGAGCCAATGCAAGGTGTGCATTGGCACTCCTGACGGCGAGTGAGGCTGCTTGTACACGTGACTTGGATTTCAGGACGAGGATGTATGCCTGTACGGTTTGAAGAGCTCTCTGCCGCCGCGCCCCGGATGCTGCATAGCGGTCGGCAAGCTGCTGAAGCTGGCTCTGCGTTACCGCCATGCGAATCTGTCCGCTTACATCAATGCGTTGTGTTGCCGTTATCTGATACGTTTCAAGATGATCCGGTAACGTCTGAACGGGAGGTGCACCGGGGACGAATCCAATGCGTGTTGCCTGATCGAAACGCGATAGGTTGGCACTTCCACTCAGCTGGACCCTTCCCTGTGATTGTGCAGCACTGGTGCGGGCACGATCGGCTGAAAGGACTTTGTCGGATGTTTGAACGGCTGCACTCTTCTTGAGGCTGGCCGCGATGGCTGACTGCAAATTGAATGATGTTGGTGCTGGTGATGCCTGCAGAGCTATCGGCGAAAGAAACACTATCGGCATACACTCGTCCTGCTTTCAATCATCTTCATCATGTACGTGGTTAGCTGATCAACCAGCGTTCTGGCTGCTTCCGGGCTACGGGATGCCAGGCAGTCGTATTCGCGGTCGCGGAAAATCGAAATGCACGTGCGCGCATAGAGCTCCGGATCGGCATCCATGCGAAAGACTCCGCTGGCCTGGCCACAGCGGACAATATCCATAAATGTCCTGAGAATGTGCCCATGAGCAGCGATGTAATCCGGGTGCTCGAGAATCTGTCGTGTCAGGGCTCCAACGAGGGGACGTTCGCCATCAATAAAGCGTGTGCCTAAGATGTGCCTCAGAAGGTTATGCAGGCGAACATCTGCGGCTTCATTTTGCGCCTGCGCATCAAGCCACTCCTGAACCTGCGCCATTTTGTCAACAATACTTGCGACAGTAAGTGCTTCTTTGTTAGGAAAGTACGCGTAGAGAGTAGGTTTGGTGATGCCTGCATGCTCTGCGAGCTGGTCCATGGTCAACGCATCGTAGCCAATGGCATCCACCATCTCTGCCGCGGCACGCATAATAGAGCAACGGCGCTCCATCCGTTGCCGGGCACGCAGTCCGATATCATTTTCTTTACTCACGGGTAAACCTTATTGGATAACAGGTGATGGTGTCAAGGGAGAATGCGCGATATTCGGCTTGAATCATCGGATTAGAAGCCAGGGACGAGCAGTAAAGCATTGTTAACGGAAATAATAACCAAGGCTGCATCCACTGGGTAAGATGACGTCCGTGCTTATTTCTCTCGTTGAACGCATAAAGGCACTGCCGGTGCCTGCTCGTGTTGGCATTACCGGGCGGGTTGCGGTCGGAAAGTCAACCTTCGCCAGCACCCTTTCCTGCGCCCTGAGAGCCACAGGATGCACCACATCTGTGCTGAACACGGATGGCTATATTTACCCAACAGCGCAGCTCGAAGTGCATAACCTGATGTCGAAAAAGGGCCGCTTTCAAACGCATGATGTGGCTGGATTCCTGACTGATATCGACATTTGGCAACGGGGGGACAAAGCCGAAGTCCCTGCGTATGACCACCAGGTCTACGATCGTCTTCCCGATAAACTGGTACTTCCATCCTCCGATGTTTTGATTGTCGAGGGACTCCTCGCCGCGCATCCACAGGTTGCGCATACGCTGGACTTCCGCATTTTCCTCGATGCAGTTGAAGCTGAATTTGTCTACGAGTGGTTTATGGAGCGCTGCCTGCGCTACTTTCCCGGTCAGCATCAACGTATCGAAGATGCATGGGTCAACATTAACGAAAAGACGTATGCTGATGAGACATCCCATGCCCGCCAACATGCGGATGCAGTGGTGATCTTTGATAGGAATCATGGCATATGGCAGATTACGCATCACTCGTAGGCAAGCGCATCACCCTCTGCGCTACGGGGAGCGTCGCCGCCTATCGGGCTGCTGACATTTGCAGCAAACTGGTACAGGCAGGTGCGACAGTTCTTCCATTGATGACTGAGAGCGCGACTGCATTTCTGCATCCAAGGACGCTTGCGACGCTATCCGGCAATCCCTGCTATTCCTCACTCTCAGAAGATGATGGCGGCTCCACGGGAATCGTCCACATCACGCGTGGGCAGGAAACGGATGTGATTCTCATCGCGCCGGCATCTGCAAACACTCTGGCAAACCTGGCGCACGGTCTCTGTAACGACATCGTGGCTGCAACCTGCCTTGCATCCAAGGTTCCGGTTGTGGTGAGCCCGGCGATGAACACGCAAATGTGGGAGCACCCGGCAACACAGGCAAATGTCGCTCTGTTGATGGAGCGCGGTGTTCGTTTTATCCCGACGCGTCATGGGCAGCTGGCCTGTCGCGCTGTCGGGGATGGCAAAATCGCTGAAACAGAGGACATCCTTTCCTTTCTTGACACCCTCATTACCGGGCAAATGAACCTGCCTCTAAGAGGAAAGCGTGTCCTCATAACGGCCGGTGGGACCCGTGAGCCGATCGATGCAGTGCGGTACATCGGCAATGCAAGCTCCGGAAAAATGGGAGCAGCGCTCGCTCAGGCTGCGCTCAGCCTCGGAGCAACCGTGGATGTCATTTGTGGTCCAGGCGTTGTCCCGATGCCAAATGGCATCACTCGCATCGATATCATGACGACCAACGATCTTCTGGATGCATCACAAACTTACGCGAAGACTGCTGACTTGGTGATCATGGCCGCCGCGCCCGCGGACTATCGTGTCTCCCAACCGCTTGTAGGCAAATATAAGAAATCAGATGGCGCTCCAGAGCTCACTCTTGTCGAAAACCCGGATGTGCTTCGCTCCCTTGTCGCGGACCGTCGCCACACCCAGCTGATTGTTGGGTTTGCGGCCGAGGTGGGAGATCCGTTGCCGGAAGCCATCCGCAAATGTGCCGACAAAGGCTGTGACTTTGTTGTTGGAAACAATATCGCAAGTGAGCACGGTGCTTTTGGCTCAGAGACGACGGAGCTGGTGCTCTGTAATCGACAATCGGTTGTTCTGCACATCCCACCGTCAACAAAAAACATGGCCGCACAGCAGCTTATGGACCGATTGGCTCATGAGCTGGATGCGAGACGTAGTAGCTCTCCTTAGGTGTAAGCAGCGGTGATATTGTCGATCAGCCGTACGCCACTAAGGCGGGCTGCTCCAAGGACAGCCACTTCGTCCGTCCCGGGCGTTATCGCTTGTAGTGTCACCGCATCCCGGACAGCGATATAGTCCACCACCCAACCCTGTTCTTCGAGGCGTGCCGTTGACTTTGCTTCTGCTATATATGGGGATGCTCCATCTATGACCAGCTGAAGTGCATCATGCAGCGCTCTGTTGAGTTCGCTCGCCTTGGTTTTTGCAGCTGGAGTCAGGTACCGGTTACGGCTGCTGAGCGCAAGTCCGCTTGCCTCACGGACGGTTGGTACTGCATCCAGATGAATCGGCATATTGAAGTCACGGATCATCTCTTGGATGACGCGCATTTGTTGCAAGTCTTTGCTTCCAAAGGCAACCATCGCTGGCTCGACAATCTGGAATAACTTAAGGCAAACCGTCGCAACACCATCAAAGTGACCGGGCCGGAAGTCACCCTCAAGTCCTAGCGCCATGCTGCCGGCAATTACTTTTGTGGATGCATCACCCGGATACATTTGATCGACACTTGGCACAAACACCGCATCACAGCCATTTTCAGCCAGCAGTTTGAGGTCTTCATCCAGTGTGCGGGGATACTTCGCAAAGTCATCCGTAGGGGCAAACTGCGTAGGGTTTACGAAGATACTCACCACCGAGTGGTCAGCGGAGCTCTGTGCTGCCTTCAAACAGGCGATGTGCCCATCATGGAGATTCCCCATGGTTGGGGCAAAGCCTACGGGGCCATCGATCGACTTTCGCCACGCACGCAGCTCTGCAATAGTGTGAAAGATGTTCACGCGTAGCACTCGCTCTCATTGGGAAATGTCGCACCTCGGACGGCGGTCACGTAAGCCGAAAGGGCATCCTGTACCGTGGCGCCTCCCGCTGCAAAGTTACGTGCAAATTTTGGTGGCTTGCTGGTCCAGCCAAGGATGTCGTGGAGGACCATCACCTGCCCGTGGGTGTCGGGGCCGGCTCCGATTCCGATCACTGGAATCGTGCTCTCACCTGAAAGCATAGCCCCAACCGTGGCTGGTACACACTCGAGCACAACCATCGCTGCACCGGCATCCGTTACGGCAGCCAGGTCAATTCTCAACTGTTCGACTGCCGCGTCCGAGCGGCCCTGCACGCGAAAACCGCCGAATGCATGTACCGACTGTGGTGTCATCCCGATATGCCCGACCACTGGGACACCGCGTTTGACCAAAAACTCGATTGTTGATCCCATCGTGGCACCTCCTTCGAG
>CAZSGJ010000107.1:0-8824 GCA_964606305.1 uncultured Armatimonadia bacterium
ACAAGCTGATACGGGATACGGGTGATATGTGCCAGCGCATCCTCGTTTTCATTCAGCAGGCTTAGCAAATACATGGCGGCTGTTTTCCCAAGGAGTTCAGAATCCGGACGCACACATGTCACTGCCGGCTCCAGAATCGACAGCGGGAACTCATCGTTAAAACACATCAGGCTGAAATCTGAAGGTATGCGAACACCCAGACGCATGGCTGCCGACATGACAGCAATCGCCGTGTGATGGTCATTTGCAACAAAAGCGGTAACACCGTTATTTAGCTGCATCGTAAGCCAACGATCAAGGTCATCATCGAGGACTCTCTCCCCAAGGACGAGAGAATGTTGCAGGTTGTTTTGCTGCATGAATGCCACATAGGCTGCCTGACGCGCAACGATGGAGTGGTGGCCGACATACCAGTCTCCGGGACTCACGAAGCCGATTCTTCGATGCCCCAGCTTGAAGAGTGCATCCAGCATGACTTCAGTGCCCTGGGCATCATCAGGCACAATCAGAGCATCCTCGTCGACTATGTCATTGATCACGACATAGGGCGTGTTTTGAGCGCGAAGCTGGTCGCGCAGTTTGTCGGGAACGCGATCAAGGAGTATCGCGCCATCGAAGCGCCAAGCAGGCAGGCGGGCAACTTCCGCACTGCTCCCAAACGAGTAAAACAGCTCGTAACCAGCATCGTTGAACGCACGTGCAGCTGCCGAGATAATCGTTGGATTTGCCCCCCGCCACAGATCACCGGGACCCGCAGAGAATACCGTAATCATGCGGGTACGTGCATCCCGCAGACTGCGCGCAGCAAGATTTGGGACGTAGCCCATGGCTTTCGCAATGGTTAGGACACGTTCACGGGTGTCCTTTGCAATGACATCCGATGTGTTATTCAAAACGCGGGAAACGGTGGAGTGAGAAACCCCAGCCCGCTTTGCGATTTCCACAATGGTGACGGCCATGACGGGAGTATAACCTTAAGAATCTCTCCATCAGATGCTGATTGCATGGAGTCAATCCCCCCTAATCGGCAATTTCTTAAACTACTTGTATCTGTTTGATTTTATTGAGAGTGACATTTGCATAACGAACATCAGAAGCTGACACAACCTACCTTGCACTTTCTGGCACATGCACACGTGACACCAATGACTTTGATTCAAATTAATGAAAACAAACACAGTGTTCGTATCAAAAGTAGTCGCGCTGTGACATTCGTTAAAGCCGTATCTATACACGGGCAGAATTCGGTGGTATGGAAAAAATCACATACCTACATGGGCGCCCGCTCCGCACATTGCAGCTCATCAGAAACACCCGAACGCGAAAATCATCCCTTCGGCAGATGAAAGGTGAGGTTACAAATGCGATGCTAGGTTCATTAGCGGTGAGAAAAGGAACACACAAATGAACATCAATGAAGGCATCGCAGATAGAATCGCCCGGGTATATATCGGGGACGCACTGCTCATCACAGCCATTATGGGCCCACTGCCGAGCGCTGTGAACGCAATCCTCGGTCTGGCAGGTGCCGTGCTTGTCATCACAGGAATGGCGGGTCGCTGCCCCCTATACAAGTTTTTCGGCATCGATACATCTCCAAGGAAGCTGTCGCCAGTCCACTGATCTTCCGATGCCATTTCCTAAAAGCCCACCCCGGAAACAATGCTGTTTCCGGGGTTTTGCCTGTTTACCAAGATAAATACTTCACGGACACATACCGTTCGCTATCCTTTTATCCGTACATCACACCCATTACAGCTATCCCAATGACACATGCCTGGACAAACGGCATGACTGGGATTCGGGTCTCTAAAAAGAAGTGACGCTGTGTACGCGTTATCAACACGTCTGTTTATAGGCAAAAGGTGACGTTCTACGACAATTACGGGAGAATGTAACCGTATGACACGCCTTGGACATAAGCGACCTGCAAAACCAAAAAGCCTGGCATGGAGACTAGGCTGGACAATGACCATCCTGATCAGTCAGGTCATTCTCATCGTCTTGTTTGTCACCTACGTCCTTCGCCTCGTCGAGCTCGTGCAAAATGCCGGTGAGTACGCATCCATCCAGCTTGAGACATCCGTTCGCACACTGGAGTCCAATATTGAAAAACTTGAGGTCGTTCCGAAAGCTATCGCCGCCCGCCAGCGCGTGTATGGAACATCTCCCGACCCAGGGATGCCCGCATTTATCCGCGACCTGATGCGTCAGATTCCCCAAAGTGACATTTATGGATCCTACATTTACTACGACAAAAAGACCCCAGGCGATGCCAACTCACACTACCTGATTGACCGAAAATCCTTCCCGAAACTCGCGCGCGTTTCGTACGACTGGCACAACAAAGATCAACGATGGTGGCATGGTGCTATCCGCACAAACAAGCAATTCATCACGGATCCATACTTTGATGAAGGTGGATCAAACATCCTGATGGTGAGCATGACCCGCCCGGTACGGACTGAATCCGGGTCCCTGATCGGAGTCGCGGGCGTTGACTTC
Organism: uncultured Armatimonadia bacterium; assembly: GCA_964606305.1. GTDB lineage: Bacteria > Armatimonadota > Armatimonadia > Armatimonadales > Armatimonadaceae > CAIRTT01. The sequence continues at coordinate 2,506 of CAZSGJ010000107.1, forward strand.
GCATTAGAGTCAATCGGGTCGTTTGTAACAGCTGTCGGGCGCCAGTCGGCTTCGGGCAAGCGGATGTTCGAAAAGGCAAAGCGGCAAAACAAGCCCGTTACAATCGGCTCTGGCGGCCTGATGGAAGTCACATCCGACTTTGGTCCAAGAGTTCCCTCCGTTAAACTCCCACCCGGAGTAAAGACTACCTATGCGTTTCTTGTCAGTGCAAATGGCAAGCTAATCTCTCATCCTCATCAGGATTCCAAGACAAAGCAACGCGTTCAAAAGCAAACCGTTGGCTCGGAGTTCATGAAGGGTATTTCTGCAGGGTTAGCGGCCGGTCCCGCCGCGGATCCGGCGGAATTTGCTGCAAAGATGGAACGTGAGGCAAAACAATACGCGAAGAATCCCGAGCTGCGTATCCGAAACGGGATGAAGATAACTGAGCTCCCAGGTGGCGCCGATATCGCATCCCAGCCTCGCGGGATGGCGTTCGCATCCGAAAATGGCGATGACCGTATTCTCTATTGGGATACATCCCCAAAAACGGGCTGGAAAGTCGTCCTCAGTTTCCCTGTAGCTCAGATTGTCGAACCACTAAAAGACCTTAGTATCAAGACGGGCCGCCTTGCACTGTTTGGCCTTATCCTAACCGCAGCCATTATCGGGCTTGTTTTGCGTGCAGTCTTACGCCCGCTTGCGCTGCTATCCCGCTCAACCACCGAGATGGAAAAGGGTACGTTCAATCCGGATTCGCTGACGAAAACTGCCCGGCGGAAGGATGATCTTGGTTTTCTGGCACATGGGTTTATTGATATGGCCGGACAGGTCAAAGCCCGGGAACAGCGCCTGGAAGAACTAAACCAAGGCCTTGAATCGACCGTTGCTGACCGCACAGCAGCCCTCGCGGATGCGTTGCAAAAGGCAGATGAAGCGCGCGTCGAGGCAGAGGCCGCCCGCGAGGATGCCGAAGAGGCAAACAGAACCAAGAGCTCCTTCCTTGCCAATATGAGCCACGAGCTCCGAACCCCGATGAATGCCATTATCGGCTATAGCGAAATGCTGATGGAAGAGGCCGAAGATGTTGGCCAAGAGGACTTCATCCCGGATCTCAAGCGCATCCATGGCGCAGGTAAGCATCTCCTGATGCTGATTAATGACATTTTGGACCTTTCCAAAATCGAAGCCGGCAAGATGACCACATTCTGCGAAACGGTGGACATCGCTGCCGTTGTGGATGAAGTTCGCGCCACGGTCACACCCCTCATCCAAAAGAACAACAACACATTGGTTGTCGATGTTGCACCCGGTATCGGATCGATTTATTCCGACCTCACAAAGCTGCGACAGACACTCTTCAACCTGCTTAGTAATGCATCCAAGTTCACGGAAAATGGCACGATTACGCTCTCAGCTGCTCCAGTGCCCGATGCGGATACGGTAGTCTTCAAGGTCACCGACACCGGTATCGGGATGACGCCGGAGCAGCTATCAAAGCTCTTCCAGGCCTTTACACAAGCGGATGCATCCACGACGCGAAAGTACGGTGGAACAGGTCTTGGACTTGCCATCAGCCGTAAATTCTGCCAGCTGCTTGGCGGTGACATCACCGTTGAAAGCACCGAAAATATCGGTTCTACGTTCATCGTTACTCTGCCACGCACTGCTCCCGTGGTGACGGAATCACCCGATGCGCCTGCACCGGAAACCCCGAATAGTAATGTCCACCGCACACTGACCCCGGATGGTCGTCCGGTTGTCGTTGCGATTGATGATGACCCGGATATGCTCACCCTGCTGTCCCGAAACCTTACGCGGGAGGGCTATGCCGTTGTTACGGCATCCTCAGGCCAAGATGGTGTCCGTCTTGTAAATGAGCTGAAGCCGGTTGCAGTGACCACAGACATCCTGATGCCGGGAATGGATGGCTGGATGGTGATGGATGCGATCAAATCGAACCCTGCTACCAGTCAGGTGCCGGTGATTCTGGTCTCGGTATCCGATACGCGGGACATGGGCGTCTCACTTGGAGCATTTGAGTTCGTCAGTAAACCGGTGGACTGGAATCGTCTGGCCGTAATACTTCGAGGTATCACCACATCCGGAAATCTCCTTGTCGTAGAAGATGATCCCGATATGCGGGATCTGTGGGTTCGCAATCTGACCAAAGATGGCTACTCGGTTGAGACTGCAACGAATGGCAAGGATGCCCTTGCAAAGGTAACGGCGAAGCGTCCAGCAGCGATATTGCTCGACTTGATGATGCCTGAGATGGATGGCTTTGAGTTTCTGGCGCGGTTGCGGAGTACTGCCAATAATGCAGAGATTCCAGTGATTGTGGTCACGGCAAAGCAGCTCTCTGCTGCCGACACGGCGTTCCTGCAGGACCGGGTTCAGGCCGTGATGCAAAAGGCAGGTCACGATATCGACAGCGTGCTGGAAGCGGTTCGACGACAGCTTGCCGTTAAAAAGCAGGCTTAGTAGCCATTCTTTCGGAGTTCCATACACCAGGGCAGGATTTCGCACGTCGCATTCCGTACATATCAGACAGCCCAAGGTCTGGATAACAACGCAATGCCGACATACCGCGATTACCACTTTTCCCACGCCACAGAGAAGGCTGCCTTTGAACAGTTACAGTCACTGGATGATGGCCATATCCACTTGTGGCCATCGATTGAAGCGACACGTCTCCATGAAACAGACTTGTTCCTAATTGATGATGCAATCGGGGCATTTGTTATCGAAGTCAAAGCAGTCCCGATCCGCTTTTTGGAGCAATTTAATGCTGACCGCATGACTATCAGAAATGAGGCTTCGAAACGATCTGCCATCAAACAGGCACAGACACAGCTACATGACCTCCGCTCCTATGTGGAAGGACAAGGTCGCTACTTCCCGCAAACAGTGGCAACGGTGCTGTGGACGAAAATCAGCAGAAGAGAATGGCAACAAACGTGGGCCAACAATAAACAGACGCTGGAGCTTGGAAATGGAATGCTGTTCCGCGAGGACATTGATTCTGGCACAGAGCACTTCCGGCGGCAACTGACAACCCTCTTCGAACGACCGGCAATCCGTCAGGGCTATACCGCCGGGCCAGTCCCGCAGCTTGCCGTTCAGGAGCTGATTGACATCCTCGGAAACAAATCTGCGGATCGTTCAGATGAAACAGATCAGCAAATGCTTGAAACATTCGAGCGGTATTACCGCGAAATAGCCCAGCAGCGGGCTCCACTGGGTGCCACATCCAGAATAACCCTGAGTGGCGTTCCGGGAACCGGAAAGACTTGGCAGCTCCTCTCAATCGCGAAATACCATGCTGAAAATCGCAAAAATGTCCTCTTTCTCTGCTACAACCACGTCCTCAAGACGAATATCGAGCAAATGGTTGGCAGTTTTAGAAAGGGAACTGACTACGGAACCATTACTGTCCATACAATCTTCGACCATATTGGTCTCCTGAACGAAACAGGAAACCTTGGATGCGTCCTGCATGATGATGCCTTCGATGCGTTCGCCGATGACGTCATTCAGCAAATGTTTATGCATGACTTCCTTTGGGAGACGTATGACACGGTTCTGTTGGACGAGGCACAAGATCTAAAGCACTATGTTGGGCCATTGCTGCAAGCCATCACGTTGCAAAGTACCAATATCATCGTCGGTGTCGGTACCGGACAAAACCTTTACCTCGAATCCGCTCCAGCTTGGCTGGATGCATTTATGAACGAGAGCGAGGTTTGCGAGCTGGATCAGGTCTATCGCACGACGGCACAAATTTTCCAGGCTGCTCAGATTGTCTGCGAAGCATTCACATCAAGAGAAAAAATTGAAACCGTTGCCAAGCGCGTCCTCGCCGGCAGATGCCATGGATTGACAGAAGAAGTCCGTGCCCTCCGTGCGATTGGCCGCCCGCCCGCAATTCGCCGCTACAAGGTTGAAGCAGGGCCGGACAACAAAAACGCTGAAATGCACATCGCCGGGATGAAGACGCAGGTTGATGCGATTTTGTCCGAGCTGGAGGACGATGAGAAGTTATCTGACATCCTCTTCCTGATTCCTTCTAACAAAAGCCCAACGTACCATGCTCTCCTCAAAGCATTGGACATTCTGGATGTTCGTCACATCGACTTCACCTTGAAGGAAAATCGAAACACGACCCCAAAGGACCATCAGGTACGCATCTCAACATTTCATAGCTCACGAGGCGTTGAAGCCAGAATTGTCGTTCTGTTGGATCTGGATCGGCTGGCAGAGCGAACACGTGCGCGTCAGCAGCTGTACATTGGCCTTACCCGCGCCGTCAGGCTCGCCATCGTGCTGGAACCCGATATCGCCGTCTCACAGCTTGCGACTCTCCTCGAGCGGGCTGCCGCCTGCATTAATGCCGCATCCACCAATCAGGACTTCAAGAAAAACATCCCGCAGCGCCCCACCAAACGCCTGCCATCCCCGCAAATAGCACAGCCCGCAAGTGCCACTCAATCGCAGGAGACGAACGAACGCCCCGATGGCGACATAATCCATATACCGGATGACGAAGACGAAAACGACTCGCTTGCTGGTGAGCTGGACTCCGAAAATACGGATCCTGTAGCGACCTCGGAAGCGTCCGACAATCGTGTAGACACCGTCACACCTCAGCCGCCACCTGCCCCGGCGGATACGCAGCAAATCCGTCCTCAGCCGAGATCGGAGCCCGGCGGCTTTGGGACATCTATTTTGGATGTCATGGCTGCGAAAACGGTCGACATCAGAAAGCGTATTGATGCCCTCTACAACTGGGATAGCTATGCCGACTTGTCATCCGAGTGATCCCGCCTAATCGACGACTGCAGCACAGACCATTTCGAGAACACGCCTGAGGCCATCCTCGCCGTAGAGGCCGCCATCGTAGAAGAGGCTGCGCGGAGCGGGCTTCCAGTTATCCCTGGATGTATCCGGTTTGGGCTGTGGGATATCCGTATACGTCGGATCATACTGCCCGGCTGAGCCGCCCATGCGGTAAATGACCAGGTCGAGGCTTGGGATGACATAGAGGCAAAAGCCGCCGGCGCCGCTTTTGAAAAACGCATCCCGGGGGGCGCCCGCCACATGGCCATCCGAGTTCTGCTCCCACTGCAAACTAAATGGCGTATGTGGATTGAAGGGGCTGGCCGTGTGACATAACTGGATATAGTCCTTTGGGACAAGCTGCTTACCGTTCCATTGACCTCCCCGCGCGAGACAATACCCAAAACGCACCGCATCCGTCGCGTGGAGCGCAATGCTTCCGGCCCCGTTGGCGAATTTCTGAATATAGTCTCCACGGCGTAAACAGTAATCCCAAGCCCCCCAGCCCATCGGCTTGCCTAAGCGGGACTGGATATAGTCCTTGAGGTCCATTCCCGTGACGCGGCGCAGAACCATCGATGCAATATGCGGAGCAGGACTCGAATACGAATAGCCATCCCCTGGGTTGCACCACAGCGCGGTCCGCAGCGATGACATATCCAAGTTACGTATGTCCTGTCCCGGGATCGGAGTCAGCGGGATAATCTGACCATTTCGGACTCCCGGACTGGTGCCCTCACCGTGGTAACCCGCCGTCATGCAGAGCAGCTGTCCAAGGGTGATGTCTGCCTTGCGGGGGTCATCGAGGGGGAAAGCTTCCGGTAAGAATTCAGGTGTAAACACCTTTGTGGCAAGGCCCAGCGGGAAGCGAGCGGCGAACTCATTCAGCATGATCCCGCAGGCGATGCTTGTAAACGCCTTACCCGTGCTGGCCATGTCGGGATTACACATCCGGGATGCACGCCCAATGTACTTCTCGTAAACCAGCCACCCTTTTCGGATAACGACGAGGCTTGTGTGTGCGGCGCAGCGCGTGTTGAACTCCCAGGCTTGATCAAGGCGGTTAATGTCAATGCCAGCGACTTTTCTCGCCATGCGGGCATCCCCGATGGTTCGCCAACCACCCTCTGCATCCGGTTTAGGATAATACGCTGCTGCCATGTCGATGCCTCCGATGCCTTATGAGATGGCATCTGAGTGTCAGTTCGGTGGAATCAACCGTTATTCCTATCCCGCAATGATGCGCTGGATAAACCAAAAGAGGCCAGCGAGTCCGATGGCGATGCTTCCTGAGATGCGCAGGGTGCGACCTTGGACGGGGTATTTTTTCACGATGACGGCGATGAGCGGAGCGCAGCACAGAACAATGATGAGCTGCCCAAGCTCGACCCCAAGATTGAAGCCGAGGAGCCCTGTTGCCAGCGGCAGGCCAGAAAGGTCAAGCGAACCAAGCGCACCGGCAAATCCAAAGCCATGCGGCAGGCCGAACGCAAACGTTGCC
>CAZSGJ010000108.1:0-5111 GCA_964606305.1 uncultured Armatimonadia bacterium
TCGCAAGGTTTCCACCTACAGTGCTGGCTCCCTGCGATGACGGATCCGGTGCATACAGAAATCCACTCGGGGCAACGGCTTTGGTAAGAGTCGTATTGACCACGCCGGCTTCCGCATGCACACGACGGTTTGGAATATCCACCTTGAGAATACGGTTCATCCGCGACAAACACAGCAAAACCATGTTCTCACGGGCCATCGCACCACCGGCAAGTCCCGTCCCGGCGCCACGTGGGACAATCGGGACTCCATGTGCGGCGCAAAGCTTGACGATGGCCGCAACCTGTTCCGTACTGCTCGGAAGCACAATAGCTCCCGGAGGGGCTTTCTCCAGCGTATAGGCATCGGATGCATAGGCATGACGCTGTGCATCACTTGTTCGCAAACCATCATCCGTGACGATGCTGCGGAGCTGCTGGAGAAATCCCGGGTCTAGCATGCAGATTTACTTCTTTTCAGCCAAACGGCCTTCGGCAAGCTTTAGCAAGCTCGCTGCACGCTTATTGCCTGGATCAAGCTCCAGAGCCTTCTTTGCATCTTTGATGACGGCACCGAACCGAATTTTCAACCCGGCTTTGTCATCGTTTACGTGGCGGCTAGCACGGGCAACGTACGCTGCCGCAGCCTTTGCGTTGTCCTTGGATGCTTCTGCATCCTTGATGTTCTTATCTTCATCCGGTGTCGGTGCAAGAGGGGCATCGGCATCCGGAGTCGCAGGAGGTCCAGGTGCGCCACGTGGTGCCTCAGCAGCAGGTGCCGGCTTGTCGTTACCGACTGGCTCCGGAGCACCCGGATTACCAGATGCAGCAGGAGCCGGTGTGGTCGCGGGCGCACCTTCTGCGGTAGGAGCCGATGTCGTCTTTTCAGCACCAGCATCACACCCAGCGAGGATAGCAAGAGCTGCTATACAAGCAAGCAAAGTTATTCTAAATTTCATGGAAAACATCTCCAAATGTATGCGTCATTCTAGCATTTGTTGACCATTGGGCGATGGCAGATTTGCCTTTACCAATGTCCCGTAAACATTCGGTCAATCCATTGCCACGAAGCCTAAGTCAGGACCACAGAAACCGGGGTAATGTTGATACATGCAACGCTCATCCAAGTCATCGCCTGTCTGCGCCATCGATATCGGGTCAAACTCCGTCAAAATGGTCATCGGGGATGCAAGCGGCATCCTCTGTGAAGAAGTTGTGCAGACGCGACTCGGGATTGGAATGGATGGTGGCTCGGAGCTGAGCGCGGATGCAATAAGCCACACAGAAGCCGCATTGGCATCGTTTGCTGTCCTCGCCACGCACTATGGGGCTGAATATCGCGTTGCTGTTGCGACCAGTGCACTACGGGATGCCTCCAATGCCGATACGGCAATCGCCCGGTTTGGCGCTGCGCTTGGGGGTACCGCAAGGGTTATCGGCGGGGATGAAGAAGCAGAACTTGTTTTTGCTGCCGCCTCCATGGACCCGGAATTCAGCCGCTTTATTGATGGCACAGTGGTCGCCACGGATGTCGGCGGAGGATCAACAGAAGTTGTCGTTGGAGAGCGTGGCCGGATGACGTTTCACACCAGTCTTCAGCTCGGTGCGGTGCGCCTCTCCGACAGACACGGGATATTGGGTGAAGAAGCCATTTCTGCTGCCCAGCTGGCAGCACTGGATGCCGATATAGCGGCGGTCTGCAGCGGCCTCCCGAAGGTCCCTTCGGATACCGTGGTGATCTCAAGCGGGGGAACGGCTGCCAATCTCGGTGGAGCAGTCCTGAGCGGGAAAAAGCACAAAATGCACGGCATGTTGATTGATATTAGTGATTTGGAAGGGCTGCGTGACCAGCTCGCTGCACTTCCACTTTCGGAGCGCCGGGAGTTTCCTGGCATAAATCCCCGTCGCGCGGATGTCATCGTCGCGGGCCTATCGGTCCAGCTTGGCGTGATGCGTATACTCGGTTGCCGAAGTCTCCTCTTGTCGCTTCGGGGTCTGCGATATGGCTTGCTTTGGTCGCTACTGGCCGAGCATGCGGAAGGTTAGGTTAAGCCGCGGGCACTGCGCCTGACGGCTGCGAGGGCCTCCTCCCAGCGCGCATGCGTTGACCAGCGGTGAAGTCGCATCATGTCGCGGGATAACTCTGCAACACCATGGTCTTCCGTTAGACCGTAGGTAAATCCAGCATCCAGTGCATCATCAATTACACCTGCATCGTACTTACCGCTCGGGTAGGTTATTCCTGTGGGCGGTATAGCGATGTGCTTTGCATAAGCCTTGCGGGCCCGTTCAAAGTCCTGAAGCCGCTTGGTTTTCGTCAGTGTTCGCAGGTCTGGCGGATGCGAAGCGGTTTGGTTGACCAGCTCAACATTTCCCTGTGCAACGAGGTTTGTGAGCTCTTTCCACGAGTGATGTGGCTTGCTTGTACGTACGCCAACAAAGTCGGTGTGTGCCGACAGGACACAAGGCCAGCCAAACTCTCGCAGGATTGGAATGCCATGTGTGCTTATGCCCGATGTATTGTCATCAAAGCAGAGCACAGTCGCGCCCGGCGGTGGCGGATTCTTCCCGGTTGACATCCACTGGATAGCTGTTTGCAAGGGAATAACCTGTGCTCCTGCCCGTTTTAGTAGTGTGCATTGCTGTCGAAACAGTGCGGAAGTGGTGTCAAACCAGACCAGCCGGTCACGTTCGGAGCCGATAATGTCATGCCAGACCAGTATATTTACCCGAGGTGACTTTCGAGCAACTTTGTGAATACGTACCGGATGAAGAGTCACGTATCAATCATCACTTTCCGGCGTTTCGAGCCAATCCAAGTCATCGGATGCATCCACTCTCTGCCACGCACCACGAATCGCACTGTAGTTGAAGCCCCTGCGTGCCAGGTATGCGGATAACTTTTGACGTTCATCACGCTCTGTGGGAATGGGTTTACTGCCGATTCGCCTTCGTAATGTGTTTGCTGCGGCATCGGTGTCGATGTCATCCGTGCGTTCGGCAAGGACAGGGGCCGGGTCGATGCCTTTTCGGCGCAGCTCCATCCCAAGTAGCATTTTCCCTCGTGTGGTGCCTCGCCGTTCGACAAACCGCTCAGCGTAGTCACTGTCGGAGATGATTCCGGAGCGTGTCAGGCGTTCGATGATACGTGCGCACTGTGCTTCATCAGCGCCACGACGAGCCAGCTTGCGTGAGATTTCCGTGGATGTCTGATCGCGGGCACCCAGCGAGCGGAGCGTGTACTCAAACAGCTTCTGGTCATCCAGTGGTTGGTTATCCATAAGGCTTTCGTGTTAAAAACGACAAGCCCGGCGGTCCGCCGGGCTTGAGAGGTTGATGGGTTACGACTAGTTGTCGCGGCGGCGGAGGCGGCGTGCAACGATTCCTATTCCGATTGGCGCAACAGAGAGCAATGCGAATGTGGATGGCTCTGGTGCAACGAAGTTGTTGACAACAAGGTCAAGGCGGGTCTTGCCATCGCCTGGGGTTCCAGAACCGGAGAATCCAAAGATGTACTGATCGTTTACATTGTCTGTAACATCAAAGGAGCCGCCGAATGCGATTTGGCTGCCAGCAGCGCTGTTGATTGCAGCCAAGCCGTTTGCATTCAAATTAAACTTGATTGTGGAATTATTTCCAGGGGTGTTTACGAATGTAATGCTTCCGTAATCAACGCCACCACGGAGATCGTTGTAAACGGATGTAAGACCCGTACCACCATTGCGCAACGTGTTGATGTCGGTTGCGATGCTGGAGATCGTAAACGTGCGACCAGCCATGCCAACTGCATTGGGTGTGGATGTGCCCCCGTTGTAGATGTTTAGGACAGCGCTGGTGTACGTGTCGGTGCCCGTCAACGTAGGAATGTTGAAAACGAAGAAGCTTCTGAACTGCTGACCTTCGAAGCTGTCAAAGCCCGACAGGTACGAATCGTTTGCGGCGGAGTGATCACCAGATGCCGAGTATGAACCACGGTCTGTAGAGTTGCTGAAAACCAGCTGAGCGTTTGCCGCAGAAACGGTGAGTCCAACAATAGCCAGCGCAATCGCACTGCGGACTCCGGATTCCATAAATTTGTTCATTTCCATCAACCTCTTAGTCTCACCAATTCAAAAGACACACTATCAGTATCAACCCGACAGAAATACTGTCCCCACTCTACACCGGGTAATCCTCGTTTGGCAAATTGAAAATGGGTTGAATTGGTGCGTCAGCGGGTTTATCTATATGCTTAATTGCATACCCTTTATAGTGGTTATTCAAAACCAAACGCGAGTGTGAAGATCATCATGGACACACACACGTTGTAAAACCGGCAGCATAATGCATGGCAATATGGAGCGTTCACCTTTAGCCGTTCTCGTCATCGATGTTCAACGGTATTACACCGAATCGACATCGCCGTTGGTTACCTTCACCGAGGCACGTTATTCAGGCAGTACCCGATATTTACTGAATCGACTTGACACTGCTGTCATCCCCAACATTGGAGCAATTCTGGCATCCGCCCGGGAATTAGATATCCCCATTATCTATGCGAGGCTGTGCGGGACCGCGCCTGACCGCAGTGATTTACATCAACATTTCCGGGATTTTGATCAGATGGCCTGCTTGGAAGCCAAAACGCATGTGTATCCACTGGCATCCGAACCGCTGGCGGATATCGATCAACGCATCCGTCCATTACCCTGCGACACCGTCATCGATAAGACCGGCTACAGCGCCTTTCACGGAACCGGTTTACATGAGGTCCTGCAATCAAAGGGAATAAGCCAGCTTGTTCTCACAGGATTGACGACCAGTCAGTGTGTGAACTCAACCGCCCGTGCCGCAGCGGATTATGGCTACAAGACGTTGATGGTGGAGGATGCACAGGCAGACTACGACCGACGAGATCATCAGGCGGCTCTCTACGCAAGTGAGCCGATTACGGGACGTGCAGTGTCAACATCCGATGTCCTTTCACTGCTTTCATCGAATGCAACACTTCCCTAAAGGGCTGGACATCTCATCGAAAAACAACAAAACCCCCTCTTCCAACGTTCGGAAGAGGGGGATGCTAAATCCGCTATGTTCGCGATTACTTCTTGAGGTTGTAGAAGCTTGCAAGGCCATCGTAGCGGGCGGTGGCGC
>CAZSGJ010000108.1:5211-8716 GCA_964606305.1 uncultured Armatimonadia bacterium
GAGGTTGTAGAAGCTTGCAAGGCCATCGTAGCGGGCGGTGGCGCCCAATTGCTCTGGTCGCAAAAGAGGTGCGTTCACCGGACATCTCCATCGAAAAAAACAAAACCCCCTCTCCCAAAACATGGAAGAGGGGGCAGATTCCAGATCAGATCAGCTTGTGATTACTTCTTGAGGTTGTAGAAGCTTGCAAGGCCATCGTAGCGGGCGGTGGCGCCCAATTGCTCTTCGATACGCAGCAGCTGGTTGTACTTTGCGACCCGGTCCGAACGGCTTGGCGCACCAGTCTTGATCTGACCACAGTTCGTAGCAACCGCGAGGTCAGCAATCGTCACATCCTCGGTCTCACCCGAACGGTGCGACATGATCGCCGTGTACCCAGCACGCTTTGCCATCTCGATGGACTCCAATGTCTCGGTCAGAGTACCAATCTGGTTGACCTTGACGAGGATGGAGTTTCCGAGGCCACGAGCGATGCCATCGGATAGGCGCTTGGTGTTGGTGACAAACAGGTCATCACCGACGAGCTGAACCTTGCCGCCAAGAGCATCGGTGAGCATCTTCCAGCCCTCGAAGTCATCCTCAGCCATGCCATCTTCAATCGAGATGATTGGATAGTTCGTCGCGAGGTCTGCCCAGAAAGCGACCATTTCATCACGGGTCTTCATGATGTCGGACTTCCAGAAGTAGTAGCTACCCTCTGCGCCCTTATGCTTTGCTTCTTCGTAAAGCTCAGTCGTTGCAGGGTCCATTGCAATCTGGATCTGGTCACCAGGGGTGTAGCCAGCCTTTGCAATCGCTTCCATAATGACATCCAGCGCTTCCTGGTTGCTCTTGAGGTTTGGTGCATAGCCACCTTCATCTCCAACCGCTGTGCTGTAGCCCTTGCCCTTGAGCACAGACTTCAGTGCGTGGAAGATTTCCGTACCCCAGCGCAGGCCTTCGGAGAATGTCTCAGCGCCAACCGGCATGACCATGAATTCCTGGAGGTCGACTGAGTTGTCAGCGTGCTTGCCACCATTGATGATGTTCATCATCGGAACCGGAAGCTGACGTGCGCTTACACCACCGACGTAGCGGTAGAGGGGGAGGCCGACTTCCTCGGCCGCTGCCTTTGCAACTGCGAGGGAAACGCCAAGGATTGCATTCGCGCCGAAGTTCCCCTTGTTATGGGTGCCGTCCAGCTCGAGGAGAAGGTGGTCGATGGCGGTCTGCTCAACGGCATCCATGTCAATCAGCTCAGGAGCGATGTCCTCATTGACGTGATCAACAGCCTTCTGAACACCCTTACCAAGGTAGCGGGACTTGTCGCCATCACGGAGCTCAACCGCTTCGTGTGCACCGGTGGATGCACCACTTGGAACCGCTGCGCGGCCGATGACGCCGCTCTCGAGGTAGACATCCACCTCAACGGTTGGGTTGCCGCGGGAATCGAGAATCTGCCGGGCTTGAATGGAATCAATGGTACTCATATGTGGACCTTCTTAATGGCGCTTAACTGTTGCTTTTCGATACGTGATGCGCCAGAAAATGGGACTTTTACAGCCTGCGAATTATACCGTGGAGGGGCTACACGAGTTTAAGAGGGCAGCAAGACCTTTATTGGCATGGGTTATTGTGGCGTTGGCACGCCATCCACAGCGATATGCGCCGCCGCAGCCCTTGCCCGCTCCCGAAGCACATTCACATCGTCGCTCACATCACCATATGTGAGAACAACTCCCATCCGCCTGTATTTCCGCGTGGATGGCTTGCCAAACAATCGTATATCCGTTTTCGGCTGCGAAATGGCATCCGCAATGCCTGTAATCACCGGAGGCTGAGGGCCACAACCACTCGCCAGAATCACAGCACTCGCACCCGCGCGCTCAGCGGTGATTTCCAGAATCGGCAAACCAAGCACTGCACGTGCGTGCAGCTCAAACTCGGACAAGTTCTGCGTACCCGCAAGCGTGACCATTCCAGTGTCATGTGGACGCGGAGACAGCTCGCTAAATGTCACGCCATCCTTGCCTACAAAGAACTCGACGCCCCAAATGCCCGCTCCAGTCAGCGCTTCTGTTACTGCACCTGCCATCCGCTGCGCTTCTGCAATATCTTCAGCACGCATCGGAATCGGCTGCCAGCTCTCCTGATAGTCGCCACGTTCCTGCCTGTGACCGATAGGCGGACAGAATAGCGTTGGGCCATTCTGCTGTGTGACCGTCAGCAATGTGATCTCAAAGTCAAAGTCGACAAATGCCTCGACAATCACTTCCATAAGGTCTCCGCGGGAGCCGCTGCACGCATAGTCCCAGGCATCCTGAATTTCGGATACATCCCGAATCACCGATTGTCCCTTACCGCTACTTGACATGAGCGGCTTCACGACTACCGGCAAGCCAAGCGTCTCGACAGCCGCACTCAGCTCAGCAGCACTCGTCGCGTAGCGGTACTTCGCTGTCTGAAGACCCAGCTCCATCGCCGCAAGGTCACGTATCGCCTTTCGGTTCATCGTAAAATTGGCCGCCCGCGCACTGGGAACAACCTGCATCCCCTGCGCTTCATACACATAGAACCGCTCCGTACGAATCGCTTCGACCTCGGGCACAATAATGTCCGGTTTGTGCCGCGCGATGACATCATCCAGCGCTGCACCATCGAGCATGTTGATGACATCAAAGCCATCCGCAACCTGCATTGCGGGAGCACCAGCGTAATTATCGACGGCGATGACCGTTTGCCCGAGGCGCTGTAATGCAATTACGAATTCCTTACCCAGCTCGCCGCTGCCAAGGAGGAGGACTTTTTTGTTCACGCTAACTGCCTTGCTCCGCACCTTTTGCGGCGCGGGATTTTCCGGTGTGATGCTCTATTCTAGCCGTTCTGGTAGCATTGCTGGATGCCCGATTTGAGACTTCAGGACATCACTGACCAGCTTCGCCAGCACATACCCCTGGATGCAACAGAAGCAGCCCACCTAGCGGCGACCCAGCAATTCCTTGAGACATGTAACAGTAACCCCTTGTCACGCGATACCCCCGAGGGGCATATGACTGCCAGTTGTGTGGCGATACACCCTCATCAGGCCTGGATGGTCATTCTCTGGCACAAAAAGATCGGCCGGTGGGTCCAGCCCGGCGGACATGTTGAGGATTCGGATGCCAGCGTCGCGGATGCATCCCTTCGCGAGCTCTGTGAGGAAACAGGAGCCAGCGTTACCGATATCCAGTCATTTCTCGGCATCATCGATATTGATGTCCACCCAATCCCCGCGCACAAGGATCAGCCGGAGCATCTTCACTACGATGTCCGATTTGGCTTCGTGATGTCGGAGAACTGGGAGCCCGGCGAGGATACGCAGTGGATGCCCTCCGCGGATGTCATCGCCAACCTCGACCCGCCAACAGCACGGCTTGGCCGGAAGGTGCTTGCGTTCCACACGGATTAGGCCAACCCCCATCAACACATGATGTTGTATGGCTTTCGTAACAAAAAATCCCCGGGGTGAGTGATTCTCCCGGGGATG
>CAZSGJ010000109.1:0-3504 GCA_964606305.1 uncultured Armatimonadia bacterium
GTGTCGATGAGATACACATCCGCAAATGGACTGTCTTGCCATTGAGCGATAACGTCATCGAGGTATTCGAAGGACAGGGGTTCCGGTGTGCCGATGGATGCTTGAATAAAGTCGTTGTCAGCGACTGCAGATCCTATAAAGGCGCTGATGGCTTCAGATTCGGTCAGGCTGGCGACGATTCCGGCAGCATCTCGGGCGGCTGCTAGAAGGGATTCAGGGGATGGGGGTGTGATCGTGTTTTCCATACCCTCTTATCAGAATTCGGGAGGAATATGTGACTGGAATTCGGGCATCTTCTCGACCAGAAGTGGGAAAAAACGCCGGCAAAAACCAGTCTGGTGAGCTCGCCATTGAGACATCACCAGACCGGTATAAACGCAATATGCCCCTCTGGATGCAAGCCTGAAACACACTAATGGACCAAATTTCTCACATAATGTCGCTATGAAGTTAGTAGATGTTTACGATGGGTGGGTCAAGTACAACGATGCAATCCTTGAGGCATTTGATCAAATGTCTCCTGACCAATTTGGCCTTGCGATTCTCCCGGATGGTGCAACACCTGCACACCTTTTCCGCCACATTGCTCTCGGGAGAATCGAATGGCTGGTCCGTATCGGTGCCCCCGGTTTTGATAACCTTGCTGCAAGGATTCCTGAGTGGAAAACGCTCCCGGATGGTGTCCGCTATGTCATCGCAGAGAGTGTCGCACTGGATGCTCCCGGTCTCCGAGAACTGCTTTGTGACACTGCCATAGCCATTCAGATGACATTGCAAAGCTGGGACATTTGCTCACTCGGAGAAACACATCGACATCCTTTCCGCGGAACAACCTACGCCATCTCAAAGCAGTGGACCCTTATGCGCATCCTGATGCACGATGTCCACCACGGGGGACAGCTCAGTCTGATCTGTCAGCAAATGGGGATTGATGCACCAAAGCTTGTTTGGCTTGGCGGCCACCTTCCGGAACCTGCGGTTTGGGATAGCGATTAGTTGCGAACTAGTGCAGCAGCGATCTGCCAACCGCAAACCTGGATGGCGTAATACCCAGTAGCTCACAAACCGTCGGGTGGATGTCAATCTGCCGGACACCGCGCAGCTCTCCCCGTGCCTGGACACCTTTGCCGCCAACATAGCAGATTGCCTGCATCTTGTCGCGTAGTGGGAGGAAGCCGTGGACGCCGCTTCCACCGAGGTCGGTGATCACCGCTGCCACCGACTTCGACATCGAACTACTCGGCGCATAACCCTTTGCAAAGTCCAAATAGACATCCTGGCCATTTACACCGCCAAGTCCCAAATGCCGAATTTCGGCCGAATCAAACACAGCTCGGATGATCTGTGTTCCGGTCTGTGGGTCACGTGCCGCAAGCAGCGCATTTGTAGCGGCTTCGATCACCGCAGCGCGTTCGCCAGGCAGCACAATCCCGCCCTTCCACGTTGTGTCATTCACCACCAAGCCGAACTCACCCCAGCTGGGCGCGAAAATTTTAGAGCGTTTGGTGTCAAGCTTTCCGGATGCATCCACGGCTGTAAGACCCGCATCCACCAGAATTTTGTTGATGTAAACCTTGCGGTTCGTCCCTTCCATCCCGTGGTCGCTCACGATAATGAACGCATAGTCCTTTGACAACGCATCGTACGCCGTGCCAACCCACTGATCGTGGAGCTTGATGACATCCTCGTAATATGGGCGAATTTTTGCCGCAAGCTTTGGGTCATGTCCGGGAAGGGTTGGATCCAGAAATGCCATTAATGTATGGCCGGCCGAGTCGATTTGCGGTGTGTAGTGGGTGATGAGGTCTGGCTTGTGGCGTGCCGCCATATGGAGGAGGCCGCGCGTCAAAAGAGAGAGGTCAAAGCGGACCAGCTCGACTGCGCGCGCTTCGGCATCGCCTGTCCCGCCATCGTATATCGGCGTCCCCAGCAGTCCATCCTGAAAGTCAAACCAAGCATCCGCGTGGAAGCCCGTATAGGTATCCAGATAATCCTTCTCCTCTGCGGCGCTTGAATGACCCTTTATCGCATTCGCTGAGCGGAGCAAAATCGCAACATCGGTTGCATCCGGTGACAGCGTAAATGCACGTACAAAGGTATTCCCTGCCATATCTCCTTTGCGGACGGCGATTGGTTTTGACCATGCGCTTAGCTCTCCGGATGCCGCTTTTGGCTTCACTGCCTGCACCGCGCCAGCTGCGCCCGTGCGTACCAAAACCGTGTCAAATCCCTTTGTGCTATCGGTTGGGTCATCCACGAGGAGCAGGTCCAACCGGGTTTCTCCGACATCAACTGTCGTACCAAGGGGCTGGTTTGAACCGGCATGCCGCGTATCTTTCCACAGGCTCACAGGCTTGAAACGGCTGGCATCGAGCATCGTGTTCTTTGAAATCTGACTCTCAAAACCGGAGTAAATGCTGAGCTTCTTTGCCATTCCGAGCGGTGCAAGCTGCTTGACCCATTTGTCGGATGGATAGGACTGCGTGCTTGAAAGGCTGACGACGCGCTTTCCTTGGCGGGCGGCTGTGACGATGAGGGGCTCTGCCTGCAGCGCGGCGCTGTCAAAGCCGCGGATGGTCTTGTCCGGGCCATTTTCACTCCGAGGCAGGAGCGGGACAGAGTTGTTGCTGACGCCATGGATATCAGGCCAGGTGCCGGTGAAAATGGATGCGTGTCCGACGGCGGTTTTGCTCGGATAAGCGGGTTGCATTCCATCCGCGCGGAAACCATCCGCCATGATCCGGGCGAGGCCTGGCAGCTTGCCATCCCGGACCATGTCACGGATGACCCAATTAGGAGCGCCATCCCAGGAAATGAGAACGACTTTGGATGTCCCGCGGGGAGTCGCGGCGAAACCAGATGCGGCGATGGCTACACAGAGGGCAAAAGGGATGACCATACAACCATTAAAGCACCCATAGCTGATATGTGAACTTAATGCTTTGCAGCCAGATACGCGAGTAGGCTTCAAATCCCGAGTCAAGGCCGACAAGAATCCATGCTGAACCAGTGGCATCCGTAGTGAAAGGTATCCATTTGCCCGGTCCCAAGGTCTTAAATGCCGCTTGACGGTTGTCTGATGTGCAGGGGATGCCACTTACCCCAACGGTGCCAAGGACATCAGATGAGTCACCTGCTGTGGCTTGGTTGCCTCGTGAAATGTTTAAGCGGATGTCTTCGCCCTTTTGCGTGGTTTCTGGTTTGGTGGGTGTAACAGCGCCGATCAGCCAAACGCTCTCACCGGGTGAGCCACCGACGCCGGCGCAGCCTCCAGGGGCATCGGATGCAAAAGTAACGGTGAAATTTCCAGTATAGGTCGCGTTTGGAAGAAGCCCGGTTATCTTTCGGGTTGTGTAAAGAAGGAGGTCATCCGATAGATTTGTCCCGCCCATGTACAGCGCCTTGGAGGCGCCGGTGATGGGGATGACTGCGTGAACCAGCTCAACATCCGTTGGTTTTGTACGCCTCGTATAGTCCGAGAAGCCAAACTCCCAGCCATCGATG
>CAZSGJ010000109.1:3604-8619 GCA_964606305.1 uncultured Armatimonadia bacterium
TCACCTCTCAATGAGGAGAAGGGAATAACCTCACAATGAGCGTTATGATCACTGCCGCCCAAGTCGCATTCTTCCGCGAACAGGGCTACCTCGTGGTTCCTGACTTTTGGACGCCCGGAGAAATCTCCGATATGCGGGATGAACTTGCCCGCCTTCGTAGTAACGGGTTGCTCCGCAACGTGGCAACGGATGGTGATGGGGCAACAACATCCGAGACGCGGGAAAACCTGCAGTTATGCCCGATGTGGCCACATTCCCGCTTGTTTCAATCGATGCCATTTGCATCCAGAGTAGGGAATGCAATTGGCGCTCTCCTCGGTGGTCCATCCCTGCTTCATCTCGATCAGGTCTTTCTCAAACCTGCCGGGCACGGAAGCGGCACAAACTGGCATCAGGATAATGCCTATTTCGAAATTGCAGATCCACTGGCTGGCACCGCACTTTGGACGGCTGTGCATGATGCCACGATTGAAAATGGAACATTGAAAGTCATCCCGGCCGCATTTGCGACGCCACTGGAACATGAACGTGATCTCGAAAGCGACCACCATATTCGTTGCTATCCGGATGAGACAAAGGCAATCTCGTTGGAAGTCAAAGCTGGCACGGCAATCTTTTTCTGTTATGGAACTCCGCATGCGACGGGGGCGAACTCAAGCGATGCCGACAGAGCCGGGATTGCATTTCACTTCATCCGGGATGATCAAGCGGGGACTCCCAATGCCGGGTTTGCACCGGATAAGCGACCGTATGTCAGCGGGACAAAAGCATGTGGTGGCGCGGATGTTTACGGCGAAGATATGCGCATCATTTGGGATGAGCTGACGCAATAAGTATTAGAGGTTCGTAGGGGCAGGCCTCTGTGCCTGCCCATTGCGTTATCTACCGATGCACGCCGCTAAGATGGTCCGGACCTTAGATAAATCTCTGATCACACAATTCCGTGTAGAGGCGGACCGCCGTGTCCGCCCGTTGCGGATGGATTTCGCGTTTGGCATCGGTTAATGGGCTTCACGGCGTGTCCGATTCCGGCCGTCACCAAGACGACCGGGATGATGACCAACCCCCGGCGGGTGGCTGGTTCCCGCAATCGCGGGAATGCACTGTTTTGTCCTGTGTCCGAATGACTCACTCCCCCGGTCGTTTATGCCTCCGGCCTCCACCAAACACACCGCTCCGCCAACGCGCCGTCTGCTATTTCGGATGTCTGGTCAAAAATCCTCGGTGTTCTCCACGGCGTGTCTGGTTCCAAATCCTCTGCGTAGGGGCGGACCGCCGTGTCCGCCCGTTGCCCTCAAACACCCGTATACACTGACTTACAGCAGAATCCGACATACACATCGTCCAATACTGCAAACTTTGCGTGGTAGGTTGTTGCCATGCTGAAAACCAAGATTCAACGGCGGTCCTTTTGTGCACTCTTGGGTCTCTATGCACTCCGTGGACAGCCGGCAAACGCCATGGAAACACCTGCAATTATTGACAAACAAAAGGCTTTGGATGCCCAGTCCTGGTGGGATAACCGTGACTGGGATTGGTACAAAGCCAACATTCCGTTCTTCGACTGCCCCGACAAAGAGCTAGTTACCACCTGGTACTACCGCTGGGAACTGGTCACCAAACACCTCACCTACGGCTCTCCGAACAGTGGCTACACCTTCACTGAATTCATCGACCGTCCCTTCTGGAGCGGCACCTATGGCGCAATCAGCTGCCCGGTCGGCCATCAACTCTATGAACTCCGCTGGCTCCGCGACCCACAATACGCCAGTGACTACAGCCGCTACTGGTTCCGAACACCAGGTGCACAACCACGCAATTACGGCTGCTGGCTTGCAGATGGCATCGCCGCTGTCGATACCGTCCATCCAGCAGAAAATCTGCTCCCTGATCTCCTCCCTGACCTTAGAAAGAACTATGAAGGCTGGGAACGACGACAGTTTGTGCCTGAAGTCGGGCTGTTTTGGCAAAATGGCCACGATGATGGCATGGAATTCAACATCAATAGTCGCCAAACAAAGGACATCCTGCGTGGCGCTAACGGCTATCGACCCGGGTTCAATGCCTACATGTACGCGGATGCTCTGGCGATAGCAACCGCAGCCGATCGTGTTGGTGACAGCACGACAGCCGCTTCATATCGAAACAAGGCTGCATCTCTAAAGGCAAATGTCCAAAAGCTTCTCTGGGACCCAAAGCGTGAGTTCTTTTTCCCGATGTCGATGCGCGATGAAACAGATGCCGATGGAAACATCGTCAAAAAGCACACGCTCACATACCAGTCCGGGAAGTACGCAGGAAGCCCGCATGGCCGCGAAGAGCACGGCTACATCCCGTGGCAATTCGGGATGGTTGATGCCGGCTTCGAGTCCGCGTGGAAGTTTTTGATGGACCCGAAATACTTCTATGCGCCCTATGGACCGATGACCGTTGAGCGCAACGACCCGCAATTTGTCCTCAAGACAAGCTGTTGTTGGTGGAGTGGACAGTCCTGGCCATACGCCACTGCACAGACGCTCAAAGCGATGGCAAATCTGCTCCATCACTACAAGCAGAGCGTTGTCAGTGCCGCTGACTACCTAAAGCTGTTACATATCTTCGCCATCTCACACCGTAAAGATGGCATTCCTTACCTGGCTGAAGCCCTGAATCCAGACAATGGCTCATTCCTCGGCCACGATGCCTACAATCACAGCGAACATTACTTCCATAGCAGCTTCAATGACCTCATCATCACCGGTTTGGTCGGTCTAAACCCACGCACCGACAACACGCTCGAAATCGCACCTCTTGCACCAGCCGAGTGGGAATACTTTGCATTGGAAGATGTTGCATACCGCGGTCATAACATCACCATTGTCTGGGACAAAGCTGGAACACATTACGGCAGAGGAAAGGGACTTTTGCTCTTTATCGATGGCAAACGGGTCGCATCCCGGCCAACGCTTGGAAAGCTGTCCGCAAAGCTCCCTGCAACATCCGGAAAGCGTGAAAAGTCACCCGATACCCGGATGAACTATGCAGTTAACAATGATGGCGACTACTATCCAAAGCTCACTGCATCGTTTACCCATCCATCCACATCCCTCGAAGCGGTAAACGATGGTAACTACCGCTACACCGTGCATCCGCCAAACCGCTGGACGACACAAGGTTCACCCAACAAATCCGACTGGCTGGAAGTCGATTTTGGCACCAAACGCGTCATCGACACGGTAAAACTCGCCTTCCTTGATGACGGTAAGGGCATCCTGGCGCCGCAGAAAGTCACTCTTGAACATTTTGATGGCACGAGCTGGAAACCCCTCGCAACCACTAAACCAGTTGGACATCGCTTTACAACGCTGACATTTTCACCTCGTGATGTCACGCGCCTCCGTGTGGTTTTTGTCCACGCTCCAGGTGCGTATACCGGTCTTACAGAGCTGGAGGCTTGGGGAACTGGTAAACGACCCTACATCGCGCCACCCCCGCGTCCCGGTAACCTCGCGTTGAACCAAACCGGTCAGGGGTTCCCGAAAGCGAGTGCATCCTTCCATGATGTCTACGGAGGCACACCGGAGAAGGCAATCGATGGCCGTGTCAATTACAAGCCCACTCCCGTAAACCGCTGGACCAGCTACGGCTCTCCTAACAAAACCGACTGGTTTGAAGTCGATTTTGGTGCCGCGAAAGAAGTGCGCCGTGCGGAACTGGCCATTTACGATGACCGAGGAGGTGTCCAGCCGCCGGAGAGCTACACGCTTGAATATCTGGATGGACAAGTCTGGAAAGAGGTCTCCGATTTGGTGACATCTCCTAAAGTGCCCGCAGGCAGCGCGGTGAACACCGCGACCTTCCGCCCCATCACCTGCCAGAAGATTCGTATCGTCTTTACGCATCGCGGACAGTCCCGGAGCGGGTTGACGGAGCTAGAACTACGTAACGACTAAGGATTACCCAATGCCTCATTTCTCGCTTATCCCTGCCATTGCACTGGCTCTTTTGGGGATGCAGACGGCTCCTGCAGACCTCCCAACTGCGCGGATTCAGATTGATGTCAGCGCTCCATCCAAGCCGGTTTCCCAAAACCTCTATGGCATCTTTCTCGAAGAAATCAACCATGCCTTTGATGGTGGACTCTACGGCGAGCTGGTGCAAAACCGAAGCTTTGAGGAGGGCGTTCCACCAGCTGGGATGAAAATGATCCCCAAGCCGGATGGAACATTTCGGATGGAACTTCAAGGCCTTCCGCCCGGCGTGCCTCAGGATAAATGGGACATGCCATGGCCATGGAATGGCAACTCTGTCTGGGATCCCAAGCGTGCGCTTATCGGGTGGATGCTCCAAAAAGCAAATGGCAGCGCGGGGGCGATGGAGCTCACCGAGGCGAACCCGATGAATGCTGCATCCAGTCGCTCGCTAAAGTTGACCGTTGACTCCGCCGGGGTCGGCTTGGTCAACAGCGGCTACTGGGGCATCGCGGCCAAATCAGGGGATGTCTATTCTTTACGTTTCTTTGTACGTCCCGGAACCTTTCGCGGCACGATCCGCACCGAGTTGATCTCCGAGAGCGGAAAAGTCCTTTCGTCTGTTGTGAACACGACCATAGGACCCGCGACCACATGGCGAGAAATCAAGGGGAGTCTAAAGGCC
Organism: uncultured Armatimonadia bacterium; assembly: GCA_964606305.1. Taxonomy (GTDB): domain Bacteria; phylum Armatimonadota; class Armatimonadia; order Armatimonadales; family Armatimonadaceae; genus CAIRTT01. The sequence goes on from CAZSGJ010000109.1 coordinate 8,240, forward strand.
ACCGGGACAGATCCCAAAGCACAGCTAAGACTCACCTTTGATGGCACCGGAACGCTCCAGCTTGACTGGGTATCGCTCTTTCCTCCGACATGGAAGAGCCAGCCAAATGGCCTCCGTCCAGACCTTGCGGAGTATCTGGCCGGCCTAAAGCCGAGCTTTATCCGCTTCCCGGGTGGATGTTATGTCGAAGGGCTCTCCTTCGAAATGGCGCCCGACTGGCGGAAGACGCTTGGTCTTCCTACGGAGCGCCCCGGGATGTGGGGTTATTGGCAGTACCGCTCCACGGATGGCTTTGGTTTCCACGAGTATCTGCAGTTCTGTGAGACGCTTAAAGCGGATGCTCTCTATGTCGCATTTGCCGGGATGACGGTACATCCGGA
>CAZSGJ010000110.1:0-8563 GCA_964606305.1 uncultured Armatimonadia bacterium
CAGAGAAATTGGCAAATGCAGCACTGGTCGTCCTTGCAATAACGGATGCCAGTGTCGATTTGCCGCATCCGGGGGGGCCATAGAAAATCGCAGACCGTAGCTGATCCCGCTCGATAGCAAGCCGAAGCGGGCGACCTTTACCAAGGAGATGTGTCTGTCCGACGATTTCATCGAGGGATACGGGGCGCATTCTGGCTGCCAGAGGTGCATCGGCGAGCTGTGCCGCATTGTTTGCGGCGATCTGATCCGCATCGACATTATCGAATAAGTCCACCCTCCGATTCTACGTATCTTTGCTAACGGAATCCATGCAGCGGAGAGCGCCGGTTCATCCGAAAAGAGCAATCAAAGTGGAACATTACCCTGTCGATTTAGATCCAAATTCCCTAAGATGCAGACAGGGACATAGATGTTCGGGAAGTTGGGGGCGAAATCGATGACGATTCATAAATTTTCTGGGAGCACTATTTTGACCGCACTGGCAGCAGTGTGTCTCTTGTCACTGCCCGCAGCATCCCTTGGCGGCAAAACTATCCCGAAGCCCAATACCCCCGCTGCACCACGTGGCGCGGCAAAATTGCGTCCACAGTTTTTGCGTGATGTTGCCCCAATCCTTGACCGAAAAGGCTGCTCGACGGCGGGTTGCCATGGGAAATTCGGCGGCCGCGGAGGCTTTCAGCTAAGCCTGCTTACGCTGGCCCCAGCGGATGACTTCGACCCCATTGTTCGCGGTGCGCGCGGACGACGTGTAAACCTCCTCGAACCCGATAAGTCGCTAATCGTGCAAAAAGCGCTCGGCAACCTCAATCACGCCGGTGGGCAGCGCTTCGCAGAAGGCAGCTTTGAACACCAGACCATCCGGAACTGGATTGCGAATGGTGCTCCGTTCAATCCGGAAACAGATGCAAAGCTGACAGCGCTCACCGTGACTCCAAGCCAGGTGATGTTGCCAAAGGTTGGCGCAAACTTCAACATCAAAGTTATCGCAACCTTTTCTGATGGCACCCGTGAAGATGTCACCCAGGATGCCAGCTTTGAGAGCTCGGATACGGCGATTGCAACGGTTGAGGCTGGCGGCCGCGTAACCGGGCGACGCTGGGGTGGTACCGGGCTTGTGGTCCGCTACCTTGGCGAAGTGCGCCCCGTCTTCATGACGCTGCCCCGCGCAGATACCACTCCATATCCGGAGCAGCCGGCAAACAATGTCATCGACAAACTGGTGCTGGCAAACCTCAAGAAGCTGAATGTCACGCCAAGCCGCCTCACCAACGATACCGAGTTTTTGCGCCGTGTCTCTCTGGATCTGCGTGGCAAGCTGCCATCCACAACCGAGGTCACCGCGTTTACCGCCGACAAATCGGCCGACAAGCGCAGCAAGATAATCGACAGTTATCTTGCATCCGATGACTACACCGATGTCCGTACACTCCGAATGGGCGACCTCCTGCGGATTCATCCGGACCGGATGGGTGGCAACTTTACCGGTCAACGGAGTGCGGCGCTGTTTGGTGAGTGGGTTCGTGATGCGATCGCTGAGAACAGACCGTACAACGAGGTTGTTCAACAAATCATCGTCGCACGAGGCTCAACACTACAGGTTGGACCGGCGAACTTCTATAAGATCGACCGCGCACCGGAAGACCGTATGGAAACCATCGCGCAGGCGTTTCTTGGTCAGAGGATGGCGTGTGCCCGGTGTCATAAACATCCCTTTGACAAGTGGTCCACCGATGACTACTGGAACTTTGCCGCATTTATGGGCAAGGTCGGCACCCGGGGTGGATCGGTCGAGGGCGAAGAGTTTCTGGTCTACGAACCCGGTGGGCGCGTGATCAACCAATCGGTGACCGGAAAGCGTGGCAGGGTGGCCGAACCTACCTTGCTCGGTGAAAAACAGCCACTGGCAATCGCAAACATTCAGGCTAAGCCTGGCATGGAACCGGATGTCCTTGATGCCTTTGCAAAGTGGTGTACATCCTCCGATAATCCATTTTTTGCGCGGGCTACCGTGAACCGTCTCTGGAGCCACTACTTAGGGCGCGGAATCATTCATCCCGTGGATGACATGCGCGCAACAACTCCTGTCGCGGTCCCGGGCCTCATCGAAGCCTTATCCAAAGAGCTTATCGAGAGCAACTTCGATATCCGACATGTGACAAGGCTCATCCTCAACAGCCGAACCTATCAGACGGCTGCCGAACCAAATGCGACCAATACACTTGATGACAAGTTCTTCAGCCGGTTTTACCCGCGCCCGATGCTTGGGCAGGTGTTTCTGGATGTCCTGAACGAGGCAACGGGTTCCCAGGAGCGCTTTGGCGATTACCCGGTTGAAATGAAAGCCAAGCAGCTTACATTGCCGGTTGGATCCTACTTCATGGATACCTTTGGCAGGTCACACCGCGAATTTCTGGCTGAACTCGAGCCAAAATTGGAGCCAACTCTGGTTCAGACACTGCATATCCTGAATTCTGCATACGTCAACAACAAGCTTCGCGATGGCAATGGCATTGTGGCAGGCTTAGTGAAAGATACAAACCTAACCGATGCCCAGCGTGTGGACGCGCTTTACCTTCGCACGTTTTCACGATTACCAACTGCCACAGAAAAGGCAGCCGTCATGAAAGTTGTCGATGCGGCATCAAATAAGGCAGAGGTTCTTCAGGACTTACTCTGGGCGCTTGTCGCTGCGCGTGAGTTTACGTTTGTAAGCTAAATGGAATCGCCGATGGTTCGGCTAGAATACATCAGGAATATTGCCTGATCGGGATGCAACAAAGGGGTAGCAAAATGGACCGTGACACACTGAATTCGATTGCATGTGCGGAGTACAACCAAGTCTCCCGCCGCCAGCTGATGACATCCGGCGTCAAAGTCGGCGTCCTTTCAGCTCTGGGAATCGGTCTGACAGACTACTTCCAAATGGCTCAGGCGATGCCTAAGGGCGTCGATTCCGGCAAGGCAACCAGCGTCGTTCTACTCTGGCTTGGCGGAGGTCCATCGCACATCGATACGTGGGATCCCAAGCCAGATGCCCCCAGCGAGATTCGTGGTGACTTCAAGCCGCTAAGCACAAAGGCGGATGGCATCCAGATTTCCGAGCACTTCCCGATGATCGGAAAGCAAATGGACAAGCTGTCTATCATCCGGTCAATGACTACGGGCGAAGCAGCGCATGAGCGTGGCACCCACTACATGATGACGGGTTTCCAGCCGATTCCAGGGTTTGGTGTCCCAAGCTTTGGCTCAGTAGCATCGCATTACCTCAAAGGTAAAGGCGCCCTGCCACCTTACATTGCAGTCCCAAGTCCGGTGATGTACGGCGGCGCCGGGTTTCTTGGTGCAGCGCTTGACCCCTTTTCACCGGATGCTGACCCGAATAACCCGGGCTTTCGCGTGCGTGACATGGACCTCCCGGATGGCATGACTGTTGAGCGAATGGATCGGCGAAAGTCTTTACGTGCGACGGTTGATGGTCTTTTCTCCAAGCTGGATAAGGCATCTGACCGCAGTAAAACCGTCAACTCATTCTACGAGCGCGCGTATGGACTGCTTGCATCCGCCGAGGCCCGTGCCGCATTCGACATTAATCAGGAGCGCCCGGAGGTACGCGATGCCTACGGTCGGACACAAATCGGCCAGTCGCTTCTCCTTGCACGCCGTCTGGTGGAAGGTGGCGTCCGCTTTGTCACGGTCCAGAGCGGTGGCTGGGACACACACGCTGGCGCGTTTAACTATCTAAAGGGTGGCCCGATGCCAGCGCTTGACCGCGCTCTCGCAACATTTACGAATGATTTGGCACAGCGCGGAATGCTGGAGAAGACCCTGATTGTCGTAATGGGAGAGTTCGGACGTACACCACAGATCAACCGGGATGGTGGCCGTGATCACCACGCGCGGTGCTTCTCAGTAGCCCTTGGCGGAGGTGGAATCTCTGGCGGAAAGGTTGTTGGTGCATCCGATGCACGTGGATTTGAGCCAGCCGAACGCCCGGTTAAACCCGAAGACCTCTCGGCGACGATTTACAAAGCGCTAGGTATAGATTACACCGAATCGCTGACCAGTCCTGAGGGCGTCCGTGTAACGCTAAGCCGTGGTGGTCGTCACTTGCATGAGCTGATTGGCTGATGCGGACAACCACAGACTTCTCGATAGCAGTATCTATAGCAGCCGTCGTTCTAAGCAGTACTGTCACGGCTGCTCCTCCTGTAAAGTCTGCGAAATCCGGAACGGCATCTAAACCTAAGACTGCCGCATTAAACGCATTGCGTCCCGTTACGACCGAAGCGCCGGATTGGTCTGTTGCCTTCCACCCGGATGGCAATCGCGTTGCGATAGGCACGTACCGTAAGGTCATCATTTATTCGCTGTCGGATGGCGAAAAAGTAGCAGAGTGGCCCGTGGGTACCGAAGCGATTCGCGCACTTGCGTTTCACAGCTCCGGTAAAACACTTGCCGTTGGGAGTGGCGCTCCAGGAGCGAGTGGCTCGGTGATGTTGCTGGATGCAACAACTGGTCAGGCTACGCAGACACTGAAAATCCACGATGACACCATAGAAGGCTTGGCATTTTCAGGGGATGTGCTGTTAAGCGCATCTGATGATGAAAAAGTCATCCTGACCGACACCAAGACCGGGATGCGTATCGGAGTTTTGTCGGAACATATCGGACGTTGTCTGTCGGTTGCCGTGCCTGTGCGAACATCGGATGGTGCCGGTGGCGCGATCTTTGCGACCGGTGGTGCGGACAAGATGATCAAGATTTGGGATGCCACGTTCCGCAGGGTCGTTGTCAACTTTGATCAAGCCCAAAGCCCTGTATGGAGCCTCACAGCGCTTCCGCAGCCCGGTAGGTTTGCTGCCGGCTGTGATGACGGAACAGTTCGTATTTTCCAGGTTCGTGCAGACCGCCCGGGCGTTCGGGATGGGCAGGAAGACACTACCAATGGTAACGATGTTCGTAAACCGGATGACATCGTTCCCGCGGTTAAGCCCGGACAGCCTGCCCCGAGGACCGGTTCGCAAACTCAGGTACTGACAGGACATGGCGCAGCGGTTTATACGGTCGCTGCCAGCGCTAATGGAAACTTCATCGTAAGCGGTGGAGCTGATCATAAAGTCATCGTCTGGGACCGCAATGGTGGTAAAGTCCGCGAGCTAACAGATGCCAAAGGTGATGTCTGGTCCGTCGCAATTTCGGGAAACAGTCGCTGGCTTGCGGCATCGAGTGTCGATGGCTACACCCGTATTTACGATCTCACTGATGGGACATTAACTTCCACATTTCCCAAGCTCCGCACCCCGGTAGGTGCAAATGGAGGCAAGAAACCATGAGCATTCCCAATCTGAAACGCCTCGCAGCGACATCTTTGTTGATTTTGGGTCTGGCACTTCCATCGGCAGCCCAGCAGCTACCGAAAATTGCAGCGGTGTATCCAGCTGGTGCAAAAACCGGCACATCGGTTGAAGTCGCGCTACGCGGTGCAAACCTCTCTGCCGCAAAGGAACTCCTCGTCCTCGGTGCACCAGGAGTAACTGCAAAGCTGCAAAAGGGTGGAGCGGCACCGGACCAGATGTCCCGTCCACTTATCAATGCATGGTGTTCAACCTGTCATGAAGTCCGCAGCCCTGATAACCGCGTATTGTCCCCGGATGCCTGGGAACAGACTGTTGACCGGATGATAAAGCTGCGCGGGGCCGATATCCCCAAAGTCGCGCGAGACAAGATTGTCGATTATCTTCAGGCAAGTGCCCGTGCCGGCGTCGTAACCGCAAAGTTTGAGATCGCCCCAAATGCACCAGCAGGCACGCGGGAAGTACGTCTGGTAACAGATTTTGGAATCTCCGCAGGCTTTCGCTTCGAAATCGGGACGCTCCCGGAGGTAACGGCAAACGGGGATATCCAATCCGTCGAGCTTCCATCCATTGTCAATGGCACCCTCGCCGCAAGTGGTCAGAAGGATCGCTACCGTTTTCATGCATCCAAAGGCGAGAAGGTCAGCTTCAACTGCAAGGGCTACCGCCTGAATGAGCAGTCCGTCAGCTACTTCAACCCGGTTTTACAGATTGAAGATGCCAAAGGTAAAGTCATCGCAAAAAGCTTGGGTAAAGTTGGGCTCGACCCGTTGCTACACTGGACGGCTCCCGCGGAGGGCGATTACACCGTTGTGGTTCGCGATCTGCTCTGGAAGGGAAACCCGGCATCCATTTACCGGATGACCATCGGGAATATCCCAAGCGATATCACGCTGACGCCTGCCGTTGGTAGACCTGGTCAGGTGCTTGAGGCGCAGGTCGCGGATGGCCCAAGCATTAAAGTCAATCTGCCATCGGATATCACAGGAATGGCCCGTGTTGCGACGCCGCTTGGTGATGCGCCTGTGCTTATCAGGGACATCATCGATGGCGGCGGCGCGGTCACCAGCGCTGACCTTGCAACCGCGGTCACATTGCCAGCTATGTTCTCCGGCGAGATCAAGCGTAGCGGACAGGTCGACATCTACAAAATCCGGGCATTGCAGTACGCAGGTTTTGAGCTTTACGCCAGTCGAATGCAGAGCGCGTTGCGGGCAAAGGTTGTTATAAAGAACAGCAAAGGTGAGGTCGTCCACACGCGCGTTCAATCCGATGATGGCGATATCGCCATCGGGGATGGCTTTCGCTCTGAAGGTGAGTATACGGTTGAGATTTCATCCGCTAATGGACAGCCGGGGTCCTACGCCTGGGAATCGGTGGTTGGAAAGGTACGTGATTTCACGGTTGTTTCCACCCCGGATGGCATCAATCTTTCCCCGGGGCGTATCGGAGCGCTCGAGGTCCGGGCAACCCGCCGGGATGGCATTTCCGAGCCGATTCGCGTCACGGTCCGTAATCCACCAAGCTGGTTGCGCGTGATTCCAGCGGTGATTCCGCCTGATCACGACAGGGCAATTCTCATCCTCGAGGTTGCAGGGAATGCTCCAACGGGCGGTGCGGAGATTATTCTGGATGCGGTAACCGAGGTCCCGGATGAAGCGACGCCGGATGAGTGGATTGAGTTGCGAAGGCGTGTCCGCCCACAGGAGATTTACCGAGCACTGAACAACAACACCCGTACGGTTGAGCGAGATGCTGCGTATATCGGAGTTACGGCTGAACAGACGCCATTTTCACTTCTCCTTGAAGATAGTAACCCGGTCATCATCAAGCCAAATGGTGAAGCCGAGGTTCGTGTCAAAGTGTTGCGTAGTGCAAACTATGGTGGTGGTGTGTTAGTGCAGTTTCAGGGTCTCCCACCGGGGATTGAGCCAATTCCCTTCGTGCAGTTTGTTCCTCCGGGCCAGACAACGGCAACCTTTAAACTGCGGGCCAACGGTGGTGCTGGATTTTTGACAAAGCGTCCTGACAGTGAGCTCCCACCGTTCCAATTCGTCTTCGTGGGGCATACCGGTGGTGCCGACAGTATTTTCCCGTATCAGGCATCTCTTCCAGTGCCGATCATGGGACCCAAAACCAATGTTGATCTGAATCCGATGCCGAAGAAAAAGCGGATTCGAAAGGGTTAGCGGGTTATCGACACCTTCTCACATTTCCGGGCGAATTGGGGAGGGTGTCTGCTACCTGCTATGATGGAGTCTATCCCTCACCCATGAGAAGACATCACTAGCACCATGTTGTTTGCTTCGATTGCAGGCGCTGCATAATGCGTCACTCCTCCAGCTCAAATAGTCAAGCGCCAAGTATGGCTTTTACTCTCATCTCCGATATTGCATCGCTAGAGAGGTCGATTGCGCTCTGGACACAAGACACGGCATCCGACCGGCGTATCGCGATTGACACCGAGTTTATCCGTGAGCGTACGTATGCTCCGGTGTTGGAGATGGTGCAGGTTGCCAGCCCGAATGGGCATATTGGCCTTATAGATGTCCCGGCAATCGGCGACTTGACGATACTGTGGCAGTTTCTCGATGACCCGACGCTGACGAAGCTTGTGCATGCGGGCAATCAGGATGTCGAGATTATGGCGCTCGCCTTTGGGCGGCCATTGAATGGTCCCTGGTTTGACACGCAGGTCGCCGGCGCATTTTTGGGTACTGGACTGCAAGCGGGCTACGGGGCAATCGTCCAGCAGGTTCTTCACGTCAAGCTGGACAAAGAGGAAGGCTTTAGCGATTGGTCGCGCAGACCCTTTACGGACAGTATGTTGAACTATGCAGCGGGGGATGTTTACTACTTACACGCATTGGAGACATGGCTGTCAGAGCGTCTTGCGAAGCGTGGGCGTACGCAATGGGCCATAGATCAGACGAATCGGATCCTTGGTCATTCAGCCGATCAGACCGCGCCGGAAGATTTGTGGCAGCGTGTCGGCGGGAAGCATCACCTGGATGGAACTGGTCTTGCCGTGCTGCGCGAGCTGACCATTTGGCGTGACCAAGAGGCGAAGCGTCGCGACAAGCCGCGGCGAAACATCCTGAAAGATGAACCCCTGATTGAGATTGCCAAGCGGAAGCCCCGTTCGGCGGGCGCTATTGGCGATTTGCGCGCAATGCCCCCTAACTCGGGGGATCGCATTTTGAATGAGC
>CAZSGJ010000111.1:0-8471 GCA_964606305.1 uncultured Armatimonadia bacterium
AAAACGATGGTGTCGAGTCCGTAAGAGACCTTGAGGGTAAGCGGATCGCAACCGAGTACGCCTTGCTGCGAAGTCAAGAGAAGCGGGACTGTCGTTTACAGATGCGCAAATCACGGCATATTCTGCCGTGCTGTGTGCTCCGGCATTTGTGACGCTTGAGGAGAAACCGGGGCAACTCGACAGTCCAGCCCTTGCCCACCGGCTGTCTTATTTCCTGTGGAACAGTGAGCCGGATGCAGCACTGCGTGCCCGTGCAGCGGACAATTCTTTGGCAAAGCCTGGGATGCTGACAACGGAAGCCGAGAGACTCCTGACCAATCCGCAGGCGAACCAGTTTGTTGAGGCATTTCTGGACTACTGGTTGGATCTCCGAAAGGCTCCGATTGTCTCTCCGGATGAGATTCTCTATGTTGACTACTATCTGGATGACCTCTTGGTCGAATCATCAGTCGATGAAGCACGGGTTACGTTCCTCGACATGATTGCGCGGAATCGGCCCGCGAGGGAAATCGTCAAGGCTGATTATGTTCATGTGAATGGACGTCTTGCGACCTTGTATGGAATACCCGATGTCCATGGCGCAGCATTCCGCCGTGTAAAGCTGCCTGCTGATTCTGTTCGAGGTGGCTTCCTGACCATGGCGAGTGTCCTCAAGGTCACGGCAAATGGAACGACAACATCCCCAATCGTGCGAGGAGCATGGGTCACTGAGCGGATAATGGGTCTTCCTGTACCGCCTCCTCCGAAGGCTGTGCCCGCGGTTGAGCCTGATATTCGGGGTGCGACAACGATTCGCCAGCAGCTCGCAAAACATACATCGGAGCCAGCTTGCCGGGACTGCCACGTCAAAATTGATCCACCAGGTTTCGCGCTCGAATCCTTTGATGTCTTCGGAGGCTTCCGGGAGAATTATCGTGCACTTGGTACGAATAAACGTCCTCTCAAAGGCTATGGACCGAACGGGCAGCCTTTCACCTTCCACGCCGGCTTGCCGGTTGACCCGAGTGGTCAGCTGCTGGATGGACGTAAGTTTGCAGATATTCGAGGGCTGAAGGAACTGTTAGCTACGAATGATCGGCAACTGGCACGAAATCTTGTCAATCAGCTTGTCGTGTTTGCGACAGGATCTCCCGTGCGCTTTGGAGATCGACCTGAGGTCGAGTCAATTCTTGACCGGGCAAAGTCAACAAACTATGGAGTAAAATCGCTCATTCTGGGTCTTATTCAAAGCCGGTTGTTCCGAAACAAATAGGTAATAAAGCACGGTATCCGGATGCAAGTGGATGCGCTAAATGTCGAAAATGGGCGCATCGACCGCCATGGTTTCGTTGGTTCCGATGAAAGTTGGGAACGAGTATGAAAACTGTAAACATCATTTCGAATCGCGCGATGTCAAGGAAGACATTGTTGCAGGGTGCGGGAGTTCTGTTAGGGTTACCTCTGCTGGATGCGATGCGTCCGGCAATCGCTTTTGACAAATCATCTGAGAAAAACCCGCCGCGGCGCTTTATCGGCATTTGTAACAACCTTGGATTGCTACCGGAGTATTTCTTCCCGGATGCGACATCAACAGGGCGGGGCTACAAGCTGTCTCCATACCTGGAGCACATGGCGCATGTTAGAGATGACTTTTCTGTGATGAGTGGTGTTTGGCATCCGGATGTGGATGCTGGACACCCGGCCGATATCTGTTTTCTTACCGCAGCTCCACACCCGAGCAGCGGTGGCTTCCGCAACACCATTTCTCTGGACCAGTACATGGCCGAGCGCATCGGACACCAGACACGCTTTCCAAGCCTCACGCTTGGCGTCAACGTCTCACGTGGCTCGACCAGCCTTTCATGGACGGCTGGTGGTGTGATGATTCCCTGTGATGTTCTACCAAGCGTCATTTTCCAAAAGTTGTTCCTTGGGGGCTCACCTGAAGAGCGCAAAGAGCAGGCACGACGGCTTGCACTTGGACAGAGCATCATGGATACGGTCGCCGATGAAACAAAGCGCTTACAGCGACAGGTCGGGTCGCGTGACCGCGAGCGTTTGGATCAATACCTGACTGGCGTACGGGATCTCGAAAAGCGGATGCTTCAGAGCGCTGAATGGGAGAACAAGCCGCGTCCGGTTGCCAAGGACAAAATGCCACTTGATCCCAAAGACCCGAAGGAGTACATGGATAAGGTTCGTCTGATGTACGACATGGCGAGAATGGCCTTTGAGACGGATTCCACGCGAAACATCACCCTGATGCTGGATAGCGTCAACTCTCCTGCAATTCAGGTCGATGGTCACGCGGTGTCAGATGGCTATCACAACCTCTCACACCACGGACGCAACAAAGAAAAAATGGCTGATCTTGAGCGAATCGACCGTGAGCACATGAAGCTTTTGGGCAACCTAATTGCTGACCTCAAGGGACGTAAGGAAGATGGCGGTACGCTGCTCGACAGAACAATGGTTCTCTATGGAAGCAATATGGGAAATGCCAACACCCACGTTACGACCAACCTTCCAGTGATTTTTGCCGGAGGTGGCTTCAAACACGGTCAGCATCTGGCATTCGACCGCGAGCGAAACTATCCGCTTCCAAACCTGTTTGTGAATGTGCTCCAGCGAATGGGGATTGAATCTGACAAGTTTGCGACAAGTACTGGCACATTCAGAGGCTTGGACTTAGCGTAGTCCTTTTCTGCTATCGATACAAAGACGCCCCCCGGTTTACCGGGGGGCGTTTAGTCATTGGCTTGTCGGATCACGATAAATAAGTTAAGCCCCCCAGAAGTCTGGAGGGCTTAGCTTTTACAGAGTACCTACGCCTAGCGGGTCATTGTAAGGACAGCTGTAAGTGTGGTCCCGAGTCAAACCGCAGTGATGGTCGCCGTGCGCCAAAATCGCTCACCTAAGCAAAATACAAAAAAGCCCCCCAGAAGTCTGGAGGGCTTAGCTTTTACAGAGTACCTACGCCTAGCGGGTCATTGTAAGGACAGCTGTACGTGTGGTCCCGAGTCCAACCGCAGTGATGGTTGCGGTGCGCGTCTGGTTCGTTGTCGTCGTTGTGATCGTAAACGTCGCCGATGTTGCCCCGGCTGGAATCGTCACCGATGCTGGTACGCGGGCACGGGTGGCACTGCTGGATTGCAGCGTAAATGTCGTCGCCGTTGTAGATGCGCGGCTAAGTGTCACTGTACCGGTAGAACTGACTCCACCACGCACCGATGTTGGATTCAAACTGAAGGCGCTAAAGGTTACCGGTGCCTGATTGACCGTAAGCGTTGCAGTCTTCGTAACGGTTCCCGCGACTGCCGTGATGGTGGCTGTCGTCGAAGCGTTGACCGAAGCTGTCGTGACCGTAAACGTTGCCGTCGATGCACCAGCAGCTACCGTCACACTGGCCGGTACGACAGCGGATGCACTGTTACTCGATAAGCTGACAACAATGCCGCCGGTTGGTGCCGGAGAGCCAAGGGTAATCGTTCCTGTGGCGTTCGTACCACCATTAACGGACGTTGGATTCACCGCTACGGCTGACAGCACTCCCGCAGGTACCGATATAGACTTGGCAGCCTCAGTATTTCCTGCGATATCCACGGTCCAATACGTAATCGTGTGTGTCCCGCCATCGAGGGTGATCCCACCGTTATACGTCTGCTGTGTACCGCCATCCACAGTGTAGTACGTTGCAGAAACACCTGAACCGGTCTCAGTTACGGAGAGTGTAATCAGCGTGCTGTCTGCACTCACGGTTGCGGAGGTTACAGGAAGTGTGCGGTCAATCTTGATGGTTTCGGATTGCGTCGTACTTACATTTCCTGAGTTGTCGGTCGCGAAATAACTGACCGTACGGATCCCATCCGTGGTGTACGAAACAGCGGCACTTGAACCTGCTACTGTCGTCGTTGTCGCGCCGACCGTGTACCGGATATCACGTACGCCGCTGCCACCTTGCTCATCGGTTGCCGTCATCGTCAATGTGACCGCGACATTGTTCCAGCCTAAGTTCCCCGCAGCCACGGAACGGGTCGCCGATGCTACAGGAGGCACGGACTCTACAATCGTCGTTTGAAGCGCCTTGAATGCACTGACAGTGCCACCCGTTACGGTTCTGCCTGACAAGCTGCTTAACGGCTTTACCGTGCTAAGAATCGCCGACTTTACTTGTGCAACCGTCCAACCTGGCATCCGGCCACGAAGCAGCGCAGCAACACCCGTTACGTGTGGGGCTGCCATCGATGTGCCACTCAGAGACGCGTAGCCGGTCGAGCCTGTGATGCTAGTCGAATACGTGCTGACAATCGCATTTCCCGGAGCGCCAACATGGACGCTTGTCGCACCGTAGTTCGAAAACGATGCCATAGCTCCCGTTGCTGTCGTCGCTGCGACGTTGATCTGATTTGCAAGGTTATAGGACGCTGGATAACTCCTGAATATCGACAATCCATCGATATTGAATGCATCATTTCCAGCGGCTGCGACGAAGAGGTGATCTGCCGCGCCTGCATTCGAAATGGCATTTCGCAGCGCGGTAGACGACCCTCCGCCGCCCCAGGAGTTGTTCGACAGCTTGATGCCATTGATGCGGCAATAGTCCACAGCGAGGATTGCGTTGGCAGTTGAACCACCGCCAGTGTCATCCAGAAACTTTAAAGGGACAATTTTTGCACCCCATACGACACCCGCTACTCCGATGCCGTTATTGCCTTTGCCGGCAATCGTTCCCGAGACGTGTGTCCCGTGACCGTCACCATCCTGCGGATTGTTGTCACCATTTACAAACTTGGTTCCAAGTCCTGTACCCGTGAAGTCCCAGCCACTGACATCATCGATGTAGCCGTTGCCGTCATTGTCGATGCCATCATTTGCAATCTCACCCGGGTTGACCCAGATGTTGCCTTGAAGATCGGGATGATTGAAGTCAATGCCGGTGTCAATAACTGCGATGCGGTAGTTAGGATCACCTGTGTAGATGTCCCATGCCTCAGGCGCATCGATGTCGTTGTTTGCAGCCTGGTTCATGCCCCAGAGCTGACTGAACATTGGGTCATTCGGGGTCGCCTGACGGTAAAACATGTAATTTGGTTCGATGTAATCGATCGATGGATTGGACTTCAGCATCGCGATTGCATCCATGGGGTTCCCAGCAACGTGGACCAGTGCTAGTCCGGGAACCAGCGAATAAGTCTGCATCGCCCCGAGGCCAACCTTGCGACATATCAAATCCCGGGTTGCTGTGTCGGATGTGTCCTTAAAGCGTATGAGGACAGTGTGTGCATCGATGTCAACCGGTACAGTCGTGCCTGCCTGACGCATCGCAATTGTGCGCTGTTGGGTTGATGCGTATGGAGAAATGGTCTGTGCTGAAGCACTCCGACCGGCTGCAAGAGCAATGATTGACGTTGTAGCGAGAGCAGTGAAGCGGACTGCTTTCGCCTTAATACGGTGATGATGAGACATATGATTGCCGTGACTTTCTACGAAATTCAATATTTTGTATACTCGCCAAACCCGGTATTTGTTACAGGGCAGCATGTGATGTTTACAACACAACTACTTGTTTTCGGGAATGCAATGTATCCGTCGTGGTCTAAGCGTTATGAACTAGCATGGGAGAGTAGAATACCAATATGAAGCCAACATCCGCGCGGCTGGCAATGCTCTTTGCAATCGCCCTGATAGGGATTGCAGTCCTTGTGATGCGAACGGGGATTTTCGGCGGAAAGCAGTCGGATTACCGGACAGCAATAACGCGGCCACGACGTGAACGCCTCGATACCGCAGCGTTGCCACATTCAACCCCATCCAAAATGACTGGGCGGGCCTACATCCGACGGAATATTCCAGTACTCGGCTATGCACACACGGTGTTTGTGGATGATGCAACCGGGCGATTACAAATCGTGGCATCCCAGTATCTCGGAACAGATGGCAGCTACGACATCAAAATTGCAGACAATATGCTCGCAGCCTTCGCCGGAATTCTCATCGAACTTCCCGGACACGGCTTTTCATTTCTTGACAGGGATACATGTAAACAACCGGATGTCGATCTTCAGTTAGTCTTTGCCGATGTTCCTGAATACAAGCCAGCGGATGGCAAGCTGGCAATCCTGGTGGATGATGCATTTCCTCTGGATGTGACACGGCTCATTGCGAAGTGGACGCCGGTTTTGCAGCAGCGGCTCGGAGCGCTTGCGGGAACATCGTTCATCAGAATCAGTCAAGGTGACAAAGGAGTCTTTTTCCATAACGGTCTTACCAAAGACGTAAAGTCGCGCAAAGTCACTGGGCAGGTAACCGGTGTGAACGGAAAGCCTGTCGCTACGAATCTCGCAGTGTGGTTGGGAACGCGTACATCCGGCCCAGGTCTCCTCACGGTCGCAACCAAGCGTGATGGACGATTCGAGTTTGATGTCGATAGCGACGCAAGTGTTACAGTTGGCGTGTGGGATCCGGTGCGCAGGTTTGTTTCAGAACAGTTTTATGTCGCTGCTTCTACGGTCAATCTCGTAGCGAAGCCGGCTGGTATCGCGGATGTCCTTGTAAACGAAGGTGGATCAGGTGAGCCTGTGCAGGGACTGCAATTTGATGTTGAGCGTCAGGCAGATATGTATAACGGGAACAAAAAGCCCGGCGGACAAAGTGGATTTTATGGCTCGCAGCTCACAGATCCGGGTGGTCATGCACGCTTGTTGCTGCCTGTCGGGACCTACTCGCTTGTCGTTCGGGATGCCACAACCAAGGGTGGAATACGGTGGGAAATCCCTGAGCGGAGAGTGTCTGTCAAACCCGGTGGGCCCGCTGCCCGTGTGCAGCTGCGTGCGACCCGGATGCGTGCCCGGACGTTGGTGCCGGTTCAAGGTGTAAATCCTCAGTAAATGACGGATGATGCGACCCGAGAGGCTAAGGAACTCCGCAAAAAGTCAGACCGCTGGAAGTTTCCTCATAAACTGCAGCCGGGGCTGCTTCGGTCTCTGTTTGCCGCGATTTTCGCCGGAATCTCCATAACGGCCATCGCATTGCTGACCCGGTTGTTTTCATCAGACGGGGCTCCCGCAGTGATTGCCAGCATGGGAGCGGCAGCGGTGATTGTGTTTCAGTTTCCAGAGAGTCCTGCGGCGCGCCCTTGGTCCATTCTTTGCGGACATTTGCTGTCGGCAACGATTGGTGTGGTGGTTTCACAGCTTGTTGATGACCGTACGGTTGCCGCTGGTATTGCGGTTGGCCTGTCTCTCGGGGCCATGCAGGTCTGTCGCTGCATGCATCCCCCCGGAGGAGGGACCGCGATGGTCGCTGTCTTGGGTGGTGCGCCAGTACAGGATGCTGGATTTCTGTTCGTTGTCATTCCCACGGCAGTCAATGCCGCAATCCTGACCGGCCTCGCTGTAATCTATCGCATGATGCTGGCAAAGACGTCATCGTAAGGCCACTCGAAAAAGAGCGATACCAAGTCTATACTGCGCTCGGGGCAACCCGTGGTACATTCGCCGCATGAACGCAGCTGTAAGTACAGGGATGTCGCCTAAGGATCGTGTCTTATCCATCGATGCTCTTCGCGGCTTTGATATGTTCTGGATTATCGGCGGGGCGAGTGTCCTCGAGGCAATCGGTGCCCGCTGGCCCAGTAAGGTCATGGATGAAGTCGTGGCCCAGTTTTGCAGCCATGTGGAGTGGGCGGGATTTCGTTTTCATGACTGTATTTTCCCGTTGTTTTTGTTTATCATCGGGGCGACACTCCCGTATTCCATCGGACGCCGGATGGAAGCCGGGGATAGCAAGACATCCCTCATCCGAAAAATCATCACGCGCTTTGTCTGGCTGACGTTTTTTGGACTCCTGATAAACGGGCTTACAAAGCTGGAACCGTTCAGTGATTTGCGCTTGTTCGGTGTACTGCAACGCCAGGCATTCGGCTACCTTGGAGCTGCCCTGATTTATCTCTACACAAAGCCTCGTACACAAGCCATCATCACGGTTGCTATCCTGATTGGCTACGCCATCATCCTTAGATTCGTACCCGTGCCTGGTCATGCACTTGGCTCCTATGATGAAGCGGGAAATGTTGCGAATTACGTTGACCGTCTTCTGTTGCAGCCTGGCCAGCTTTACAAGGAGTATGGAGATCCCGAGGGGCCACTTTCGAACATTCCATCCGTGGCGACGGCACTGCTCGGTCTCCTCGCCGGGACGTATATCAAGAAGAGCGCCGATGCGGGAATCCGTAAGGCTACGTTGCTTATTGGCTCAGGCGTACTCTTGTTCACTGCAGGCTGGATTTGGAATATCTGGCTTCCCGTGATCAAGAAGATCTGGACGAGCTCATTTGTATTGGTAGCGGGTGGGCTGAGCCTGGTCTTACTGGGGGTGTTCTATTACATTCTGGATGTCCGTAAGTGGACCAAGGGTTCGCTGTTTTGGGTGGTGATTGGCGCGAATGCGATTACGGCCTACATGGGAACACACATCGTAGACTTTGATGGAAT
>CAZSGJ010000112.1:0-8459 GCA_964606305.1 uncultured Armatimonadia bacterium
GGTCGGAATAGTAGACAACCGCTTTGACATCCTTTGCGGCTGGCGCTTCATCCACGCCGGTGATTTCCACATATTGAAACCCATGGAAGGTGAAAATCGGCTCACAGATCGTCTCACCATCCTTGGCCAGTGTGTAGGTATCGGTCGCTTTGGCAGCACGGAGGTTTGTTGTGTAGAGGGTTCCATCCGTGTTCAGGAACTCACCATGGCGAACCGTGATCTTCTGACCTTTTTTGCCATTGACTTTGAAGCGAACAACGCCTGACAGGTTTTGGCCGATGTTGTAGATGTACACGCCAGGTTTAGGATTGGTTCTGCTCTTCGCTGTAATCAACTCCTGTTCGCGGACACCGCTATTCGGGTGTGCCTGAACCGGAACATCAGGGACATTGGTCAGCTCCGCGGGTTTCCAACCAGCAGCGTTGTATCCGGGAAGAGTCCAGCCACCGAGATCTTTGTTGTAATCGATACTGGTGCCCATCAGCAGGTCTGCATACTCGACGGGGCCAGTACCTGACATCCAGGAAGCATCGGTGGCCACCATCTGAACACGGCCATCTGAATATTCAATGCGCAGCTGAGCACGCAGTGCGGGGTCTCCACCGTAGTACTTCCGTCGCCCAGTAAAGGCGAGATAGGATGCGTACCAGCCATCACCGAGGATGCCGCCGATTGCGTTGTCCCCCGCCTTTAAGTGACCTGTAACATCGTATGCAAGGTAGTGAACCCGCTTTTTGAATTCCGTCCAGCCTGGCGAAAGGGCATCATTTGAAACGGCCTTGCCATTGATGCTAAAGAGGTAGCTCCCAAATGCCGTTGCGTAGAGGGTTGCCTTTACTACGGACGCCTTTGAGCGATCCACGTTGAACTCTTTACGGAAGTAGGTCGGAGGATCCATTGGCATTGCAACCGCGACGGTCGCAGAGTTCCAGGGAGCCATCCCGTAATCGCCAAGCACCGCGGATGCTGAATAGCTGCCGCCTTGCGTAGCCGACGATACCCAGGACGCATCCGTCACCAATGTTGTTTGACTCCCCGCATTCAGCTGCACCTTTGCAACAAAGCCTGCCGGGTCATCACCGTCATTTTTCACATCAACAGTGATCTCATTTGGTCCAACCCTGAGCACACTGGAAATGTCAGCGGACTGAATTGTTGTCCAACCAGAACCGGTCGAAACAACCTTCCCATTGATTGAAATGGTGTAAGAATTGTCACCAGCGGCAAGCAACGATCCACTTAACTTCGTATCTGCCGGGAGGTCAAATGTCTTGCGGAAATAGCGATTACCTGCCTTTGGAGACTTTGCTTCAGGCGCGTACCAAATCCACTTGGCGCCGTTAAGTCCGATTGGAGCGGTGGTGACCTTTGTCGTCTTCGCCGCCAGCCATCCCCCCTTCCAGTCATTTGCTGCCAAGCCTTTTGTCCATGTGGCCGGGGAGCTCCAGCCACTGGCATTGCCATCCTGATCCCAGACACGTACCTGCCAATAGGCCGTCTGTGCAGCCTGAAGTTTTTTCCCTGCGTACTCAATCTGGGTCGTCTCAGAGGACTTGACCTTTCCGGTATCCCAGAGATTTGCATTGCCGGCCTGAAGAGCCTGTACACTGGCGGCCGCTCTGATTTGATAAGCAGATTGCCGCTGATTACGCTCCTTGCTGGTCACCTTCCAGAACAAGCGTGGCGAATCTGAATCGACCGCCATCGGGTTTACAAGGTATTCAGTACGAAGAGTGACGGGTGTGATATTGGCAGATGCTGAGCTGATGACGACACCGGCAATACCGAGGGAGATGGCTACGTTGCGCATGCGACAAGTTTAGGCATATCTACGGGTTGTGTCAATGTAGCAAAACGTCGATTGGCTGTACTAATCGGAGTCCGGGTAGCGAAAGAGATAGAGTTACTGGTTACAAATCCGCCGGTTAAGAACATTGTCGTTTGACGGACACCATGGAACTTGGTCCTGGATGAAAGCTCAGCATCAAAAGCAAAACGCCGCTTGGGTACCCAGGCGGCGTCTGTCTCTTCTGCGAAATGTTTACGATGATGCCAATGAATCAGTCTTCAAATCGAGGTAATCCATTTCAGCCGAGGTGAGCTCAACCAGGCTTGCTGCCGCATTTGCTTTCATTTCGTCGGCATTTGCTGAACCAACCAGCGCATAGATATTGAGCGGATAGTTCAAAACGTATGCGAGCGCGATCTGCGGCATCGTCAAGCCCTTCGCTGATGCAAGCTCTGCAGCCCGGTCGACACGCTGGAAGTTATCCTCAGATGCGTAGCACTCAACCGCCAGCTTTCCAAAGTAATCTGTAAATTCAGCCGTATTCGTACGGGTTATACGCCCACTCATAAATCCACCAGCCATCGATGACCAGGTGAAGAGTGGCGTGTTTTGCGCTGCGTACCAGTCACGGGATGCTGCATTTTCAGGCCCACTAATCGTTACACAGTCATCCCATGGCTCTTTGAGCTGGCGTGCCAGCGAGAAGTTTGGACTGGAACAGGCAAATCCGATCTGCCCGGAAGCGGCTGCGTAGGCATTTGCCTCCTCGAGGCGGGATGTTGTCCAGTTGCTTCCTCCAAATGCACCAATCTTACCCTCGCGGACATATTGGTTCAGCGTGTCAACAATGGGCTCAACCGGGACGTTAATGTCATCACGGTGGAGAACAAACATGTCCACATAATCGGTTTTCATCCGCACGAGGATGTCGTGGAGCTGCGTTCCGATATCGTATGGCGTAACGCGATTGCGACCATCTCCCGGATGACATCCCTTTGCAATCACAACCAGTTGGTCACGGTTTCCACGGGCTTGCATCCAGCGCCCGATAATCCTGTCCTGTGCACCACCACCGTAAATGTATGCGGAATCAATCGCATTGATTCCCACTGCGACCATAGTGTCAAGCTGTCCAAATCCGATGGCATCATCCTCGGTGTTGATTTGAATCGAACCTTGGACGATGCGTGTAATCGGCAGACGTACGCCGGGAATTGAACCCGTCTTTAGTGTTGGCATTCCTTTGTCAATCTCCTATGATTTCAACTCGCGTGCGGTTGCGGTTATCCGGCCATCACCACCGAACATTGCGATAAAGCTGCTCGTCCAGGTGAGAGTTCCCGGTCCGAAGGACAATTCAATGGACTGTACATATGGCTCCTCGACGTAGTAGTTTTTGATGGAATACGTCGATGTGCTTGTCCAGGCTCCCCGGGCGGCATTTCGGTAGGCGTGCCCCTCCGTTTGCAGGCGGTTGAGGCCGACTTCCCAAGTGGTATCCGTCACCTTCCACCCCTTTTCCATCACGAGCAGCGATTGCTCCTTGCGGTTCCGGATGACAGTGACTTCAACCCCGCCTCCAGCTGCAGCAAAGCGAATCGATTCCATCCCGAACGAATTGGTTTCGAACTGGTACGTCTTGCCAATTGGTAGCCGTACCCGGGATGTGACAGCCTTTGGAACGGGAACTTCAGCCTTGCGTGACCGTTCAGCCAATTGCTTGTCAGCTGGGGCATTTGTCGATGCCCCCACCGCTGGGAGCACTGTCGCATACAAAATGTCCAGAACGCGTTGCATGTCTGCAACACCACTGGTGATTGCAACCGTGAGCTGTTTGTCCGGGAAAACAAGACAGTACTGACCAAATGCGCCATCCCCGCGGAAGCCGTTGTTTCGACAGCGCCAGAACTGATAGCCGTAGCCCTGCGCCCAGTCGCTATTGGCATCGTTTCCATTGCTGATTTGCTTTTGTGTTGCAGCTTCTACGTACGATCGTGGAAGAATCCTGCGACCTTTCCAGATGCCCTTATTGCGGTACAGCTCACCCAATGCGGCAATATCTTCCGTCCGAATATGCAGTCCCCATCCTCCGGCGGTGATTCCCG
Organism: uncultured Armatimonadia bacterium; assembly: GCA_964606305.1. Lineage (GTDB taxonomy): Bacteria > Armatimonadota > Armatimonadia > Armatimonadales > Armatimonadaceae > CAIRTT01. Next base: position 3,895 of record CAZSGJ010000112.1, read on the forward strand.
CCGGGTTGGTTTCCCAAACCGGCTTTTCGATTCCAAGCGGGCGGAAGAGACGTGGACCGAGGTAGTCCAGCACTGTTTGACCAGTGACATGTTGGACAATTGCCGACACCATAAATGTAGCAGCGCTGTTATAAACAAAGTGCGTACCAGGTGCGTATTCAACCGGATGGTTTAGGAAGATACGAACCCAATCTGCCGCCTCATCTGTTTGAAGAAGAGCACTCGGCTCGGTAGCGTGCCCAGTACCCATCATCAGGAGATGCTGAATCTGCATCGCCTGAAGATTTGCACTGACCTTGGCGGGCAGTTTGTCCGGGAAGAACTTGATGACAGGATCTGTCGGCCGCAGCTTGCCCTCAAGCATTGCAAAACCTGCCGCTGTGCTCGTAAAGCTCTTGCTCAACGAGTACATCGTGTGCTGATAGTCGGCCTTGTAAGGATTCCACCAACACTCGGCGAAGACATTGCCATCCCGCAACATCATCACTGAATGCAGACCACCAACTTCGGCATCGACGCGGTTGATGAATGCAACAATTCCCGCCGCATCGACGCCTGCCAGGCTGGGGGCTATCCGTTGAAAACGCTTTGCCATACTACTCTCCCGGGTACACAAGTCCGAGCTGAGCACGAACAGCATCAAGAGAACGCATCACCGACAGTGTGTCGTTCAGCGGCATCACCGATGACTCTGTCTTGCCAGCGCGCAGACAATCAGCAATTTCCATCGCTTCGAACTGGAAGCCCTCGCCTTCATGCTCGAAGGAGAAGCGCTCGGCATCCTTGCCATCACGGTGGAGAACAAATGCCTTCGGGCGCCACCAGGGGCTCTCGACTTCAATCCGTCCGGCGGTTCCCAGAATGGTTGTTGTAAACGGAGTGGTCACCTGAATACTGGTCGTCGCTGTGGCGACTTCACCATTTGCATACGCGAGAACGACACCGACATTCTCATCCACGCCGGAGTTGCCGAGGACACCGACGGCTTTCACATCAACGGGATTACCGAAGACCATGTTGGCGATGCTGATTGGGTAAATACCGACATCCATAAGACCACCACCGATGAGGTTGCGGTTGAAGAGACGTCCCTCGGCGTTGTAGCCAGTGAGGCGATGGTCATCGCCGAGGTTGCCTGCGCGGTAACCAAAGTCGGAATAAAGCATCCGTGCGTGTCCGATTTCACCGGCCCCAATCAGCTCCATCACTTTGCGCCAGACCGGGAAGCAGCGACTCCAGACGCCTTCCATGAGGAAGGTGCCCTTTTCTCGGGCGGCCTTTATAACGATTTCCGCTTCAGCAGTGTTGACGGTAAATGGCTTTTCGCACAGGACAGGCTTACCAGCGGCAATTGCCAGCAGTGCTTGCTCTTTGTGGAAGTTGTGGGGTGTTGCGATGTAGATAATGTCGACATCCGGGTCGTTGACTACATTTGTGTAGGCATCAGGACCCGTATGCTGGGTTGGAACACCAAACTTCTCAGCATACGCGTCAGCTTTGGCTGCATCCCTTGATGCGATTGCCTGCAGCTGATGATCTTCGAGGCGAACGACATCGTTTCCGAGTCGATTTGCGATTGAACCGCATCCAATGATGCCCCAGCGAAGTGGTGTGTAAGACGACATGGTAACCTCCGGATTAGGGCTGATGAGGCTTCGGCGCCGATTCAGCCCAGGTAAAGAATACAACGATGAACATCCTCATCGCACGGGTCAGGCGCGGTTTCTGTCAATGGGTTGGCAACAAACTTCGCATGATTCCGATAATTTCACTGGTCGGGTAGAACAGACGCCAACCGTTTTTGTTTGTGCGATTCACCGCGCGTGGGTAAACCCCTTTGTCTCGGTGGCATAGAGCAACACGATTAGGCCAACAAGTGGCGCAAAACCGACCATGAACAGTGCATTTCGCATTGCATCCAGACCGCCCGCCGCTATCGTTCCGACGATAAACGGGCCCGCAGCGGCGATGATTCTCCCGGTGTTGTATGTGAAGCCGGCGCCGGTAGCGCGAAGCCACGTTGGATAGAGTTCAGGCAAATAATAAGTGAATGCGCCAAAGACGCCGAAGACAGACAATCCAATCGGGAAGTACATCAGGAGCTGTTGCTCAGGAGCCCACTTTAATCCAAAGGCAGCCAGTAGCGCGCACGCGCTCGCAACAAAGTAAACGGCAAACATTGCCTTACGACCGAGATGTTTTGAGATTGGGATGGTTACCAGTGTTCCGATCAGTCCTCCCAGATTGAATGCCGCATTTGCAGTCAGCTTCCAGGACTCAACCAATGCGACGGTCCCAAGCTTGTCCAATGACCGGTTACCCGCTTCGGCCTGAGCCATTGCAGTTGTGAATACGCTGATGAAGGCATTGCAGCTCCACCAGGTAATCAGTGCGACGACCGCAAGAAGCAATGCACCAATCGTGCGTTTTCGAAACTCAGGTGTGAAGATATCTGAGATGCGAGCGGTGCGAACGGATGTCGCATCTGTCCATTGTTCAGGTTCTTTGATGTATTTGCGGACGACAAAAGCAACCAATGCCGGAATCAGTCCACACAGGAACAGATAGCGCCACGAGAGCTCAGGGCTTTCTTTGAACAAATCACCAACGAACCAACGGCTCAGCAGCGTTGCTCCCATAAGTCCAAACGGCGCACTCGTGTAAAGAATCGCGCCTGCATCGACGCGGCGCTTTTCAGGCACAACCTCGGCGACCATCGCCGCCCCAGCCGCCCACTCGCCGCCGATACCGAGGCTGATGACCAAGCGAAAAAAGATGAGCATCGGCATGTTGACAGCAAATGCACATGCAGCGGTGCCAAGCGAATACAGGAGCATCGTCAGCATGAGGGTTTTGGTGCGCCCAATGCGGTCAGCCACCTTGCCAAAGAGGATGCCACCTATGGCCCAGCCAATGAGGAGGAGGCTGGTAAGGATGCCATTCCAATCGGCGGTGGCAGCTTTTGCCTCGGGAGTCCCCAGCGGTATGTGGAGGAGTGTCGGGATGCAGTTTGGTGCTACGAATGAGAAGAGCAGGCCATCGAAGATGTCAAAGCCCCACCCAAGCCACGCAGCGAACAGGACAAGCCATTGATATCTGCCCATGTCCAGTAATGTGCGCTCCGCACGATTAGCTTGCTGCATCTGAATCTCGAAGCCTCCCGGAATCCGGTGCATTCGTGCACTTACGGACTCATCGGGTGATTATCATCCATTTCTTCCAAGATGTCTAACGAACCCACTTGGTAACATCCGGCCATGTTGCCACCGTCAGCTGCTCCAGCAGCTGCTCAGGTGTCTCCGCAACGACCAAAGCGTTGCGTTGTTCAGAGCGATAGAACCCTGCAGCCACCATTAGATTCAACATTTGGATCAGGTGATCATAAAAGCCATCCACATTAAGCAAACCAACTGGCTTGTTGTGATGTCCGATGTGAGCCCAAGTCAGTGCTTCGGCGACTTCCTCTAATGTCCCGATGCCTCCGGGAAGCGCTACGAACGCATCTGAGAGGCGCATCATTTCAGCCTTGCGCGTATGCATGTCCGGAGTGATGACACATGTGGTTAGCCCTTTATGGGTAATGCCGGCTGCATCAAAGTGTTCCGTTATGACCCCTGTGACGTATCCCCCGGACGATATGACCGCATTGGCGACAATCCCCATCAGCCCGACGGCGGCACCGCCATAGACGAGCCGAATGTTACTTTCCGCTAGATAAACCCCAAGGTCGTGCGCGACTTTGGCGTGCTGAGGACTATAACCATTGGATGACCCGCAGTAAACACAGAGCGACCTGATGTCATTTGCCATCGGTGCTTAGCCTAACGTTTCCGTCTGTTGTAACATCGACAGCAAATCCCCGGTAACAGCCCTCGAGGCTCTCCCCTTCGACCATACCCGGACTTGTCGCGCTCGGCACCCGGAGCTCTGCAGCTCGCTCAGGCTCCGGAACTATACCGACACAGGTATCGCGCCAGATGACAGACCAAAGAGGAATCCGCGTAGCGTCAGAAAGAACATTTGGAAGCTTTTGCAACGCCGGTCGGAGCCAGACATCCGCACCGAGTGCGACCCACTCCGTGGTCGCAACAACAACATGCGGCTGACCGGGAAGCGCAGACGCTTGACTGGCAATATCATCCCCAAGCTTCTCCAGCTGCTGCCAACGAGTGGCCTCCCCTGTAAGCTGATAAGCAGCTTCTAAAGCGTAGTCACCACGCAGGGCCGCCAAAACACTCTCCGGGCGCTCACGCCGTTTTTGCGAAAGTGTCCGATGACCACCAAGTGTGATTTGCAGCTCGCGGTACTTGCGGGCGATTCCGAACGCACTTGTAGCCTCTGGGAACTGAATCCGGATGTCGCAGTGACGAGCATCCGGGTCCCGTGAAAAACTCGGCCTTACAAATAGATGTCCAGCCGCACGTTTGATGTCGATTTCCGTGTATGTTGAAAGCGCCGTAACGAGGAGAGCCTGTCCGGAATGCCGTAAGCCAAACCATGGACCAAACAAAGCCGGTCCGCCGCCTTCCCATGTAGACAAGGAGCATCCACCATCCGGGCCAGCA
>CAZSGJ010000113.1:0-8422 GCA_964606305.1 uncultured Armatimonadia bacterium
AGCTCTTCCGCTGTCCGGAAGCCAAGCTGCGTTCGGCGGATGGAACCTGTACCCCAGCGGCTAATACCTGTGAAATCAATGTGCCAGGAGCAGGCAATGGTTCGTATCTCCTTAATGGCATTGCAGCATCCAAGTCACTCGCTGCCATCGCTCTTCCGGCGGACACGATTTTCACGCATGAAGTTCGTAACTACAACCGTGTTGCACAGGAGAAGCCCCGACAGGTCCTCTCAACTGGTCTGTACACAAACTTCTGCCATCCTTACTACAATGTTCCCCACAATGGTGGCAGCAACCTGTTGTTCTGCGATGGCCACGCAAAGTGGCAAAAGCGAGATTCGATTCGCTTCGCCCAGTTTGGCGCATCCCCTGAGAACAACCCAGGCCTTCCAGTCAAGCTTGGTGTTACGGATGCCGAACTCTTGGCGCAAAACGCGTTGCAGTTCAGAGCTGATTTCTAGCTGGAAAAACCGCTCCGCTCGTAAACCTGCCACACTGCAAAACGGTGCCGGCAGGTTTCCTTGTTTGTGATGGCGAAATCAATCCGCAAAGGCAAGGAGGCCTTTCCGATGGCGATAGGGGCCCGTAAGCGGATTGCATTTCTAGGCACGGTCATCTTTGAGCACTCGCATTCGCAGCATTTTCTTGACCGACTGCACCTAGGTTACAACTGGAATGGCGGCTGGCAGGATCCCCGCGTCGATATCGCATCCGTGTATATTGCACAGTTCCCGAACAATGATATTGGGAAGCAACGCCTTGCGAAGTATGGCTACCGAAATTCTGCTTCGATCGCCGATGCCCTGACGCTCGGCACCGGGAAGCTTGCCGTGGATGGCGTCGTAATTATCGCAGAGCATGGCGAATATCCGAACAATGAAATGGGGCAAAAGCTTTATCCGCGCTACGACTGGTATAAGCAGGTCATTGATGTCTTTGAGAAGTCTGGCCGCAGCGTCCCAGTCTTTAATGACAAACATCTCTCAACCAGCTGGTCGCAATGCGCTGAAATGGTTGCGGATTGTCATAGGTTGAAGTTTAAGTTTTTAGCAGGCTCATCGCTGCCGGTGACGCGCAGGATGCCAGCGATCGATATGCCGCACGGCGTTCCGCTGAGCGAAAGCGTCTGCGTTGGCTATGGTGGCGTGGACAGCTATGACTTCCATGCACTCGAGACGGCGCAATGTATGTCGGAGCGTCGAAGGGGTGGCGAAACGGGCATTCGAAGCTGCATCGCGCTCAAGGGCAAAGCTTTGTGGGATTACCTCTCCCGGCCGGACCGTGCGGATACGCGAAAGCTCATGGTCGCGGCGCTCACGCGCAGCCACAACCTTCCTGTGGATGGCGGCTACATGACGGGCAAAGTAACCTTTGATTGGGCGCGGACGGCGATGCCGGAAAGCACGGGTTACTTTTACGAGCACAATGATGACTTCCGTACATCAATGTTTCTCATGCCCATTACCGACTTTAATTACGCCGGGATGCGCAGCGACACGCGAGAGATAATTTCAACGCAGATGTACCTTCCAATGCCTACGCGGGGGTCGATGACGGCAGACTTCTTCAATCCCCTCACCCGACATATCGAGGATGTTATTCTGGGTAAGCCGCTCCCGTACCCTCCGGAACGAACATTACTTACATCCGGGATGACGCTTGCCGCAGTGGAATCACTCTACAAAGGAGGAGCGCTCATCGAGACACCTCAGATGAATGTCTCCTACACCGTCGGCAGAGCATCCACGTACTGGAAGGATTGACCGACCCCACCATGACAAGTCCTTCGCAGCAGCCGCCAGGTGATGGAAAACGCGATTATTACCCGTGGATTGCAGTTCTTCTGCTATGGTGCATCTGCTTTTTCAACTATGCCGACCGCCTTGCTATCTTCAGCGTCTTCCCGGTGCTCGAGGCTGAATTCCATTTCACCAAAACACAGCTCGGCGCGATTGGTGCGGCATTCACTTGGGTCTATGCCGCTGCGAGTCCGCTTGCTGGCGCTATCGGCGATCGCTTTCCACGGAAGGCTGTCATTCTCGGTGGCTTGGTCGCGTGGTCCGCAGTCACTGGATTGACCGGGGTATGCGGCTCGTACTGGCATTTCATCGCAGTGCGGGGAGCCGAAGGGCTTGGCGAGGCATTTTACTTCCCGGCATCGATGGCCTATATCGCCGATTATCACGGACCAAAGACCCGAAGCCGTGCAACCAGTATTCACCAGACCAGCCTCTATATCGGGACGATTTTTGGAGGCGTGCTCGCAGGCTGGATGGCAATGCGCTACGGATGGCGGGCGCCATTTGTCATTCTTGGAATAGCAGGCGTGGTCCTTGCTGCGATACTTCAGTTGGTGATGCGGTCCTCTCCGATGCGTGTCTCAGCAGCACAAAAGGAACGCCCACTGGTTGCTTACCATCAGTTTCTGGTTGGGCTGCGGGGAAACCGTACAGCCATCCTGATTATCACGGCTTTCTTCGGGGCGAATATGGTTAATGCGGTGTTTCTGACGTGGATGCCGACATTCCTCAAAGAAAAGTTCAAGCTTGACCTTACCCTTGCTGGTCTTGGCGCAACGGTCTTTATCCAGCTGGCCTGCTTTGGCGGTGCCATCCTTGGCGGTCAGATTGCGGACCGCTGGGCGGCACGTCAACCCGATGGACGGATACGCCTGAAAGCCATCGCGACCCTTATTGGAGCCCCTTTCATTTGGCTGTGTGGAACATCGATGAATCCATGGCTACTGATTACCGCCATGATTGCATTCGGGTTTTGTAAGGGTTTGTATGATGCCAATCTGACGCCGGCTTACTACGATGTCATTCCAGCCGCTTCACGCAGCAGTGCAACAGGACTGATGAATCTGATTGGCTTCATTGGCGCTGGTCTGGGGTCGATTGCCATTGGGGTGGCAGTGGATGCCGGTGTTCCGATGAGTATGGCCATCGGTGCAACGGGAGGCATATATCTCTTTATTGCAGCGGTGTTGTGGATTGCGTGCGGGGCAAAGGCACAGCTGGATATTTCGCGGGCCAATCAGACTCAGTAAGTCTGGTCAAAACTTTCTGGTGATTTGCGCAAATCCAAGAAAAGCTGAACGCCCAGTATTCGTCGATGACACAATCTTGCCACCGCGCACATAGCCGATATAGAGCGAGACAGTATCCCTTGGGTTGAGTGCGACATCGTACGATGCATCCACCATTGTTCCAAGGTCACGGTACCCATTACTCGGTCGGCCCGACAATGCAAAGGAGCCCGTCGTTTGAAAGACCGGGCCACCGCTGTACCAGCGGTCAGCGACTTTGTCGAGAGCATACTGATGCGCTTCAAGGCGAATCGTTTCTTTCTTATTTCGCTTAATGGCCATCAGGTAAACCTCACTGAGGTTTGCTTCTGTAACTGTCGGTGTACGCCAGTTCTGTCTGGGTGCAGTTATCTGTGGCGCAAATGTCTCGTGCTTTTGATCATTTGGCGTCGCATCACCCGAAAACACAGCGGTTCCTCCCCGAAGCCACCAGCCACCGAGGCTTGGATGTTTGATTCCCGCTTCGGCAACCCCCGCATAGGCCTGGTGTGGTCGGCTTCCCCAATCACCGCCCTGAATAGCGCCCCAAAGAAGCGTGTCCGTACGCCACTTACCGCGTATCGATGAGGTCTGAGTATTGCCACCGATGGTTGTGATATTGATTGCGGAATTGGTGGGTGTCAGGTCATTATCGACGGCATTAAGACCGCGTGCATCGGTATACAGCGCAGTAAACACACGATTACTGGATTCCTTCTTCGCCCGCGAATCAGCAAGATATACCTGGCGGACTTTGGAAATGGTGTCACCGCCATCGAGGTTGAACTGACCTGTCGTCGGATAGAAGGCCATCGCCGTGATGTTATGCGTTCCCAGAGTGCGCGAGACCTTTACGCCATCGAATGAGCGTCCAATAGCGGTGAATGGATTTGGTGTGAAGAGTCGCGCGGCGGCCCGTTGCGTCTGTATGTAGGCTAAATCTGAATCACCCGGGAGGAGTTCGATGCCATCCACTGTTTCAAAGCGCCCGATAAGAATATCCGGATTCCTGGCAGCCTGTGGCATATGGATGAACGCCGTTTTGATGAAGAGGCTTCCCTGTTGGCTGCCATTGAACTGTCGATACTGAGCGCCGGTGCCCAGAGACCCATTCGGTGGGGGCGCAACGGCGTTATGCGGGAGACCAAGCAGGAGTGGGGCTGCGGCTTCGATGACAGCTTCAAACGGTCGCAACCCTTTGATGCGGTCGGCGGAAGGAAGACGAGCACCAAAACGCAGCACGTTATGGCTAAATGTATAGCTTGATTGGTATCCGGGTGTCGATGGCTTGAACCATCCCCATGACTCAGATCGGACGCGTAGGGATGCAAACACAGAGGGATCGTTTGGTTTTGCCGGTGATTGCGCCTGACTCATTAGCAACAGTAGTGCCGCCAACGGAATCAACGGTGTCGTCCTATGTAGCCCAATCCACGTCTGTTCGAAGAAGCTGCGACTTCACAGACGGTTTGATAGGCGTTTTCCAAAGTATCCCCTTCGTAGCCTGAACCGTTAGTAGTCTGATTAGAATTTTCTAACAAGCTGTACAAACCCAAGAAAGGCAGAGCGCCCGCTATAGGATGTTGCAGCGACGGCTCCACCATGCACATAGCCAGCATAGACATTTAATGTATCGCGTTGGTTCAATGTTACATCGTAGGAGATATCAACCGCGGATGCGATATCCCGCATACCAGCCGTTGGTTTACCGTTCAGTCCGAATGCTCCGCCGGATTGAAAGACTGGCCCGCCAAGGTACCATCGGTCAGCAGGTTTATCGACCCGATAGGCATGCGCTTCGAGACGTAGCGTTTCCCTCCTGTTGCGCTTTACCGCCATTGCGTAAAAGTCCTGAAGGTTGGATTCAGTCACCACAGGGGTTCTGAACAAAAGTCTGGGCGCATAGGTTTGAGGAGCCCATGATTGATGTTTGTCATCATTTGGATTTGCATCACCGGAGAAGTATCCTGCACCGCCTCGTAGCCACCAGCCTTTGGTGTCCGGGCTCTTGAAGCCAATTTCAGCGGCGGCAGCATATGCCTGATGGACTTGTGCTCCCCAATTTCCTGATTGCGTCCCCAGCCACAAAAACGTGTCGACCTGTGACTTTCCGTACGTTTTGCCACTGAGCGCATGACCGCCTATGGTCGTTATGTCAATGGAACCGGTATTCACTGTCGCAGAGTTGTCGACAGGAGTGATGCCTCGCGCATCAACATAATGACCCACGAAAAACCTATTTGACGATCTGGTTGTGCTCGACGCATCAGCAAAGTAGAGCTGACGAACCTTTGAGATGGTATCGCCACCATCCATGTTGAATGCCCCGGTGGTCGGATAGAAGCCAGCCAAGGTTTGAGAGTGTTTGTTGATGGTTCGGCTCACCTTGAAGCCATCCATGGATCGTCCCACCGCAGTGAACGGATCGGGACTAATCATTCGGGAGGCGATGCGCTGTGTCTGGATATAAGCGAGGTCGGCATCCGACGGAAGTGCCTCGAGACCATCTGCAAACTCATACCGCCCAAGAACTACATCCGGATGCAAGCCAAGCTGAGGCATGTGGATGTAAGCAGTTTTGAAGAAAAGTGACCCCTGCTGCGTGCCGTTGGTAAGGCGATATTGCCCTCCCATACCCAGAGTTCCAGCGGGTGCCGGAGCAGCCGCATTTCCTGGTAGACCAAGAAGCAGTGGCGATGTGACTTCCGCGACCGTTTCAAATGGCCTGATCCCCGAGAGTCTGTGTGCCGTCGGAAGCTTTCCGCCAAATCTGAGTTGATTGTGACTAAAGGTATAGGAATTGTTGTATCCGCCACCAGAGGGATTGAACCATCCCCAAGATTCAGAACGAATCCGTAAGGATCCAAAAACCTCGGGTGAGTTCGCAGCAGGTTTTGCAACTGCAGCAGCACCTAGTGTTACCATTGCTAGCATTCCGACCATAATGTCCTGACACTCCTCTAGGATTGAATCTGTGGCACGGTGCACTCTATCTAGGAAAAGTTAAAGTTTCCAGCAAATATCCAAATCCAGTGGGCGATGTCTGGTGGTCCATACACGGCAAATCTGGGCAACGCTGCTACGAAGTACAAATGCCCTGAATGTAAGTGACATTCATGGCATCATGAGCTGGCTGGTGAAACTGCATCAGACTTCCGGAATCTCATCCACTGTCAGGAAGCGTTTTTGCTCATTGTCATAGATGTAGACGCGTGCCTCATCAATGTCAAAGAACAAGCCAAGAATCGACAGCGTGCCAGCATCAACCGCGTTCTTGACGACATCGTACGTCATCAGGTTATCCAGCTGCTCTACCACATTGACCAGACTGAGTTGATCAACGGGCTTTCTGCCGGAACCAATCGTAGGCTGTGCCCGGAAACCCTCTATCGTGCGTTGCCCAAGAGACAGCCAGTGCTTCAGGTTTTCATAGGGAAGTTTGTCCGTGCCCTCGAGCAAAGCATTCATTGCGCCACATCCTGAGTGGCCGCAAACCACAATCCGCTCAACACCAAGGACACTGACAGCATACTCCAGAGCTGCACCGACGCTGGAGCCTTCTCCGTTGCGGGGGACCATATTGCCAATGTTCCTGATTTTGAACAGATCGCCTGGTCCGGAGCTTGTGAACTGGTGCGGTAGGACACGTGAATCACAGCAGGTGATGAACATTTCTTTTGGAACCTGGCCATCCCTCGCGAGAGCGGACAACGTTGGCCTTAGGCGCTCAGAGTGATTTTCTTCGTAATCACGAATTCGCTCAATAAGATCCTCAGCGCCTTTTCGGCCACCATTGCCAAGGAACAATTTTTTACTGCTAGTAGCAGGGAGTTCCTTCCGGAAGCGCGGTTTGCCCTTTTCTGCTTCGGCATACCACTCTTCATGAAGCTCTTCGAGAGTGACCCGACCACCTGTCTTTTTGTGGCTCTTAATCCAGTCGCTGAGGACTTCAAAGGCAGAATGGTCCATGTAATCGAGAGCTAGGACGATATGGACATCTTTCCCAGGTTCAATGTTTGCAAGGCTCTGCCCTATCTTCGGGACAGATGCAAATGTCATCGAACCGTTTACTACGACATCAATGTGATCTTTATGTGGTTCAACCTTAATAGTGACATTGGATAGTCTGCGAAGGCTCATCAGAACCGTAAGCACAACTCCAGCAATGACTCCGTAGAGGAGGTTGGTAAAGACGACTCCAAGGACAGTGACAATGTAAACGCCGAGTTCACGGTTCTTACCCAGCTCGCGCATGTGGTGAACATTGACAAGGTTTACGCCTGCATATATCAGCAAGCCGGCGAGGACTGACCGAGGAATCAGCTCAATCCAGGATGCCGCCACGAACACAAACAGAGCAATCCACACTCCATGGAGAACCGCCGACAGGTTGGTCTTCGCACCGGCTTGGGCATTTGCTGAAGAGCGAACAATGACTCCCGTTACCGGCAGGCCACCCAATAATCCGGAGATCAGGTTTCCAAGCCCTTGACCGACAAGTTCCCGATCGAAATTGGTCCGCCGGCCAGAGTGAAGTTTGTCGACGGCTACGGCACTAAGGAGTGATTCGACGCTGGCAATAATAGCCACGGTCACGACAGCGATCGAAAAGCTTCCCCAGTTCTTTGGCAATTCTGGAAACTGATGGCCAACGAACAATCCTTCCGGCAGGTCGACTCGTCGAACATTGAGGTTCAGAAGTGCTGCGAGAGCTGTCATCGCCACGACGGTCACTAACGCTCCCGGGACTTTCTGAATGGACTTTGGTAGTCGCTTCCAGAGCATCAGAATTCCAAACGTCGCCACACCAAGAATTGTCGCGGCGCCGTGCAGGTCCATAATTTGTGCAGGGAGAGCGATGATGTTCTTCAGTGCGCTTGACTCGGGTGTTCCACCGAGGACTTCGTGGATTTGGGCGAGTGTAATAACGATGCCGATACCTGCCATCATGCCATGTACAACGGATGGTGCGATGACAAGTGCACCACGGGCAACCTTGAGGGTTCCAAAGAGGAGCTGAAGTGCACCGGCACAGGCAGTGATGGCACATGCGACCGGCCATCCAAACTGCTGTACTTGTGAATAAACCAGTACAGTCAAGCCAGCAGCGGGTCCTGAGACCTGAAGCGGACTGCCGCCAACGCCACCAATTACGATGCCACCGATTACCGCAGCGATGAGCCCCCCCATGATGGGTGCGCCGGATGCCAAAGCAATTCCGAGCGAGAGTGGAACGGCAATCAGAAAGACAACCAGCGATGCCTGAAGGTCTGCCCTTATAGACGAACTTATAGACGAACCGACCTTTTTCTCTGATGAACTGACATTATTTAGCGACATACTGCCATTTACACA
>CAZSGJ010000114.1:0-3542 GCA_964606305.1 uncultured Armatimonadia bacterium
AGTGGCATTGATTGTTGTGGGTTTTGAGGTCGTTTCATCTAAATATTCCTACGCCAGCAGGTCCTTCACAACATTGCCGTAGACATCTGTTAAACGGTAATCACGCCCACCAAATCGATACGTCAGCCGCGTGTGATCAAGGCCCATCATGTGCAGAATCGTCGCGTGAAGGTCATGCACATGAACAATGTCTTTCTGTGCATGCCAGCCGTATTCATCCGTCGCGCCATGTACATAGCCGCGCTTCGCCCCCCCGCCGGCCATCCACATGCTAAAGCCAAATGGATGGTGCTCGCGGCCATCCCCATTGCCCTCTGTCGTCGGTGTCCGGCCAAACTCGCCGCCCCAGACCACCAGTGTGTCCTCCAGCAGCCCTCGCGCCTTGAGGTCTTTGATGAGACCAGCGATTGGCTTATCGATACTCGCGCAGTTGTTTGGCAGCTCGCCGCGCAGGCCTCCGTGCTGATCCCAGAGCTGGCAGCTCGACCGCTTGCTTGTCGCAGTGTGGTACACCTGCACAAAGCGCACACCGCGCTCGACAAGACGACGCGCCATCAGACATTGCTTACCAAATGTCTCCGTCACCGCCTCATCCAAGCCATACAGTTTCTTTGTTTCCGCGGACTCACGGCTAACATCAAACGCATCCGGAGCCTCCTGCTGCATCCGGTACGCCAGCTCAAACGACTCAATCCTAGCCGCAAGGCGTGCATCATCCGGGCGGGCTTTGAGGTGGTCGGTATTCAGGGCATTGATGGCATCCAGGGCTGCCCGTTGCTTTGCCGTCGTTACTCCACGTGACCGCAGATTGGCGATGGGGTTGTTGAGGTCACTGACAAGCGTCCCCTGATGCGCGGCAGGGAGAAAGCTTGCTCCCCAGAGGGGCGCGCCCTGCGCGGGCTGCGCCGGGCTAAGGACGACAAACCCCGGGAGGTTGGCATTGACGGTCCCGAGGCCATATGTCGCCCATGAGCCAAGGCTCGGCCGACTGTATGCCTGCTCACCAGTATTCATTTGCAGGCAGGCGCCATTGTGGTTGATATTGTCGGCCAGCATCGAGCGGATTAAGGTGACATCATCGGCAATACCCGCAAAGTGCGGCAGCAGCTCGCTCACTTCCATCCCGCACTTACCCGCGCGCTTGAACTCCCAGGGTGAGCCCAATAGGTTTCCGGTGGCGGTGCGCTCAAGCTTTGGCTTTGCAAATGGCAGTGGCTTGCCATTTTCGGCGCGCAGGCGTGGCTTTGGATCAAACATGTCGACGTGGGAGGGCCCGCCGCTCATAAACAAAAAGATGACGCGCTTTGCACGTGCTGGAAAGTGTGGGGCCTTAGGTGCGAGAGGACTTGCCGTGCCCTGAGCAGCCATCGCCGACTCTGCGCCAAGCAAACCATGCAATGCAAGTGCGCCAAAGCCAGCGCCAGCATCACGAAGCATTTGTCGTCTGGATGTTTCCATATTGCTCTCCTAATCCACAACCGCCGTGGCATTCGCACACAGCATCGCCCGCGCCATTACATTAAAGACATCCGTGTCCGGTACCACCGTTCCGGGTGTCGCCACCGACATCCATAAATCGCCAAGCGCCGCGCGCTCCCCGGTGGTGATCGGACGCCCGACCAGCTCTTCCCACTGCTGCACAATACGGGATGCCTGATTTCCCTTTTGTGCTGCCATTTTGCTTGCCAGAGCATTAACAACCTTGTCGGTAAAGTCGGAGTTCAGCAGATAGAGCGCCTGCGGGGCAACAATGCTGACATTCCGTTTATCAATACTGTTCGTCGGGTCTGCGGCATCGAACAGCATCCGGTAACTCGTCCGGTCGCTGCGCACCGTCTGCAGATAAAGCGTCCGCTTTGGGCTATCCATCTGGGGAGTCGCCGGTCCGCCGCTCTGGGTCAGATCCAGCAAACCACCCGCCGCAAGCCATGTGTCCCGGAGCGCTTCGGCATCCAGGAGGCGTCGGTTCATATGCGACAGCAGCCGATTCTCAGGATCTTTGGTCTTCGCGAGCGCAGACACCGAAGCCTGCTGGCGATAGACGCTGCTCGTCACGATCAAGCGGTGCATTGTTTTTGTGCTCTGACCGCGCTTTTGGAACTCTGCGGCAAGCCAGTTCAGCAGTTCCGGATGGCTGGGACGATCCCCGAGCGCACCAAAGTTGCTTGGCGTGCGGACGATGCCTTGTCCGAAGTGATGTTGCCAAAGACGGTTCATCCAGACCCGGGCGACGTGCAGATTACGTGTGTCTCCCAGCCAGGCAGCAAGCTCAGCGCGACCGGAGCCGGCGGTTACCTTTGGTGCCTCGGTTGGTGTGACAAACAATGCCGGAACCGCTCGCGGGACAAGGTCACCGAGGTCATCGTATTTGCCACGCTTGTGGATACGGACATCGTGGATACCAGCGTGTGGGCTCTCGGGAACCCCGCCTTCCTGCGCACCAACGGCCAGTGCTGCCTGCACCGGGAGGCGTTTACCGATTTCTATCAGCTTTGTCTGGATGGTTGCGATCCGCTCACGGTCCACGGGAGCGATATCAGCGATGCTCCACGGAGTCGCGGGATGCAGATTATCAGGAAGGCTTTCGGCAAGCTTTGCGGCTTCATCAAGATTCCCGGCATTAAATGCATCGAGAAGTGCCTTAGGCAGCTCGCTTCCGGCAGGCTTAGCAAGATCCTGGAGCAACCAGCGGCCAGGGTCACTTGCTGGTCCAAACGGATTGGATGTCTGAGCGGTCATCGCATCAGCTGCGACATCCGCGATCAGCTTGCCATTCTCCCGAATCCGCCATGTGACATTGGTGGTGTCACAGGTGTAGTCGCCCTTTGGGAGGATATCGAGGGCAACTCGGCCATTGGTGTAGTCCAGTCCATTTGGAAGCTTGTGTACAACCTGCGCGCCTTGTTGCCCGCCATTTTGGATTTCACCGCTCCCCAAAACCTGCTCACGGCTGCTGCCGGAGATGTAGACAACCCGCCACGTGATGCCATCCCCGCAGCCCGGATCAGCATCCCGTACGCGAACTTCATGCTGAAGCCCACCAGAGATTGGTCCGTTATAGATCAGCCTCACGCCGCCGCGAGGCCCCGGGTGCATCGCGACCGAGCTTGGGTCGACGGTAAACGTGATGTGGTTTATCGACCGCGTGTTACGGTTGATGAGCAGATTTGGTGTGCCTTCGGTGGCTTCGATGGCATCCAGTCCCGCAATCCCAGCAACCGTCTCGGTTACTTTTCCGAGTCGTGGATGCCCACTCATACCAAGCGCCTGCCGCCAGCGGCGGGTCAGCGCGGGGTTTGGGTCTTCCTGAAGGTTGCCTTTGATATAGGCGAGCGTCCGCGCGGTCAGTGCTTTATAGCTGGAGCCGGCGCGGGCGAGGGCTGCGGCGCGTTCGGATGCCAGCTGTTTTTGCAGCGTGTCCCTCTCAGCGCGAAGGGCTTTATCGGCCTTTGTCTCTAGCGGGATACGTAGGTAATTTTCACCTGCTCCCTTTGGTGTCAATTTTGGTAGGATATGGGTCGAATAAAAAATCCCACTCAGGG
>CAZSGJ010000114.1:3552-5853 GCA_964606305.1 uncultured Armatimonadia bacterium
TGAGGGCAGTGTAGTCGCGCTGGCTGATCGGGTCAAATTTGTGGTTATGGCAGCGCGCGCACCCAATGGTGATGCCCATAAAGGCTTTGCCAACGGTGTCGAGCTGGTCATCCACGATATCGGTGAGGATTTTGTCCTTATCAGCATCCCCGTTGCCCCAGTTTCCAAATGCCAGCCAGCCGGTGGCGATGATGGAGTCCGGGATGATGTCGCCTGTCTGATCCCGTCGGGTGTCGCCGGCGAGCTGTTCGGAGACGAAGGTCTTCCAGGGCATGTCGGTATTGAAGGCATTGACAACCCAGTCGCGGTACTTGTAGGCTTCTGCAAAGTCGCTCTCGCCTCCGATTCCGCGGGCATCCTGTGAGTCAGCGTAGCGGATGACATCCAGCCAGTGCCGCCCCCACCGCTGGCCATATTCGGGCCGTGCGAGGAGGTTGTCCACGAGGCGTTCGTAAGCATCCGGGCGCTTGTCATTGACGAATGCCGTGACTTCAGCTGGCGTCGGCGGGAGGCCAATCAGGTCATAGGAAACGCGGCGGATAAGGGTGTGTTTATCGGCATCCGGTTGCGGAGAGAGCCCAGCCTTTGTGAGTCCGGCGAGGACAAAGCGATCGATTGCGGTACGTGCCCATGGGTTGGTGGTTTTGGGGATGTTCGGAGCGATGATGGCTTTGAACGCCCAGTCCTTGTCAGTGCCGGGAGCGGCTTTCTCGGGGAAGTAGGCGCCAGCTGTGGCCCACTGGATGAGGGTTTTGCGCTGGGTTTCGGCGAGGGGTGTCCCGGGAGGCATCGTTGGTTTGCCATGTGCGCCAAGGACCGCGGGCAGGCGAAGTGCGGCGGCGCGGACGCCAGCGGCGGTGTCGAGGATGACGCCACCTTTCTTAATGGTGGATGCGTGGCAGCCGCCGCAGTGTTCGGCGAGGAGTGGGCGGATGTTTTGTTCGAAGGCGTCGCGCTGGGCGGCGGATGGCGGTGCAACCGTTTTTTTACTCCCGGCGACCTGGGTGGTTGCGGGTTTGTGGGGCGTGACGGCGGCGAGGATGCTGGATGTGAGCAGCAGCGGGATACCGGCGAGCAGGAATTTTTTCGGTTGCATCATGGGTACAGGACCTTACAACGTGGATGGCCAAACGCGGCGATGGGCGCCATCCAAGTCGTGCAGAAATGTTCGACAGCGTGTGGCGGAATTCATGCATCCACCGGATGCCCGAGAGCCACGAAGAACCGGGATTTCTTGGATGGATTTCGGGTTTACAAGGTCATCCCCTGCTTAATGTCGAATAATGGCGCATACGCGCGTCGCGGCGAGCCAGAGCCAGGCGCAAGCAAGATTTACCATTTGGAGATGAACCCCACGATGTTCCGAAGCACTACTACCAAGATTCGTCACAGCTACCTCGCTTTTGGTGCCGATACGCGCAAGGTCGAGGAGGATGGCCGTGTGTCGTGGACGCATCCACTGAACACCCGGGATGGCTGGGCGTTACCGAATGGCAACTATTTGCTTACGATCACGCGTCAGAATGGCTGGCCAAGTGGCGGTGTGATGGAAGTGGATCCCAAGGGCAACAAGGTTGTCTGGGAGCACAAGGGCACGCAGTCTGAGGTGAACACGAGCCAGCGCTGCGCGAATGGCAATACGCTGCTTGTTGAGGCGGGTGCGAATCCAAGGCTGCTCGAGGTTTCGCCAAGCGGCAAGGTGGAGGTTGAGATTGCTCTGAAGGCACAGACTCGCGATCACCATATGCAGACGCGGATGTCGCGTAAGCTCGCGAATGGCAACTACCTGGTGCCGTATTTGTTTGATACCTGTGTGCGCGAGTTTACGCCGGATGGCCGCATTGTCTGGGAGGCGAAGACGCCAAACTGGGCATTTAGTGCGCTGCGGATGAAGAATGGCAATACGTTGGTGTCGTGTACGTATGGCAACATCGATGTCGAATTCGACAAGAGTGGCAAAAAGGTCTGGCAGGTCACCAACGATGACCTCGCGGGTGCCCCCTTCAAGGACTGTTGCGGCGCGCAGCTGCTCCCCAATGGCAATATTGTGCAGACGGCCTACGGCGCGAGCGGGATTGCGGTCAAGCTGGTCGAGTTCAACAAGAACAAGGAAGTGCTCTGGGCAACATCGGATGGCCTCGGCCACGGCATCCACCACTTCCAGATCCTAACGACCAACGGCGTGGCGCTGCCTCTGGATGCGTTGAAGTAGGTACGACGCTCGGATAACTGACGTCGCGGAGGGCTTGACCACTGTTTCTGCCTGCGGCAAACAGGTCACCAGTAACGGTACTAACGATA
>CAZSGJ010000114.1:5863-8374 GCA_964606305.1 uncultured Armatimonadia bacterium
GCGCACCAACATGAGCCGACGGATTACCAGGGTTTTCATTCAAGGTCTTCTGCAGCCAGATCGTGATATCGACATTACGATTGATCAGTCCGGTTTTTTACTAGTCTGTGGAGATAACGGTTCTGGTAAAAGCCAACTCCTAAACTGCATTGCGGAGCTTCTTTCTCTAAACTTCATGAGTTTGAATAGGAGATACTTTTCCAAACTTACAATCTTCGATGATTGTCAAAACTCTCTAACATTCGATAAAAACGCGCAAAGAGAACCAATGATTCATCGTAGGCCAGCGGGGCTTCGAAACCAAATGGCTCATGTAGGTCCTAAGAGCCAATGGGCTATGGCAGACCGCACCTATGACCTAAATTTCAATGGCACACAAGTTTCCTGTCAGGTTACAGAAACCAACTTGACTTTTATTGGAAACGCATGGGTTAACAGACGAACGAGGGAAAGATACTCGACTCTGACATACGAACTTATTGACGATGATAACAATGCTAAAGTCATTGATGAACTTAGGGATTTTCTAAGTGACCTTAAAGTTTGTTTCTTACTTGCAGACCGGGCACGTGGAACTGACTCGGTAGCAACTGGCATCTTCGACGATGATGAAGACGAGCGTGACCCGCTAGAAATTCTGTCGCGCGATATCGCAAAGAAGATATCAAATATTCGACGGGATATGGTTCAAAACGGCTCGTTTTTGTCAAAACAGATATCTGAATGGCAAGAAATCGTCAAAGATTGGGATAACAATGCCCACAGCCATAGGGATAATGCCCAACACTTGATAGAGCTACTGTCCATTTACAAAGAAGCTGGAATACTGGATGCAACTCATTGGGAGACCGCAATCTACGATTCTGATGATACTGATAGTCCTTCGGTGAATATTCTTCATTTTTTACAATATGAGATGAGTCAACAGCTGAAGAGTCAGGAAAAGCAGGTAAAGCACCTTTTCGCCTTCAAGAAGCTCTTGGAGCGTTACTTGACTAATAAAGTCATAGTGCTGGGAGACCACGGAATACGTTTCGAAGCGAACGGGAGTCAGATACCGTTTAGCGGTTTATCCAGTGGTGAACGTCACATTGTAATGCTCTGGGGCCGAACAATGTTCATTGAGGATTACGGAATCCTGATTATCGATGAACCTGAAATTTCCTTGCACCCAAATTGGAAAGAATCATTTTTAGCAGACTTATTCACAAACATTGGTGATACGACAGCCAACGTGTTCATCGCGACACATAGCGACAAGCTAGTCTCTGGCTATCACCAATACATCCAGAACATTGCGTGGGAAAAATAGGATGCGTCCTGAACGATCAAGCCTTCTTCCTGATGTTGATAGAGCGTTCAGTGCTCTCAAAATGCAACGTAACAAAAAGGGAATTCTCTTTGTTGAGGGTCTGTCTGACTTAGACTTCCTTTGTTATCATTTGCAGCTGCATACCCAGCTTGAAATTGTTGCGTGTCGGGGGAAAACTAACGCCATTGATAACTATAAGTCTGGAAAGGGATCACCTGAAGCAACAAAGTGGTGGATTGGCTTAATGGTGGACCATGACCACGACTTTCTGGATGACGATAGAGAACTAATCGAAGACCTATCGAGTGGAAATGTTATAGTCGTTGACCGCACTGACGATCGTACCCCACCCTCAGCAATTGATTTAGAAAGCTGTCTTCCACTTTCAAAGATAGAAGGAATTGTAGGCATTAAGGACTTCGCTAATAAGAATGCACTAGTCAATCGACTGCAAAGGCTTGCCGCTGTTCTTCACTACCTTAGAAACCAACGATTGGGCGGAGCAAAAAGGTTGCGCATAGCCCCAGCTCCAAGTGGACTCGATGACAGCCTTCCAAACTGGATATCAGCATTGGACTTCAGTGGTGACTTACCAAAATGGAATCTGCATTCACTCTTCGCTATCGTCAGCCAAGGCCGATCATTCGATGCATACGTTGACGAGATCAAAGAAATCTTTCAACTACTCAAAAGCGATGGCATTGCAGGCTTGTATAAAGGTCATGAATTGGCATTAATCGCCTATTGCTGTCACTTGCACGAAATAAGTCGCTATCAAACAACTTCTCCGATGCAGAACATGTCATCGATAGGTTTTTTCAGATACCAATCAGACTTGTTAAAGTCTTTAGATTCTCAGACAGTTCGAAAACTTGCATTTATTGATAGGCTCAACAAAAGTATTATGTCGAATTGATTCGAAATGACCAGAAGCTACCGATAGTGCGTTTCACCAGCGAGTATCTCGCCACCAAAGGTTAGTGCCATAAGAACGGAAATGTCAATTGTCATCTGACGGTAATTCACAGTCTGGTTGACCCAAACCTGCTTTTTGGTCCAGCAGGAAAGTTTCAAACGAGCGTTTGGCAGAAGAAGAGTCAAGCCTCGATTTACTGCCAGATGTCCAACATGAAAGGACTGTCAAGCGACATGTAAAACTGACCCCCTAACGACATGAATATTGACCCCTCTTGTCGGAG
>CAZSGJ010000115.1:0-8342 GCA_964606305.1 uncultured Armatimonadia bacterium
CTTTAAGTCATCCGCGAGGACATATACCCACGGGAGGTATAAACCTCCACTCCATGCAGTAAATGTGTCTACGATGACTTCCTTGCCATCATCCACGCGGCACCTCAAGATGCCGGCATCCGGGCCCGCAGCAACGGCCAGCCCAACGGCCGTTCCCGTAAAACGGAACCGCAATGTATCTCCGGGCTTGGATGCCGTCAGGGCCGGGACATTCACAAAGCCATCCCGGGTACCCGCAGGAACCTGTGGCTGCCAACGCTCAACCAATCGGAAGCCCTGAACCGGCTGCGCTGCCTGCAGGCTCTCATAGTGGCCACGTTCGTAACACACACGGTCGAGTGCTTTTTGAAGCGGATGTTTCTGCTGGCTACCCCTTGCCACGGTCAACGCATCTTCGGCTGCATCAAACATCCGGCTAATCGCACGTCCGTAAAGCAATCCACCGAACGGACTTGGATGAACATCCCGAATACCATTCGCCCACGTAAACTGCCCCGCGGCAATCCGAGCCCAGACTTCTTTGGCGATATTGACGCTTGGATTTCCATAGTGGTTTGCGACCCGCTCGTGAATCGCAAGCGTCGCAGGCATCCGACCCGCAGCAAAGTCTGCGTGGAACTCCTCCATCGCAAAGTGCAGCTGCACAATGTCAGTCAGCGGATTCTCGCGGCGGATATGGCGAACAACGCCTTCCATCGCACGGGAGACACGGGTGGCATCATTGGGATGATTTGTACGATCGTTCACCGCCGCTTCGATGAATATGAGATCAAATTTGCCCTTGTCGAGCAAATCCTGCTGTACACGGAAGGCGTGTGGGACACTCCCCATGCTTGGGATACCCGCGGCGACAAACGTAAAATCCGTCTCTGGGAAGCGGCGCTTCAAATCTGCCATCACATGGTCGCGCCAGCCACCGTTGTAGGTGATCGAACCGCCGAGAAAGCCCACGGTGCCGCGCTTGGTATTGCGGAATGTTCCGAATGCGCGGCTCAGACCACCGCGGAGGGTGTGCTGAACCACGCCGCTTGGATTCACCTCGGCGTGACGTTGTATCCACCGTGCCGTTTCATCGATTTTGGGAAGCGCAAAGTGATGGCCGTTCGATTCAGGCGTACCTTTCTCAACAACAACCAGCTCGATAGCTTTACCAATCTTAGAAAGCCTGCGATTTGCCTCAAGCGTATTTTCGGCCGCTGGAACCACTTCATCGGAAAGCGAAATCGTATGGCGCATCGGGATACCCGCTCGTGCGACATCAACTACTAAATCAATCGGGTTGTTTCGGAATGTCAGGACATCTTCGTCTTTCGCAAACCCAAACTCCCGCTTAGCATCCTGCCACTCGCGCTGGCTACCGGGCCACTTTTTAGGCCAGCTGGCAAGGTTCATGACAGGGGTGTCGCAGTAAATGCATGCAATGTGGTCGGGATGCCGATGCGCATACCGGTAAGCATGCATCCCGCCGCGGGATACGCCTTCAATACAACACTTTTCTGCCAGCTTGTAGCGATAGAGAATCAGGTCGCGGAAGCGCTCCATAATATCCAATGAGCGGTCCGAGCCCAGCATGTCAAGGACATCGATGTACGCGATGTGAAAGCCTGCGCTAAGGAGCTGAATATCTATCTCGGCATGGAAGTCAGGAAAGGATGTACGCCACACCCATGGGTTACCCGGGGCGGGTATTTTGGGGATGACGACATAGGCTCCGTGACCGCTGTGGGTAAAGCTTTGCTTGCTGTAGCCGTACCAAGTTGACTGGGAAGTTTGTTGCATCACCATCGACGCTGCGCTCCTTGTGGGATGACTCCACCTTACAAAGGCAGTGTATCCGTTCTGTCAGGCGGCAAGCCTCAGCGCAACCTTTGCTTCTTTGTACGAATCAGCCGCATAACACACAAGACAACGCTGCGGTGATCGCAAGCGTGGACAGGCGTATTGATGTGAACTAATAGCGCGACCGCTTCCGATTATTCACTTTCATCGGGCGAAATGGCGTGTCCTTAAAATCCTGAACAGCCACTGGGTCGCGGCGCTCCATTGTCCAAGCATGGGTGCAGGCACTCGGGCCGCCGACGCACGTCCCTCCCGCCGTCAACATCCCCACCGCATGAAACGCCACAGCCAGCATCCCGATCGCGGCACGTAACCCCACCGCCAACTGACCAATCGCCAAAAGTCCGATTGCTGCTTGCCCAAGAGCTGCCCAAAGACCAAGCGAAAGCTGCCCCAGCGATAGAAAACCGATGCTTAACTGCCCGATGCTGATAACACCGATGGCAAACTGCCCTATCGCGATGAATCCACGCGCAACGGCAAGCTTGCCCGTAACGGGGTTACGCCCCCAGGCAATATGAATGAAGGGCATCCCAAGGATGCGGACATGGGATGAAAATTCGTAGTACGTCCTTGCCATCCCCATTGGTGTCACCCAAATGCCACGCCGCGTCACACCGGCAGGTGTCACGGTCTCTGTAATCTGCGCAGTAATACCTGGCGATACCGGATTGACGCTGTCTGGTGTAACAGATTGGACGACGGCTTTTGTTTCGTGATTTAGCGGCATACATCCACCATACAACAGGTTTGCATCAAGTCAACAACGGGTCTGTCACTGGCAATTCCACCTGCAATTGTGGGAAACTTGCCCATGCGAAAACCCTTTGCCGGAACCATCCGCGCCGGACTTGCCATCACCCTCTGTACCTCTGCTGCCTGGCTCGCTATCGGGGCACCGACAAGCCCGAAAATCATCAAAAAGCCGGACTACACCAAGGAGATCCGACCAATTCTGGGGGATCACTGCCTTAAGTGCCACGGAGTCGATGCCAATGCGCGTAAAGGAAATCTCCGCCTCGATCAGCCCATAACGGCAGCGCAGGCGAAAGAAGTCGCACGACGTATTGCTCTTCCGGCATCCAGCCCATTGCACATGCCTCCGATGAACGAGCCATCCCAGCCGGATGCAGCGCAAAAGGCACTGCTCACGACCTGGACGCGCACCGGCGCGCAGGTTGACAAACACTGGGCCTTCGTCGCCCCGAAGCGCCCGTCCGTACCGAAAGTCTCCGATGCCCAGTGGGTCCGTACCCCCATCGATGCCTTCGTCCTCGAAAAACTCGACAAGGCCGGGATGAAACCAAGTCCGGATGCTGACCGGCGCACCTGGCTACGCCGCGCAAGTCTTGATCTCACCGGATTGCCCCCAACGCCCGCAGAAGTCGACCGCTTCCTCGCTGACACACGCCCAAATGCATTTGCACTCGCCGCGGATCGCCTCCTCGCAAGCCCGCGCTACGGCGAACGGATGGCGGCTGACTGGCTGGATGGCGCACGCTACGCTGATTCAAATGGCTATCAGGCGGACTATGAGCGCTTCCAGTACCGCTGGCGCGACTGGGTCATTGATGCCTTTAACTCCAACAAACCCTTCGACCAGTTCACAATCGAACAGCTCGCTGGAGACATGCTCCCAAATGCCACCACAGAGCAAGTCATCGCAACCGGGTTCAACCGTAACCACCGCGTCAATACTGAAGGCGGCGTCATCCCCGAAGAGTGGCGTATCGAAACCGTCGTCGACCGCGTCGAAACCACCAGCGCTGTCTGGCTTGGGATGACATTTGGCTGTGCACGCTGTCACGACCATAAATACGACCCGGTGAGCCAAAAGGACTTTTACTCCGTCTTTGCGTTCTTCAATAACATCGCAGAGTCGGGAACAGGTGTTGAAGCGCCAGAAAATCATCCACCACTGATCAAGAGCCCGACGCGTGAACAAAACGCGATGCTGGCAAAGCTTGACAAGGAGCTCACAGCTGCGCAGGCTGCCGCAAAAGCCGCGGAGCCGGACTTCCTAAAATGGGCATCTCTCTGGGAAGCATCCCGGGATGCATCCAGCGTCAAGCCATCCTGGCTGCCCGCAGGCGTTGCAGCCGCAACATCCGCAAGCGGTGCCAAACTGACGGTGAATGACACATCCGCAATCGTTGTTACCGGAACGAACCCGGCGAAGGAAACCTATACCGTAACCCTTGATGCCCCGGACCGGAACATCACCGGTGTGCGGATTGAAGTGATGCCGGGTGCAAATGGTTACGTCGGCCGCCACTTTAATGGCAACTTTGTTCTGACGGGCCTGTCAGCATCCACTGGTGGGAAAAATGTTAGCTTTGCGAAAGCAGTCGCATCGTTCCAACAGGATGGCCATGCAGTCTCCGGCAGCATCGATGGCGATCCTAACACGCCAGGCTGGGCCATTTACCCGAAGACGCGGGAGGCACACGATGCACGCTTTGCCTTTACGCAGCCGGTTACGCCAGTGGATGGCAAGCTGACCATCACGCTCGATTTTGGCTCCATCTATGAAAACCATGCTCTGCAAAACTTCCGCCTCTCGCTGACAACCGGCGATCCGCTCGCGGGCGCATCCACGGATGCGGGCCTTGCCGTCCTCCAGGTTCCTGCGGACAAACGCACGCCTGCGCAGGTCGCGGCGCTGCATGCATACATCCGGGCGAACACCAACCATCCAGCCAAGGATGCGGACCGAAAGCTCGCGCAGCTGACCGATGAGCGCAAGCGCATTCTGGCAGCCGTTCCGACGACAATGGTGATGGGCGAGCTCGAGAAGCCACGCGTCTGCCGTGTGCTAATCCGCGGTGCGTATGACAAGCCAGGGGATGTCGTTACAGCCGATATCCCAAGCGCGCTCGGAACGCTTCCTGCCGGACAGCCGAAGAACCGCCTTTCGTTTGCACGGTGGGTGGCAAGTCGTGAAAACCCGCTCACGGCACGTGTTGCTGTCAACCGCGTTTGGGAGCGCCTCTTTGGCCGCGGACTTGTAGAGACAACGGAAGATTTCGGCGTGCGCTGCGCTCCGCCAAGCCATCCCGAATTGCTCGATTGGCTGGCCGTTGAGTTTATGGACACCGGTTGGGACCTGAAAAAGCTGCACAAAACGCTGGTGCTTTCGAGTACGTATCGCCAAAGCAGTGTGATCACCCCGGATGCGATGAAGCGTGATCCGGAAAACAGGATGCTCGCACGTGGTCCACGTTTCCGCTTGTCAGGCGAAGCGATTCGTGACCAGGCACTGGCCATCTGCGACCTCCTGGTTGAGAAGGTCGGCGGACCCAGCGTGAGGCCGTATCAGCCGGCAGGTTTCTGGGATGAGCTGAGCGTCTACGGTAATCTCCGCAACTACAAGGCTGATAGTGGTGAAGGTCTGTACCGCCGGTCGATTTACACGATTTGGAAGCGGACCGCGGGTCCACCGCAAATGGCAATCTTTGATGTGCCTGGACGCGAGGCATGTCGTGTGCGCCGCAGCCGGACGAATACGCCTTTGCAAGCCTTGGTCCTTTTGAATGACCCGACATTTGTCGAAGCCGCCCGCGTGCTGGCACAAAAGGCGATTGTCGAGGGCAAGGGTTCGGATGTTGGCACATTAAACGCGATGTTCAGGCGGGCGCTCGGACGCGTCGCTACGCGTGAAGAACGGGATGTTCTCCTCGAAGGTACGGCGCTGCGACGGCTGGAATATCAGCAGCACCCTGAGGATGCCAACAAGCTGGTTGCTGTCGGGGCTGCGAAGCGCCCGGATGGCATTGCGACGGCCGATCTCGCAGCGTGGATGCTAACTGCAAGCATCATTTTGAACACCGATGAACTGGTGACAAAGGAGTAATCAAATGTCGGAAATGCATGGTGGCGTTACGCGTCGCACGTTATTGAAAGCCGGAGTCGGCGCTGTTGGCGCGGTGGCACTCCCGAATATCATTCCTGCCCGCGCGCTTGGCCGCGATGGCCATGTGGCACCCAGTAACCGTGTGACGATGGCATTTATTGGCGTTGGAAACCAGGGCACGGGCGACATGGGAGGCTTTCTCCAGGACAACCGCGTTCAGGTGGTTGCGGTCTGTGATGTCAACTTCCAGAGTGGTGGTTATTGGAATGGTGGGACGGCTGGGCGCGAGCCGGCACGCCGTATCGTGGATGAATTCTACGAAGAGCGTGGCGCAACCGGACCTGGCTGCAAAGCATATATTGACTACCATGATGTGCTGCAACGCTCCGATATCGATGCTGTTGAAATAGCAACTCCAGACCACTGGCATGCGCTCTGTGTGCTGCATGCCGCTGCTGCAAAGAAAGACATTTACTGTCAAAAACCGTTGTCTTTGACGGTGAAGCAGGGCCGTCTGATGTCGGATGCGGTCAAAAAGCACAATGTCATCTTCCAGACGGGGTCACAGCAGAAGTCGGATAGCAATTTCCGCCGCGCGGCGGAGCTGGTGCGCAATGGGCGTATCGGCAAGCTGCAGACAGTAAAGGTAGGGCTTCCTGCCGGACGTCCTGACTATGGCCGGACGGCAGAAAAGGTCACGCCAGGTGTGTGGCCGGATGGCTTTGAGTACGATCGCTGGCTTGGCCCGGCACCGTGGAAGCCTTACTGCCCGGGGCGTACGCACGTCAACTTCCGCTGGATTCTGGATTACTCCGGAGGTCAGCTGACCGACTGGGGCGGACATCACCCGGACTGCGCGCAATGGGGAATGGGCACCGAGTACACGGGACCAGTTAAAATTGTCAACGCAAAGGGAAATTTCCCGACGCACCCGATTTACGACACGGCGAGTGACTACGAGTTCGAGGCCATTTATGAAAATGGCGTCCGGATGATTGTGTCCAGCAAGGTCAAGGGCGGCGTCACGTTTGAGGGCACGCAAGGCTGGGTGTGGGCAAACCGTGGCGTTCACGATGCAAGCTCGGCTGAGATAAAGAACAGTGTGATTGGTGACAAAGAGCTGCACTTGTACAAGAGTGACAACCACTTCCGCAACTTTATCGATGGTGTTTTGACCCGCAAAGAATGTGTTGCGCCATGTGAGGTTGCGCACCGGTCGATCACGATTTGTCATCTTGGCAATATTGCGATGCGTCTCAAGCGCGATGAGCTGCGCTGGGATCCGAAGAATGAGCGGATTCTTGGTGACAGTGAAGCATCCGCGATGCTGGATCGCCCATACCGCCAGGGGTATGAGCTGCCAACCGAGCTCTAGGGGATATTCGCATTTACCAAGGGCTTCACGGACTCCGTGGAGCCCTTTTGTTTTTCAGGGATTAGGCATTCGTATGGCACCTACAACCGCATTTGCATCCGTTCGGTTTTACTACCCGCCGGGCGACCGCCGGCTTTCGCACTGGCGCGTGATCCGCTTCGATGTTGCAACCGGGAAGATTTTGGAGCGCTGGACAGATCCATTGTTGGATGCATTTCCATTTTCTTTTGATGCAAAATCAAAGAGGCTGTTTTATTCTGTGCGCCGGCGTGGCCAGAGTGAGGATGTTATCGAAGTTCTGGACAAGCCTGGCGGGAAGCCACGGTTTCTGGCGTGCGGTTCCGGGAATATATTTCCATCTCCAAACGGTGAATATGCCGCCATCATGGTGAGCGCTGATGAGCTACAGATCATCCACCTAAAGACGGGAAATATGCTTTTTGCGACTGGGAATGCAAATGGAGTGGCCTGGCAAAATGAGCATACTTTTCGGTACACGCGTAGCTACACAAAATGGCCGGATAATGATGTTGTTGACGTACTTTTTACCTTTGATGTCCTAAAGCGCCGTGCGGAAAAGGTTCCGATTGCTCCAGGGAATGTGCGCCCACCATCGGTCCAGCTCGAAAGT
The DNA here is from genome assembly GCA_964606305.1 of uncultured Armatimonadia bacterium. GTDB lineage: Bacteria > Armatimonadota > Armatimonadia > Armatimonadales > Armatimonadaceae > CAIRTT01. The sequence goes on from CAZSGJ010000115.1 coordinate 7,699, forward strand.
TATTTCGATGACGATGTGCACAACTACTTGATTGATGAAGCGGGACGACGGACGCGCGTTACCGGCGATGCAAGGTGGACAAATCGCTACAAAAACAATGTCATTCAGGGGCTACAGCTGGGCGAGCAGCTCCCGGATGGCAGATTTGAAGTTCATACCTATGCGCATCGGGCATCCGGACAGGTGATCGGCAAACTGGATATCGAAAAGGCAGAGATTGCATATTGGTTTTCGACACCAGGCGACTACAAGAGGTTGGGTGACACAGGCTGGATGCTCGGCTGGCCTCTCCAACGTTGGACCAAGCATGGCAACATCACGATTGACGAAAGCCCCCTCTACCGAGCCCGTATCGAGTCGCCGGAAAAGTGGGAGCGTATCTGGCCCGGCGCCCACCACGCCGGGCATTTGGTTCAGATGGGGTAGGGGAGTATTCATACCCCACTGGGGTAAATTCCCGTTTACCCCGGTGGCTGGCTCGTCAAGCCCACCAGCGCCTCTAGCGTACGCGCGGTCTGCTTGATGTCCATCTTTAGGTAGCGGTCGCGGCCATTGGGTTTGGGTATGAAGTTTGTATAGCCATCCTTTTCGACCACCACCTGACCTGGTTCGGACAGGGAAAAGTACTCGGGGCGGTCGGGGAG
>CAZSGJ010000116.1:0-8265 GCA_964606305.1 uncultured Armatimonadia bacterium
TGGCAGGCATCGTTGCCGATATAGCCATCCGATGTCGTTGCGGCAGCCAGCTTTTCCTGACTCCATACGCCGGGGGATGCTTTGCTTTTATCAATCCGCGGCGCACACGCCGCAACCGCAAGCAAAATCGCTGGTAAAGCCGCCCATAATCCAAAACGTAGCCGGGACATCATTTCCGCCGAGTATATCGCCGCAAGGGTTTCGACATCGTGTGGATGAACGTTACTTAACCGAATAGACTTCAGGTATCGACCGGCATAATGCCAGCCACTCTTCTCGATACTTGCGATTTTTTAGCGGAGAAAACCGTGTACCTTGCCAAAAGCCTAATCATCAGCGCTGCCATAGCGACCGCAATGCCCGCAGTGGCCCAGAAAGCTCCTGATCTAAATGCGTATCGCGCACCCGCCGGAAACCGCGTCGCACAGGTCAACCCGGGAGGCGAAAGCATTCTTCCAAATGGACGTATCGTTGCGCCCATCGGAGAACGACACTATGCCGCCAGCGCAGACCTCTTTGACATCAATATTTCTCCAAATGGAAAAGCGATCGTAGGGCACTACAAAGGCGGGATGACAATCTGGCAACGCAACACCAAAGGCGCCATCCCGATTTCCATTTCCATCAAAAACTTTGGACTTTCTGGTGCTTTCACATATGGCGGAGCGCAGTACATCGCATCAAATGGAGATGCTGGCAACGGAATCTCTGTCTTCGATGCGACATCCTGGGACCTCCCGGGCATAAAAGCCACGCCAGAACGCCCATTTATGGAGCTCGATCAGGCGCCGCTCTTTAGTATCAAAGCAGATAAAGAGGCGTACATTCAGGACATCGTCCTCGCGCCGGATGGCCATACCGTCTACACCCTCGATATCGCCCGCCAGCGAGTGGTGGTGTTTGATTTGGCAAAGCGCGCTGTGATCGCCGATGTCCCTGCGGGACGACAGCCCTTTGCCCTTGCCCTGAACAAAGATGGCAGCCGGCTTTTCGTCGCCAACATCGGGATTTTCAACTACTCCCTCGTCCCTGAGCCAAAACCCGGGACACCCTTCAGCAAGCGTGGCCTCCGTGTTCCTCCGTTTGGCTTTCCAAGCAAAGAGGCCACCGATGGCGTTGAAACCGAAGGACGCTTTGTAAAGGGGCTCGGGTCTGCCCGCGTCCCGGATGCACAATCTGTCTGGGCATACGATGTCCGTAACCCGGCAAAGCCAGTCATCACAGGCAAGGCGAAGACTGGCATTCTGATTCACGCACCTGCGGATGGCGGCAAGTCCGTCGGGGGCAGTGCACCAAGCGCACTGCTTGTAAATGGCAATACCCTTTGGGTCGCAAATGCCAACAACGACACCATCCAGGCGTTTGATGTCCGCACACTCAAGGTCATCAGGACCATTAAACTCACACCAACCAAGGCCCTCTCCCGACTCCGCGGCGTGATTCCAACCGGGTTGGCAATTAATCGCAAAGCCACGCGTCTCTACGTGGCCGAAGCTGGTATCAACGCAGTTGGTGTTATCGATATCGCCAAGGGCACCGTGATCGGGCATATCCCAACCGGCTGGTACCCGACGCAGGTCGCGCTCGGCCCTTTCGATGAAAACCTCTTCATCGCCACCCAAAAGGGAATCGGGCAAGGTCCTGTGGGGCACCTGAATCCCCGCCAGAAAACCGATGAGCGCTTCAACATGGCTGCGATGCCGGGGATGCTTAACGTCATCCCAACCCCAAAGGACAAAGACCTCCTTGCGCTCACACAGAAGGTATTGCAATACAACGGTCTCCGTCCCGTAAAGGCAGACCGCCCGGCGATTCCGGATGGCATTGAGTACGTCGTTTTCATCACCAAGGAAAACCACACCTTTGATGGCATTTTCGGTGAGCTCAAGGGCGCAAACGGCGAACCCGAGTACGCGCAGCTCGGGGAAAATGGCTGGCTCGCGGCCAAGGGGCGCTCCGAGCGGATGCCCATCATGCCTAACCATGTCAAGCTGGCCAGACAATTTGCTATCAGTGATAACTTCTACATGGAACCTGTCGGTTCAGCGGATGGCCATCGCTGGTTGGTAGGTGTCTACCCAAGTATCTGGACGACACGCGTTTACTACGCAGGGTGGGACTTTGCACTCAGTGAGTCTGCACGCGGGCGCATGGTTTCCTTTGAATCCAATGGCAGCCAAATTCCCGAGGACTATCTGGAAAACGGCTCGCTTTGGGAACACCTTGCACGCGGCGGAATCACCTTCCGCAATTACGGCGAAGGCTATGAGCTCCCGCACAACGATGAAGACACTGTCGATTCCAAATCCGGCGCGAACATGCTGGTCAACTTCCCGATGCCAAAGGTTTTGTTCGACAACACCTGCTTTGACTTCCCGGCATTCAATAACAACATCCCCGATATCGTTCGGGCGGATTGGTTCATTGATGACATCGCGAAATACCGCCAAACGCACCGTGGCTCGCTGCCACGCTTCATCAATATCGCACTATGTAACGACCATGGCGCCGACCCGCAACCGAAGCGCGGCTTTCCCTACACGGAGAGCTTTATGGCAGACAATGACCTTGCACTCGGGCGCATCGTTGAGTTTCTCTCAAAGCAGCCTGAATGGAAGAAAATGGTCGTGTTTGTCACACAGGATGACCCCGGCGGGGATGCTGACCACGTCGATCGCCACCGGTCGTTTGTACTCGCACTTGGTCCATGGGTCAAACCTGGCTACGTAAGCCATGAGCACACCAGCATCATGAGCATCATCAAGACCATTTACAGAATCTTCAAGCTCGGGCCGAACAATCTGTTTGATATGACGGCAACAGACCTCTCGGACATGCTCAGCGCATCACCCACATACAAGCCCTACAAGCACATTAATGTCGACCCGCGTATCTTTAAGCCGGCGGACACAATGGACCCGGATGATCCAAAGTTCGAGAAACGACGCGGAGAGCGGCCATCCATGCGGATGGATGATCCCAAGTGGATTGAGCGGATGCGGACCGGCGGGGATGTCGATAAGCGCTGACAATAATGAATGTCCACGCAGCCGGATGGTAGGAGAATACACTCTGTGAGGCTGCTTGAGACATTTTTTGATGATGCCGCCCGGCGCTGGCCGGATGCGATTGCGCTCGATATTCCGCCGCCATTTGGTGAGGAGTATCCACGTGTCCGTCTGACATACGGGGAGTTGGACAGAAGCGCTGGGAGCATTCATGCCTGCCTCACGGCTATGGGAGTCGAGCGAGGCGATATCGTGGCAATTTTTACGCCGCGTACAAATCCGCTCGCTTACGCAGCGCAGCTTGGCATTAACCGCTGCGGGGCCGCATTTGTGGCGATTGACCCCGTGTTTCCCGCCGGGCATATCGAGCGCATCCTGACCGATGCAAAGCCAACCGTTGTTATCGCAGATGAGACACTGGCAAATGTCCTGAAGGATGTCGGCTACCCATCCGCGCGCGTCATCACCGATCAAACGCTGACAAACGCGACATTTCCACAGCCTCCGATTGTTGCCGGGCGGGATGTAAACGATCTGGCTTACCTGATTTACACCAGTGGGACTACTGGTTTGCCAAAAGGCGTGATGATTCCTCATGCCGGGATTTCCAACCTTGTTGCAAGCGACATTGAGTATTTCGATATCCAACCCGGCGATCGCTGCGCGCAAGGGTCATCACTTTCGTATGACTCATCGCTTGAGGAAAGCTGGCTTGCGTGGGCGGCCGGTGGCACCGTCGTCGTGATGGCGGATGAAATAGCCCGGCTTGGCCCAGACCTTGTAACCTGGCTGCAGGATGAGCGTATCTCTGTCCTCTGTCCGCCACCGACATTGCTCCGGACGATGGGCTGTGACAACCCTGCAGAGGCTCTGCCGGAGCTTAGAATCATTTATGTTGGCGGGGAGGCGCTGCCCACGGATGTCGTCGAGACCTGGGCACCCGGCCGTCGCCTCGTTAATGGCTATGGTCCAACGGAATGCTCCGTCGTCGCAACCCGTGCCGAAATAATCCCGGGTTTTCCCGTAGTCATTGGAAAACCTGTAACAAACCTTTCGGCATTCATTCTTGATGAGCATTTGGAATCCGTTCCGGATGGTGATGCAGGAGAGCTCTGCATCGCAGGTCCCGGGCTGGCCGTAGGCTACAGGAACCGCCCGGAGCTGACAGCTGAGAAGTTTGTCACGCTGCCGAAGATAGGTCGTGTCTACCGGACGGGAGACCTCGCACGCATTTTGCCAAATGGCGATATTGACTGCATGGGGCGTATCGATGCCCAGATAAAGCTCCGAGGCTACCGCATTGAGCTTGAGGCGATTGAGGCTGAGCTCGTACGTATCCCGGAAGTTCTTGAAGCTGCATGCCGTGTGCAAGGAAGTGGCGGCCGCGAGGAGCTTGCGGCGTGGATTGTGCCGGCGGTTGATGACATCGACTTTTCGGCCATTCGTAATCAGCTTGCCGAGCGCCTGCCGTTTTACATGGTGCCAAGCTGCTATGGAAAGATTGAGACGTTGCCTCGCTCCGTCGGTGGCAAGGTCAAGCGGGATGCACTTGCAGAGCAGGCACCAGCGCTTAATAATGACCGTCCGGTTGTCGGGCCAGAAACAGAATTTGAACAATGTCTTGTGGATGCTGCATCCATCGTGCTCGATTTACCCGCAGCGTCTATAAGTGTGGATGCCGATTTTTTCCTCGGACTTGGAGGAACATCGTTGCTCGCGGCCAAATGGGTGTCCCGCCTTCGCATGGCTGATCTGACTGCCGGCGTGACGGTTCGCGACATTTACGAAGCACGTACGATTCGTGAGATCGCCACGCGGATTACACCGTCTGCCGTTGAAAGCAAGCTACCCGAGCCCAGCGGTACGACTGACACACCACAAAAGCAACTCCCGCTGTTGATCTCACTTCTTCAGGGAGTGGTTCTTCTTTCCGAGCTGGTTTTCGCCGCGCTTGGCGCTGCCTGGTTTGCATCCCTGGCACTTCCCGCAGCCAAACTACCCTCGGCAGTGCTCATAATTGGTCTTCCGTTGTTTGGCGTGGCGACGTCAGTACTCTGGTCTGCTGCATTTGTGCTTCGCGCGGTTCTGACTAAATGGCTGGTCATCGGTCGGTACACCGCTGGTGACACAGGTATCTGGACATGGGATGGCTTCCGCATCTGGCTGGTAATGCACGCTGTTCGACAGGTTCCCTGGGGGCTGGTTGAGGGTACCTTTCTGGTCAATGTCATCTTGCGGATGCTGGGTGCCCGCATTGGTAAGGGCGTTCATTTTCACCGTGGAAGCGTTCCGATTCTTGGCGGATGGGATTTGCTCACCATTGGCGATGATGCCGTAGTCGGTCAGGATGCCGCACTTGAAGTGCTCGACCTGCAGCAGAGCTGCTATGTGATTCGGGGCGTCACGCTGGGGGTAGGGGCGAGTGTCGGGACACGCGCGGTTATCGATGGCGGAGCTACCCTCCCAGCAAATTCCTATCTTGCGCCGCTGTCCGTTCTCGAAGCAGACAACGCAGCGCAGACAGGACGGACTTTCAATGGTATTCCGGCGAAGGACACCGGTCCGCCTCCCGAAAGACCAAGTGTTGATGGTTGTAAACCTCTTTCTGAACCACTCTATGCGCTGCTCAAGCTGTCGGCATCGGCTGCAATCGGGGGCATCGAAACGCTTGCGGGCATCATCAGTCTTTGGGTTTGCAGCCGCCTTACGGGCATCAATCTTGTCTCCATTTTGGATGCTGGTAAGCCTGATCAGGTTGTGGTGACAGCAATTTGTGCCGCACTTGCAGCCGTTTCAGCGCTGCCTTTTCTGCTACTGTTTGAAGCCTTGGCCGCTCGGGCTATTGGGGCAATCCCAGCCGGCAGCTACCCATTACGAAGCATTGTCTTCCTGCGCCTGTGGCTGACATCCGGGCTCGTTAATTCAGCCAATCGGTGGCTTAGCGGCAGCCTGTTCTGGCCGGTATGGCTGCGTATCGCAGGGATGCGTATTGGCCGCAGCTGCGAGATTAGTACGCTGGTAGATTTGGTGCCACGGATGGTGACATTCGATGCACTGACATTCTGCGCGGATGGCATTTATATGGGCACACCGCTCCTCCTCGCTGGAAGTGTCACAATTGCTCCAGTCCATGTCCGTGAGGACAGCTTCTTTGGCAATCATGCTGTTGTTCCACCCGGGAGTGATCTTCCACCCGATGTCCTTTTTGGTGTCTGCACGGTTGTCGAGCCGGAAAAGATCACCGCCGGGTCATCCTGGTTCGGTATCCCCGGCTTCAACCTTCCGCGGCGCGAGATCCTCGATGTAGATGCATCCCTGACATACGAACCAGATGCGCTTCGCTACACAACCCGCCTCTTTTGGGAGCTGCTGCGCTTTACCGTTCCGGCGATTCCCGCTGGCGTCTCGATGCTTTGGCTCGGCACGGTGGTCCGTTCGGATATGGTAGGAGCCATTGCAGCCGGCCTTGGAGTTCCTGTGATCCTTGCCGGAACCGTCCTCATACTAAAATGGCTGCTCCTCGGGAAAGTCAAACCCGGTGTGCATCCGCTTTGGTCTTGCTGGTGCAGCCGCTGGGACTTTTTGTATGTGCTTTGGACGGAGTGGGCGCTGCCGGCATTAATGCCCCTTGAAGGCACGCTTTGGCTGAATGTTTATCTGCGCCTGATGGGGATGAAAATCGGAAAGCGCGTGGCGCTCTCGGGGGGCTTTTCCCAAGTCGTGGATCCGGACATGATTTCGATCGCCGATGATGCAACGGTCTCGGCCATTTTCCAGGCCCACACCTTCGAGGATAGGGTGCTCAAAATCGATAAGGTCACCATCGGTCCTGGAGCGACCCTTGGCCACGGAACCGTGCCCCTCTACGGGGCATCGATTGGTGCTGCAACGCATGTCACAACTAACAGCGTCATCATGAAAGAGGAAACCCTCCTGCCAAACAAGACCTACACCGGCGCTCCTTGCCGTGCCGTCGGGCGATCCAGTGGACGGAAGTAAACCCACCGTACGCGTGACGGCCCTGGATGCTGCACGGGGCATCGCAATTCTGATGATGGCCTATGTCCACATGGTGCCATCCGGAGGCGGGACATTTGCCGCGAAGGTGACACTGGCGCTGGAAGGTAAGGCAGCGGTGCTCTTTTTCATCCTTGCTGGGATGACGTGGGCTCGCATGTCTGCCGACAAGCCCGCAGCGGTTTACCGCCGCGCGATGGTCTACTGCGTCATCGGGATGTTGATGCACGTGACGATTTGGAACACAGAAGTCCTGCTGCCACTTGGAATCTGCCTTGCTCTCTTTCAGTTGGTTCGCGCAAAACCACGCATCGGGGATGCGCTGTCTATCCTCGCACTTGCAGCCACATTGGTTGTTCCATTGATGTTCAATGGCGACACAGCCATCGATGTTCTCGAGCAGCCCGGCGAGCTCCTAAAGCCAGGCGGTCTCCTCCGCGCCGCCACGTTTATTCTCTTCACGAATACCTATCCCATCGTCCCTTGGTGGAGTCTGGTCTGGTTTGGTTGCCGACTGAGTCGAATCGAGGCGATGTTTGCGAAGCCATTTTCCCTAGTGGCTTTTGGGTGTGGAATTGCGGCGATAGGGGGATTGGGTGTGCTTTTGACTGGCGTCGTCCCCGCCGCCATACGCCCTCTCACGGAAATCACATGGACGCCAACCACACTGCCTTTTGTTCTCCAATGCACTGGCGTAGCGCTCATCATCATCGGACTTGCAGGCTGGAGGGAGCGGCTGTTTAGCTTCCTCATTCCCATCGGCCGGATGTCGCTAACCCACTACATCGGGCATATCCTGTGCGTTTGCATCCCCCTCTACCGCATCTACCCGGACTGGAACTGGCCAGTTGGCGTGGGGCTTTCTGCATTTGCTATCTGGCTTGTTGGTGCTCTGCTCCTCTCTCATTTCTGGATGAAGCGTTTCTCACGCGGCCCGCTGGAGAGCACGGTGCACTGGCTGGTTTCTAAATGACCGTTTACACAAGCTTTGTCCAGCTTGCAGAACTCCCGAATGGCTTTCTTGACCACCGAAGCCCGTTGTTGAGTGAGCAGGAAATGACCTTCTCAGATGGCATCGCCGACTGGATTCAACAGAGCGAATGGCGCTGTGGGCGGATTCTTCTGCGCTATCTGGTGGCAAACGCGTACGATGTGCCCATCTCTGCCATCACAATCCACTCACTGTCAAGTGGGCAGCTGGTCGCGGAAACGCCCAACGGTCAGGTGAATGTAAGCCATT
>CAZSGJ010000117.1:0-8230 GCA_964606305.1 uncultured Armatimonadia bacterium
TTTGCCGGATTTGACATTTACATTCCTCCGGGCGTCTAACCGCCCATTCTCAACGATTTCCCGCAGCTCAAATGGCGGATCAACAAATATGCGCGCCCTTGGTCTCAACGTAGACCATGTAGACAGATTGACTTGCTGTGATATACAGCTTGTTCCGTTTCACACCACCAAAGCACAGGTTGGAGCCAATCTCAGGGAGCTGGATCAAGCCGATACGCTTTCCTTGTGGGTTGAAGACGTGAACGCCATCGTAGCCATCACCAACCCAGCCGCCAGCCCCCCAGACATTTCCTTCGATATCGCAGCGAAGACCATCCGCCACTCCGCTGGCTTCTGTCCCGTCTTTCATCGTCATCTTCATGCTGGCAAACACACGTCCATTGGTGGTCTTTTTGCCATCAACGATGTCGTAGACACGGATTTCCTTGGTGCCATCAGTGTCAGCAACGTAGAGTTTCTTGTAATCGGGAGAGAAGCAGAGACCATTTGGCTTGGCGATGTCATCAAACATCTTTTCGACTTTGCCTGTCTTGCCATCGATGCGGTAGACAGCTTCCTTCAGCTCATGGGGAGCCTTTTCGCCTTCGTAGTTGCCTTGTGTACCGTAGCCTGGGTCTGTGAACCAAATGCCGCCATCCGGGTGCACGACAACATCATTTGGAGCATTGAACTTCTTCCCGTTGAACTTGTCGGCAAGGACAGTTACAGTTCCATCGTATTCGTAGCGTGCTACACGACGTGTGAGGTGCTCGCAGCTGATCTGGCGTCCCTGATAGTCGAATGTGTTCCCGTTGGTATAGTTGCTCGGATTGTGGATGGTGCTGACGTGGTAGTCCTCATCCAGCATCCTAAGGTGAACATTGTTCGGGATATCGGACCAGACGACGTACTTGCCGACACCATTCCAAGCAATCCCTTCTGCCCAAAGCATCCCAGTGTGCAGGCGCTTTACCGCAACATTGCCAACTTTGACCTTTGCAAATGCCGGGTCGAGGGTGATGATGGAGGCATCCGGATAGCGAACCGGAGGAGCGCCGGGAGAATACCGGTCATCTTTCGCAAGTGCGGGCAGAGTAACCGAGAGGGCCGCCGTTGAGAGCAGGGCGCGCCGGGATACGGAACTGGACATAGAGCATCCTCGCTGTGTCGAAGTAATGACCGATTGTAGCCGTGAAACGCGTCAAAGGCTATGGAATTTACCGGGAGATGTTCTCGATCCACGCGCGCGCAGGAGCCGCATCCGCACCCTGAATAACGAAGGGGACGATCATCAATTCGACATCTCCGGCGCAAACATTTGCTTCATCAAAGGCGAGACCTTCGCAAATAGTGATGCCAGCGTTCATAAGAATATGGTGGATAGGAAGGTCTTTAGAGTCGACAGCATCCACGGATGGCAAATCAATGCCAAACAGTACAACGCCGCGTGCAGCGAGCGCGGTAGCTGCAGCTTGGGTGAGGAGTGGAAAGGACAGTGGAAAGGTGGAGCTGTCTCGCCAGGCATCAGTCCGTACCAACACACGCGTGGTCGCGATATGTGCAAACAAATCAGGTGAGAGCTGTGAGTGACCGCGGGCATCGACAACCGTTGCAGTACCGCACAGTGTGCTATCTGCAATACAGTCTATAGATCCGCTTTTGCTGACGAGATGGCGTGGGGCATCGATATGTGTTCCGGTATGCAGGCTCATCGTTACCGCACCCACGCGCACGGTTTCCCATGCATTTTCCTGATGGTCAAAGCGGGTATCGCCGGGCCAGCAAGCGATGCCTTGGTACGGAATACGATCGATATAGGTACGCATACATCCATTCTATGGTGTCAAACGGTGCTCGAACCTCGCTGTTGGTGGGCAAAAAACATTGCAAATGCAGGAAGCCCGTTCCCGTTTGTGTAAGGAGGGGCTATGGACATACGGGATGTGGTGAATTTTCGGCCCCATAGCCTTCGGGCAGACGGACGCATGGCTGGAGGGGTGATTTCCGGGGCTTTTCCAGAGCTACGCTGGTCTCTCGATGGTTTGAAGGGACGCAACATCCTGGAGCCTGGGTACGAGCTGGAAATCAAAACGCCAAGTGGTTCGTGGGTAGAAACGAGTGGCGGGTCGAAGACCGGTGTCACCAGTAGACTGACGCGTCCCCTGGAGAGTCGTCAGGATGTCACGTGGCGGGTCCGGGCTATCGTAAATGGTGCGGCAACGCAGTGGTCAGAAACCCATACGTTCCGTGTCTCATTGCTTGAAAAACGCGACTGGAAGGCTGTCTGGATTACTCGAAACAGCGATCGGGACCGGAGTGAAAATGAGCAGTTTGCCGGGGTTCCGAGTCCTGTCTTCGGAAAACAGATACGCGTTACCGGGAAGGTTGTGCGGGCAACATGGTATGCCGTTGCACTTGGATACGGGGAGTTCTATGTCGGCGGTAAGCGCGTATCCGATGGGCTTTTATCTCCAGGATGGACGCAGTTTGATAAGCGTGTGGCGTTTGAAGCACTGGATATAACAAAGCACCTTACGCAAGGTAGTCAGTGGCTGACAATCCATGCCGGTAATGGATTTTGGAACCCGTTCCCACTGAAACTTTGGGGGGCCATAAATCTGCGGGAACATCTTCTGACAGGCGGACCAATGGCCATCGGCCAGCTGGAGATTGTTTATGCAGACGGCAGGGTCCAGGTGGAAAGCACCAATGAAACATGGCTTTGTTGGGATGGTCCTTCTGCAAGAAACTCGGTTTACCTCGGCGAACGTCGGGATGCCCGACTTGAGGCACGACTTGTCGGTCCTCCGGACGCTACACGTAAAGTAGACCTTTACCGAGGCAAGGTTGGTGTCCTTGAACCCGCTGCCGTCGAGCCCGTAGGCGCTCTTACCGAACTGGTTGGGTCAGTCAGGAGTGAATCCCGCGGAAAAGTCGTTATTGACTTTGGTGTCAACCACACAGGGGTGATCAACGGCATTGTTCAGGGAGAGTCTGGAAAGGTTGTTACTGCACTCTCTGGAGAGCGGCTGTACGCAGATGGAACGGTTAATCCGATGACTGGCGTTTGCGGTCAGATAAAGCGTCGACGCAACCCATCTGGGAGTTTATATCCGTCAACGGCATCTCAGGAGGATGAGTTGATTCTGTCCGGGGATATTGACCGCTGGACGCCCTCGTTTACATTCCATGGTTATCGTTATGTTGAGCTCAGTGGTTTACCGCGGGCACCGAAGACCGGTGAGTGGACATCAACAAGGCTAACATCACTCGTTCCAAATACAGCGGCGTTTGCCTGTTCAGATTCGATGTTGAGCAAGCTATTCGATGTGACCAGAAGTACGTTTCATTCGAATATGATCTCGGTTCAAAGTGATTGCCCGCATCGGGAGAAGTTTGGGTATGGAGGCGACATCCTTTGTACCGCAGAAACAGCCTGGCACCTCTTTGACATGGAACGCTTCTACCGGAAGACAGTTCTCGACTATCTGGATGCCCAACGAATAAATGGCGGATTTACTGAGACTGCTCCTTTTGTTGGTATCGCTGACAGTGGTATGGGTGACAAGAGTGGCCCGGTTGACTGGGGAACGGCGGTGCCCTTGTTGGTTGATGGTCTGATACGTTTTCACGGTGATTACGAGACTGCACGGCGAGCATGGCCAGCACTGTACGCATGGTGGAGTTTGCTTGAAACCCGTTCAACTGCAGGCATTTTGGATAATGGACTCGGTGACCACGAAACGCTTGTCCCACGTAGCACAGCGGTTACCGGTTCGCTTGCCTTGCTGCAGAACGCGACGATTTTGTCCCGTATTGCCGGCGGTCTTGGAAGGTTGGATGCGAAAAAGCGCTTCGATGCCGAAGCTAAGCGGATCCGGGATGCGATACGTGCCCGGTTTTATTCCGCGTCCGGAAAGTTTGGGATTGATTCTCAGGCATGCTATGCAGGCGCACTGTTCCATGGCGTTCTGACGGCTAAAGAAGCGATGCCTGGGCTTGTCAGAACCGTTCAGGCGGCGGATGGTCACCTGAACACGGGTATTTTCGGGACGATGTGGTTGCTTGAAGCGCTCTCCCGCTACGGGCGAAGTGATCTTGCCGTTCAGATTGCCACGCAACGTACGTACCCTGGGTGGGGGCATATGCTGGCAAATGATGCGACATCGCTGTGGGAAACATGGAAGGAAAGCGACGACACATTCAGCAACAACCACCCGATGTTCGGCAGTGTGGCCGGTTGGATGATGCGCTGGCTGGCGGGGATTCAGGTCGCTGACGACAGCGTTGCCGGCGATCGTGTGCTTATTCGTCCGCAGACAATGACAGCTATCACAAATGCGTCTGGGCATTGGCAAAGTCGTCGCGGCGTTGTGCGTACACATTGGGAGCGCGTAGGAAGTAACTTGATTCTGGATGTCGTCATACCCGTCAGTATGTCAGCTGATGTCCATATCCCGGCCGGACCAGGCGCATTGATTTCTGAGTCAGGAAAGAGCCTTACCGGGCACCCGGATGTTCAGGTTACGAAGCGACTTTCGACTGCGGTCGTGGTCAGGATTGGCAGCGGTTCATACCGTTTTGTCGTCGAATCGGGGCAAAGTCGGACGTAGATTTATAAACCGCTTGACGATGTTGCAAGCGAAACCTATACTTCGAGGTTAACCACCGTCTTTTTAGCGGGAAGGATATTGCCAAAGATGGCTTCTGTAACACTGCGAAATCTGAACAAGGTCTTCACGGACCAGCAAACGAAGAAGGAAGTTCATGCCGTCAAGGATATGAACCTCGAGATTCGTGATGGAGAATTTCTCGTCCTTGTCGGACCATCCGGATGTGGAAAGACGACATCGATGCGTATGGTCGCTGGACTGGAAGAGTCCACAAGTGGTGAAATACTGATTGGTGACAGAGTTGTCAACGATGTAGCACCGCGAGACCGAAACATTGCGATGGTTTTCCAAAACTACGCTCTTTATCCGCACATGACGGTCTACGACAACATGGCATTTGGTCTACGATTGCGCATGCTGCCTCCGTTTTACAAGCAATTAATGAACTGGGGCGAGACGCAGGCGATCAAGGCGGATATTGACAAGCGTATTCGTGAGACGGCAAAGACACTGGGAATCGACCAGCTCTTGGATCGTAAGCCCAAGGCATTGTCCGGTGGTCAGCGTCAGCGTGTTGCCCTCGGACGTGCAATCGTACGTGAGCCTCAGGTCTTCCTGATGGATGAGCCGCTGTCAAACCTTGATGCAAAGCTACGTGTACAAACGCGTGCTGACCTGATCAAGCTACACCGTCAGCTCAAAGTCACCACGATTTACGTTACCCACGACCAGGTCGAAGCGATGACCATGGGTGAGCGCATCGTTGTGATGAAGGATGGCCTGATGCAACAGTGCGATACCCCGATGGAGCTCTACAAGCATCCAGTGAACATGTTTGTTGCCGGCTTCCTGGGTACGCCATCCATGAACTTCCTGCATGAAACCAAGGTTACTGTTGATGGTGACACGGCCACACTCGAAAATGGCTTTTCCGTCAAATTAACTGGAGAGCGTGCCAGCAAGCTTGCTGCGTACAACGGAAAAACGGTAGTTCTGGGAATCCGCCCGCAGGACATGGTTGAGAAGTCGTTCTCAGGTAGCATCGTGCATCCTAGTGACACTGTTCGGATGCATGTTGATGTTATCGAAACGATGGGAGCGGTGAAGACGCTCTATCTGACAGTTGGGAAGAGTTCTTTGGTGGCAGAAGTCGATGCCGAATCTCCTGCGACAGAGCTTGCTCCGATTGACATCGTGTTTGACCTCGATACTGTCCATGCATTTGATGCCGCCACTGAACAGGCTATCTTCTAGGACATAGACTTGGCTCTCAGATCCAGCCGGCGAAGGGAATCACACCCGATGCCGGCTTTTTCCTTTCTTGCGATTAAAGCCGCTGTACCAGCACTTTTGGTATTCATTGGGTTGGTAGGCTTTCGCTCTATTCCGATGGCTGTGTTCCTTTACCACGGCTTTTGTTTTATCAACATAGTCATCGCTGGTAAGCAAAAGGGAATCTTCAGATTTCCATCCCCAATAGAACTTATACTTGCAGGTCTTTCCGGGGTTCTTCTATCGCTTGTTTCCGTCGGAATCTGGCGACTCACGGGAGATCTGATTGCCGACCCAGACCTTTGTCGCATCAATGTGGAAGAGCGGGGCCTTCCCATCGAACGTTGGAGTCTGTTCTCTGCTTACTTTATGGTTGTCAATCCATTAATTGAAGAGCTGTATTGGCGGGGGAATGTACAGGAACGTGCGAGGGATTTCGGTTTATCCAAGGATGGAGTGGTGGCTATTCCATTTTCGCTGTGGCATGTCGTACCAATTTGGGTTATCTGTGGCCCCGTAGCTGCAATCCTCGGTGGCTTAGCAGTTTATTTTGTTGGCATTTTGTTGACGTTGATGTATCGACAGTCGCGTAGTCTTGGACGCTGCATTGCGTGGCATGCCATGATGGCGGATTTAGCGGTGGTTAGCTTATTGTTCGCCTGCCGGTGACTAAATCCGAGAAGAATCTAAGCTGTACGTAGTCATGTGGAAATGTCTCCCGGCGCATCCCCGTGTTCGCTACAGTGAGAAATGGCCTTAGGTCATTGGCACCGCTATTTATTCTGTCCGGCATTGGCAAAGGGCATAGCGGCAGTTGGTTACTCAATCCACCTTGTGGAACATCCCGCAGGTTGCGATGAGCAGGTCGCCAAGACATAACAACAAAAACGGTCTCTGGATGATTCCAGAGACCGTCGAGTGTGTTGAGAAAGCGTCAGGCTTATTTTGCTTTAGCGGCAGCGAGGATTAGCTTCTCGCCATCTGCATCTTCTTTGTCATTTTGTCCAGCGATGATTCGTGTGGTGATAGCCTGCGATGTCACTTTTGCAGCTGGGAATGGAAGGAGTGGGTTTACAACGGTGTTAACTACCTTGAAAACCTGACCGGTCTTCACTTCAATCCAGATCGTCGAGTCAACCTTGGATACCTCAGACTCCTGCGCTCCGTAGGTTGTTGGGAACTCGTATTTTGCCGTCAGCTTGAGGCAGTCAACGCCGAGGACCTTTTCTGCAGCCACAAGCGTTTGTGTAACCGCAATCTTTTGTCCCTTGACCAAGAGGTTGGGAATCTCTGTCTTCCACGATTCACCAATCTTAACGGGTGCCGTAGGAGCCGGAACACACATCAGATTAGGAATACCCTTCTGCGAGCGGTCAAATGGGTCAGCGGCTGGATTGACGCGCTTTACCATCAGACCTGCCTTGGAATAGGTGACGACGACAGGGACCGGCGGCTTTTTGTCTGCTGGAAGCGGCATGTTCTGGAACGTCGCTGCGTAAAGCGTATCAAGCTGCTCGTAGGTAGCAGTTCCATCCGGAAGGACATCCTTGACATCGTGCTTGGACTCGCCACGCGTGGTAATCACAATGTCGCCAGACTCATCTGCCTGACGTCCGTTAATCTTGATATAGGTGCGGTAGCGAGGTGCTTCGCCCTTGGTAAAGTTCACTGTCCAGCTGTAGGTTCCATCCTTGGCCACAACTGCTGGCGCCGTCTGTGCCTGAGCCACCTGTGAAGGTAAAACGGAGAGTGTAACCGCGAATAGCGCAATAGCCTTGCCGATATGCATGAAGCCAATCCTCAATCGTCAATGATTCAACCCATCAGCGTTTTGGAACGCGAAGATGGTTTTCATTACTATCATTACCGGAAGTCGTTGGAGATGCCAATAGACATCGTGTGATATAGTGCCTATCGCAAGATTTGTTTTCCCAAATGGGAGAACACACGAGCTTACCGCGGACATCAGTAGTCGCGAGACGGTTTGGTAAAGGGGGGAAACGAAATGGCACAAGTTCAAGTCAAGCCAGGTGAGCCGATTGAAATCGCGCTGAAGCGCTTCAAGAAGGTTCTACAACAGGATGGCGTCCTCAAGGCTGCCCGCGCTCATGAGTTCTATGAGAAGCCGAGTGACCAACGTCGCCGTGCAGAAGCCGCCCGCCGTCGCAAGATTGAGCGGAACGAAGAGCGTTAAGCTCCGGTATTAGGATTCGGGGATGGTTTTACATCATCCCCGTTGACAATTCATTGGCAATCTTTTCAGACATAGCAACCCGGTTTCGTACCAAAGTTGCCCCTCAACCTCAGGATGGACGTTCAGCGTTCCGATTGCGTGCAGCGATGCGCCGGACGACGTCTGCTCCTGC
>CAZSGJ010000118.1:0-1828 GCA_964606305.1 uncultured Armatimonadia bacterium
TCTTTGTAAACCGTGTTTGGAGATGGCGTTTCGGGCGTGGCATTGTGGCAAGTGTAGATAACTTTGGAATCCTTGGGGACAAGCCAACACACCCCGAGCTTCTGGACTACCTAGCGGTGACATTTGTGCGTGAGGATAAGTGGAGTCTCAAAGCGCTGCACAAGCGGATGATGTTGACGAGCACTTACCAGATGAGCGGGCAGTTTGATAAAGCTGCAATGTTAAAGGATCCGGACAATAAGCTCTTGTGGAGATTTCCGCGGAAACGTTTGGAGGCAGAAGCCATCCGGGACAGCATCCTGGCGGTGACGGGTTTGTTGGACCGAACCATTGGTGGCTCGTTGCTGAATTTTGGAACCAGGCAGTATGTTACGAGCACGGCGAACTCGGATCCGGTTAAGTATGACAGCCGTCGTCGCGCGCTTTATCTCCCGGTGGTGCGTTCTGCCGTCTACGATGTCTACACCGCTTTTGACTTTGGCGATCCGACGGTGATGAACGGTGACCGGCCCACTACGACGGTGGCTCCGCAGGCGCTGTTTATGCTGAACAGTAGCATCATGCTTTCCAGTACGCGGACACTCGCCGGGAAAATGTTGGCTGATGTAAGCACTCCATCCCATATGAAGGTTCGTCAACTCTATGAGGTCTTCTACGGGCGTCCCGCAACGGATGCTGAGGTTGTGTTGGCAGAGGCCTATCTTGAGCAGTTTGAGGTGATATACGCAAAAGATGCGAATCCAAAGCTGAGCGCCTGGCAAAGTCTATGTAAGGCTTTGATTGCTGCGAATGAGTTTATCTACGTTGATTAGAATTGCCTGGGAACAGGCTGAAGGTGAGAAATGTTGACATCCACACTGATGGGGCGTCGCCAGCTGTTGACGACGAGTGCAATCGGGTTTGGAAACCTTGCGCTAGCGGGTCTGCTTCAGGATAGTGCTTATGCAGATGCCCGCAATCCGCTTGCGCCAAAGCAGCCGATGTTCCCAGCAAAGGCCAAGCGCGTTATTTTCGTGTTTTTGCATGGTGGTCCAAGTCAGGTGGATACATTTGATCCAAAGCCTCTTCTGAACCGGGATCATGGCAAGCCATTTCCAGGAACGATGCCGCGTATTGTTTCGAGTGCGACGGGCAATTTGCTGAAGAGTCCATGGGAGTTCAAGCGCTACGGTAAGAGTGGCATTGAGGTGAGTGACCTTTTTCCTGAGGTTGGCAAGTGTGTGGATGACTTGTGTTTTGTCCACTCGATGCACGGTTCAAACAGTCGTCATGGCGGTGCATTGCTGGAGCTGCACACGGGGAGTGATACGTTTGTTCGTCCATCGATGGGCTCTTGGGTAACGTATGGCCTTGGGACCGAAAATCAGAATCTCCCCGGGTTTTTGACGGTGTGTCCCACATTGACGCATGGGGGAGTTAACAACTGGAGTTCGGCGTTTTTGCCAGCGTGGACACAAGGCACACCAATCGGAAATGCCAGTATTTCCAGCGACCAGGCAAAGATTCCCTTCATTCAAAATACAGAAACACCATTGTCAGCACAGGAACTTGAACTCCAACTGGTTGGCAATTTGGGTAAGCGTCAGCTGGGGCATACCGGGCCCGACCCGGGTCTGGAAGGCCGTTTGAGTTCGTTTGAGCTGGCCTTTCGGATGCAGCTGGCGGCTCCAGAGCTCCAGGAAATCAAGGGCGAGACCGAGGCTACCAAAAAGTTGTATGGCTTGGATGACCCAAAGACGCGTAACTTCGGTCATCAGTGTCTGTTAGCAAGGCGGTTTTCAGAAAAGGGTGTTCGATTCGTACAGGTGACACATTCGTATAAGTGGGA
>CAZSGJ010000118.1:1928-8173 GCA_964606305.1 uncultured Armatimonadia bacterium
CCTTAGTCAACTGATCGGCGATAGAAAGCACATCACTACAAGTCAGCCATAAAGTTGAACACAATGTCATTTGCCTGTGGCAGGTGTTCATGTCCAAAGTCAGGGTAGATCACGAGCTCCTTTTGGGACCTAATTTTGTTGTACGCAGCCATTTGTGTACTGGGTGGACATATAGCATCCATCAGTCCAATCGGCATCAGGACATCTGCCTGAATGCGCGATGCCAGGTGTTGGCAGTCGATGTAGCCAAGACGTTCAAACCACTTGGTCGTATGTTCATGGCGCGGGTCGAAGCGACGAAAAAATGTCGCCAGCTCCTCGTACGCGCCTTTGGCCAGGTCCATTTCCCACACCCGCTGAAAGTCACACAAAAACGGGTAGGTAGGTGCGGCTTTCCGGATGGCTGGGTGGAGTGCAGCACAAGCAATCGTCAACGCGCCACCCTGTGAACCGCCAAGAGCTCCGATACGATTGGCATCCACATTCGGAAGTTGCCCTGCAATTCTGGCCAGCTGTACCGTATCCAGATAGACGTTTCGGTAGTAGAGGCGCTCCGGTGCATCCGCCAGCCCCCGAATGATATGTCCACTCAACGTATTTCCAGTTACTCCACCGGGATCAGTTGACTGCCCACCTTGTCCACGACAGTCCATCGCCAGAACCGTAAATCCCTGTGAAACATAGGCAAGCTTGTCAGACCAGTCACCGGAATTTGCTGTGTATCCATGAAACAGCAAAATGGCCGGTCCCGGAGCGGTAAGCCCGATTGGGCGAAGATACTTCGCGTAGACACGCGCTCCACCGGCGCCCGTAAATGTCAGGTGAAAACACTCAGCTGACTTTGCATAAATGTTCGCAGGAGCCAGCGTGATATCCGGGTCGGTACCATCAAGTTCTCCAAGTGCGGATGCCCAATAATCATCGAAATCGTCAGGGCGCGGATTTCGACCATTGTAGTTCTTTAGCTCATCAATGGGCATGTCAATAAGCGGCATCGGAGGTTCTCCCGGGTGACACTGGGGTAGTCCAGTGCCAGACCTATCGTTACGCAAACTGTCTATCAGATGCAAACAACCTGTTTGTGTTCACTTTCAAAGAAGAGCGAACACAAACAGTGCATAGTTGCTATATCGGTCCTTCTGAAAAAGACGCTCCCAGCCCGTAGCGTGAGTAAACGCCCCACCAAGTAAAGCTGCCTGCGGCATCTCCACCGCTGACAGAGATCAACAAGTTTTGACCATTATCGCCTTGCGTGACCAAAACAGCTGCCGGTTCGTCACTTTTGGAATGCTGGGCAAATGCTGCCGATGCCGAAATGAACACGGGAGCCTTCTTCCCGTACCAAGGAATACCCTTGCCCCATTGCACTTGGATCCGAAAGCCGGTGACCGGTTTACGAGGAGCTTCATCCGTTCCAAAGATTCGATTTTCACCTATGTAACAAAAATTTGGCGAGACTTTGACTTGATTGGGAGTCACAGTGATTGGCACTAGGCGGATAGTCACCTGAACACCATTGACAGTAATGGTCTTTGTCGGAATTTTCATTTTTGATTGCATGACGTCTTCTCCTTAGGAGACAAATGAGACCCCCGGCAACTGGCAGTGAGCACATGGCTACCGGGGGAATGGCCTACTTCACGATAAGGTCGAGGTCCTCCCTTCGTACTAGCTCGGACAGTAAACGGTACATTTTTTCCAGCTCACTCCGTGTTCCCATGACCCCAATACATCCCTCAGTTCCGGGATTATTACCATCGGGGTGTATTCGGATATGAGACCGATTCGTAGGGAACTTTGGTTCGAGGTTGAAACTAAATCCAAACCCCTGTCTCACCATCCCGGGATGTTCACGTCGGCGGGGAAATGTCACATCATAGATGCCACGGGGCAGACGTGTCGGTTTGCCGGGAGGAACACGCGTATCTTTGGAACGGAAGCCGCCTGTGTTGACTGGCCAGGTCGCACGAATGCCCCCTTTGTCATCCAGAAGCTGAAGCTTGCCCTGTGTGATGCCGCCGTACCGTGTTGGGATCCCGGGGCCAATTGGTGTGAAGACAAGTTTCTCTAAACCGAACGGGTCTGAACTTGAAAACGCATCATTATCTGCATAGGCATATCCACTCAGATCACTGTCTATAGGATCTGGCGAGACAAACATACCCGTTCCTAGAAATACCCAACGCGCACCAAATCGGATGAATGGTAAGCCGAATGGAGCCTGACGCCCTCCGAATGCTGCGTGCTGGGCGGGAAGTGATGTCGTTACATTCTGAGCGGCATGCGTATCGTCGATGGCAACCAGGTTGCCAACAGGATCGGGAATCTGAAAGCGGTAAACGCCAGCACCATCCATACTGAACTGTAGCTGGTCATCCGTATACCAGTTGGGTGTGGATGCACCAAGCACCGGTGTGTGGGAGCCAGAGTCCAATACGGCACTCTGTACACCATTCACTCCCGTCCATTGACCAGTCCCGCTGTACTGCAACGTAACATTTCGTGAGCCAGTACCTGATTCGTTGATGCCAATCAGCTGCCCGTACGCATCCCACTGTAGGCGATACCCAATGCCTCCAGACTGATTATCCAACTG
Organism: uncultured Armatimonadia bacterium; assembly: GCA_964606305.1. Taxonomy (GTDB): domain Bacteria; phylum Armatimonadota; class Armatimonadia; order Armatimonadales; family Armatimonadaceae; genus CAIRTT01. The sequence continues at coordinate 4,525 of CAZSGJ010000118.1, forward strand.
AGTGACATTCCCTGACACGTCGTAGGTCATTTGCCAATCGCCTACACGCTGTGGTCTTCCCTGTGGATCCGTAACAACAGGCAACGAGGTGGTCCCACTGGAAGTCGATGACAGCTGGCCAATACGGTCAAACTGCATTGCAGTACTGACGCTGTTTGCTCCGATGTTGCGTGTGATCTGGTCGATGTTACCCATCAGATCGCGCCTAACGTTTATACTTGCGCCTTGGCTTTGGATGGCCGATAGCCGGCCAGCTACGTCGTATGTATACTCGCGGCTCCATAGCTCACTACCATCCGGTGATTTGACGGAGAGCTTGTGAACATCGCCGGAGTTCACATCTCTTTGCCAATGCGCAGTCCGACCATCCGGGAACTGCACGCTGCTTAATCCACCATCCAGATCGCGAATTGCACTCGCAAAGCTCCCATTCGGGGCGTAAAAACGTGCGATATCTCCACGGGCATTCGGGACATAGCGAACCGTTTTGCCGGCAAAACTTGTTCCTGTTAGCCTGCCATCCGCATCGTAGGTGTGTGTAACTATCCCTCCCGGACTGCTTACCTGATAAGGCAGCCCGTTCGTGGTGTAAAACCACTTAGTGGTTCCGGTTGTATCTACCAGCTGTGTCGGTCGATCGTCAGCATCAAACGTAAACCTGGCCCAAACCGATAGATCCGAGCTTGTAACCGCGGTTTGGCGGGAACATAGATCATAGGTTGCCGACACCCGCTTTCCGCTTGCATCCGTAATCGCTAACAACTCATCGGTCGCAGACCATTGGTACGCCGTCACACCCGAGATTGGCGATACATGTGAAATCAATCTGCCAATCGAGTCGTATGAATACGTTGTCATCCGACCCGATGCATCCACGCGGCTGACCAGGTTACCTCCGATGTCATAGGCGTAGGACGTCACATTTCCTGCGGCATCCATAAACGATGTCAGATTTCCATCGGAATCGTACGTGTAACTTTGCGACGTGCCATCCGGGGATGTAACACGCGTTCGCCGTCCCATTGCATCGTAGGAAACCAGCCATCGCCGAGCGCCCGGCATCTCGATGACGATGACATTGCCAGCTGCGTCATATTCGATGCGAGTTACACGCCCGCATGCATCAATGATCTCGGTTGGCCGTCCCAAAGCATCATAAGCTGCCGTTGTTAGCCCTCCAATTGGGTCCGTTAGTCTGATGGCATTACCGTAGATGTCGTACATTGCCGCAGTAGTGTTACCAAGGGGTGTGACTTTCCGGGTCATGTTTCCCAAGAGGTCATAGGAATAGCTCTCCCGTTGACCGCCTGGCAGCGTCATACTCGTTCTTTCACCGGCCGAACCGTTCGTGAACCTGAGCAAACGTCCGCTTGCAAGTGTTAGCTGGATTGGGTTGCCAGAACTATCGTTGAGCACACTCAATCGCCGGTTGTCAGGAAGAATGCGAGTCAGGCGACGCCCGGATGAATCCCAGGTCGACTGCTCGATTGCTCCACGGGCATCCACTGAGCTGCTAAGCTGGTTCAGTGTATTCCACTGAAATGCAGTTCGCGTTCCGTCCGGGCGGGTGTCAAGCGTTAGCCGATTCTGTGCATCGAAAGTTAAAATCCGGGTCTGGCCCAGTGGGTTGGTTACGAGAAGTCGGTTGCCATCCCGGTGATAACGTGTCATGCCTCCGCGCGGAGAAATGGCTTCCTGAACTCCGTGGAAAGCATCATAAACGAAACTATGGGTTGCTCCCGTAGGATTAGTAATGCTTTCCAGGTCCCCGGCTGGACTGTATGTAAATTTCAAAGCCCGAATTGCCGTTGTGCCCGGCAACTGGACATCCTGTAGTCCAGCTGAACTGTAGCTGGTTTGCCAGTTTCTTCCAAGTGGATCAGAAATGCCTGATAACCGACCACTTGTATAGCTAAACGTAACCGATCGCCCGGAATCATCGGTAAGCGATGCTAATCTGCCATCCGGCGTGCGAGCAAACATCGCGGTGTTCCCGAAGCGATCGGAGAGCGATTTGGCAAGGAAGCGCCCCCCAGGCACCGCCTCCAAGGCGTAGCGGTCACGACTCCCTTGTGTAAACGTTAATCCGCCTGGAGTTGTAACGAGGCGGTCTGCCACACCAGGCGGCGCACTAAAGCTTGCATCGATGTTGCGGATAAATGGAATACGCCTACCATCCCCGCAGAGGACGAGGACATCTCCCGTTGCTGCATCCAATACGGCTTCAACATCCGCTGAGATACTCCAGCCATGTGAAATCGATGCATTAGGGAGACCCTTACTGTTGTAGTGGAGAGCGATATCAATGCGTAATGCACCATTCCCATGCCACTGCACAATCGGTACAACATAATGAAGATTCCGATTAAGCGAGACAATGGCTGCTGGCAGTGATCCGGACTGCACATTGCCTTCCCAAGGATAGGCATCCCCGGTTGCAGGAAGCTCAGCTTGTGAGACTGGGGTCGGAACACCACCCGGTCCTGATGTCTGGTAAGCCGGTGTCGCTTCGACTGACCCAGGGTGTGAAATGATTGCAACAATGCCCGCTCCGATGAGGATTTGACGGAGTGTCACTTTGTACCTCCCTTGGCCGCAGCGGCACGCACCAGGTGTAGCTGTCTGGCTATAAAGGTACGGTCGGAGACGGTAATCCATGGGCGTTGAAGCAGTGATCGTAACAATGTCTGCGCCAATGCGTAACGCTTAGACAGGAAAGCCCGCCGGGCATCCCGGTATGCATCTGTGCGACGAAGAGCATCCGTGATCATGACGCTCGGGTGACGTGTAGGAATGGCACCAATCGCCGTTTTCGGCGGCTGTTTGGTTGGGGAAAAGCACGAGATGGCAAGTGCCACCACAAAAGAGACGAGAATTACCATTTTCAGCACCTTGGAGCGGGAGCTGTGGATTGGTTTGCCTCCAGTTCTCTGCGTGTCACTGGAGGTGTCTAGATGTATCCGATGTCGTTGAAACACCGCAATTATCACAATTGAGTACGGCAGGTGCGTTGATTGGCCATACACGGTCCACGCAACACTTTTGTTGATGGTTCGTATTGCTTCGAGAACTCCTGAATTCAGTGAAATTGGTGATTCGTTATCAAGGTTAGGGCATTTGATGCGGGTGTACGCCGTTCTGACTCAAATCGAGTATAAAGATGTGAAATACGGCACAAAGGTTGTGCTTGGAATTACGATGCGGAGGACTGCCAGTTGTTGAAGTGGCAAGCGAATTCGGTGCTAAATACGGCTTGGATAGGGACTATTCTGGCATCCACAGTCATGCTCAGCGGCTGCTTTGGTAACAAAGGCCTCCCCAATCCCGGTACGCCGGAATATAAGCAGACCGTCTCAGCATTCACCATCGGGACAGTTGCCCTCGAAACCGCAAACCTGAACCTGATCGAGCCAAATCTCAAGAAATCGACGGAGTTGGCTCCTGGAGAGCCCGCTACCTGGGCAAATTTGGGACTGCATTACCTTCGAACCAACAGAACTCCAGAAGCAGAAGCTGCCATCAAAAAGGCAAATGAGCTTGGCGGCACGAGCGAAGGTCTGACGATGCTCTCCGGGCTGTTAGCTGAGAAGAATGGTAAGTTCGGCGATGCCCTCGGGTTGTATCGCAAGGCCGCGGAAGCCAACCCACG
>CAZSGJ010000119.1:0-7764 GCA_964606305.1 uncultured Armatimonadia bacterium
GCGACCAAAGCGGTCGGAAATACGCCCGATTACGACCATCATGATGATTTCGGTGATGACGCCGGCGATGAAAAACGATGCGAGTGCGCTTGGCTTTGCGTGGAGCCGCTCCGTTATGTAAAGAGACAGGTTACCCGTCACGCCATAGAGCGCTGCTTGGTAAAAGAAAAACGCGAGCAGATAGCGGGGTATCAGGTGTGGAGCAGGGACGTGATTACTCTGCTTTTTTTTGCCAGCTGCGTCCCGGCCCGCGAACGCGCTGTTTGGCTGATGTCCGCGACGCGGATCAGGAATAAACCAGGCGAGGACGGCGACGAGGGCAAAGAACATCGGGCCGAAGATGTAGACCGGGCGAAGATCCGCCACCGACATGTGCGCGCTCTGAGGCAACAGCTTACCGGAAATCTGAGCAACGATGACGTACCCGATGCTCCCGTAGACGCGAAGCTGGGAATAGGCATCCCCGCTGCCATCCGGGCCCACCAGCCGCCCGATAATGACGCCTCCCACGATGTTCAGGTACTGATAGCCATTTAGAACGATTGCCTGAAGGAGGAAGAATTTCCAGGGACCTGTGACATAGGGGAAGGACGCCATCGCTGCCGCGGCTGCGATGCCACAGATAAACATCACCGGTCGGCGGGCATCAAGCTTATCGGAAAGCCTGCCAAGCAGTGGTTGGATACCAAGTCCTGTGAGCAGGGCGCAGCTCGAAATGATGTTGACTTGCAGAGTCGTGAGCCCGGATGCTTTCCAGAATGGCGCGGTGTACGGCTCAAGGAGTCCATAAACGGAGACCGTCACTGCCATGACAAAGCTCAGCAGAATACACTTTGCCCAGCTAACCCCTGGGAGGATGCTCTCTTTAGCCGGCATTTTGATGTCGATTGAAACTGAGGAGAGCTTTGCGGTGACGGAACGAAGGATGCGATTCATCTACGAAGAAGTACAGTATGAGCCCACCGATTCCCGCTACGGCGCTCATCGTAAAGAACATCGCCGTGAAGCCGTAATTTTGCATCATCCAGCCGCAGAGCCACATGCTGATTGCTGTCGAAATGCCTGCCGTCACGGCAAGACGTGCCTGCTCACTCCCGCGCTTGGATTCTTCTGAGCAGTCATTGATGTAGGCAATGGCGATGGCGCCGACGATTCCGAAGTTCAGGCCATGGAGAGACTGCACGACGGCTGCCCAGAGCGGTGTGGGCGCATAGTTGTAGGCGATCAGGCGGATGGGGAGCAAGCAGAACGCGAGCAGCAAAGCAGGACGTCTTCCGATGCGGTCTGTGAGTTTGCCTACTTGGAACATCACCAAAACCTCTGTCACAACCCCGAAGGCGAAGAAAATGCCCAGGTCAGATGGCTTTGCGTGCAGGACCTCAGTGAGGTAGATGGGGAGGTTGGCCGAAACGCCATAGAGAGCTCCCTGATAAAACGCGAAGGCTAGAAGAAACGGCGGAATCAGCATCGGCATCGGCTGGCTGTTCTGAACCTTGGATGCCTTTGCCGTTGATTCAGCATCATCAGTTGTCACCAAATCGTGGACAATGCTCTCTCGTTTCGGGTCCGGGATGCGTGTTGAGAGCAACCCAATTGTGATGTAGATGATTGGACCTACGACAAAGATAGGTTGCAAGTCAGTGGCTGTCAGTGTGCCTCGGTTTGGAAGCAGCTTGCCGCAGACGATGGCTACGATGATGTATGTGATGCTTCCCAGCACCCGAAAGCGCGTGTAGGCGCCGCCGCTGCGGGCAGGACCTGCGATACGCCCAATGATCACGCCGGACACAGTGTTCAGATATGTGAATCCATTGGTGCCGAAGATTGAAAGTATGAGCAGGACGATAAACGAGTTTGATGCGGGGAAGAGGCTGTAAGCGATTGCGGCGACGATGGCAGCGCCAAGAATGAGGGGTTTACGGGCATCCCATTTGTCGGATAGACGACCAATAAGTGGTTGAACAACCATCCCGGAGAGAAGTGCAATTCCCGCAACGAGGTTGATTTCCCATTTACTGAGGCCCGCGGCGAGAAGGTAGGGATTGGTGTAGGGCTGGATAATGCCAAAGCTTCCCGTAATGAAGGCCATCATTAAGCCCAGAAAAATACACTTTTCCCAGGAAACACCGGGGAGTGGAGTTGGGAATCGCTTCAGCATGCGTCAGGTCTTGTCCAATGTGGCATTACCAACGGCAGTCTGAACCTGCACCGTGGTGCCGCCCCCATTGACCATCCCTGCATAGACAGCCCCCATATCACCAAGAGCACGGTTGCTCTTTGGGATGTTCCATGCACACCGTGCCTTGCCATTTGCGGTCAGCACGGTGGCCAGCATTTTGCTGTTTCCCGGGACCTGAACGGTCACATCACCGCTGCCACTCTGGCACAGCAGCTCCGTCTTGGGAAGCTTAGTAAACACGGCCTTAAGCGCACCGCGTTGTGTCTGGAGAGTGCACTGGGATGCCTCGAGCAGCGTGATCCGGTCACACTTGATGTCACCGCTGTTTACCGAAATGGTGAGGTCGCCGACGGTGCCATCCATTTCGACATTGCCCGTGCCAACGGTCACGACAGCGCTTTTGCGTATTTTCTGTTCCTTTAGACGAACCGGTCCTGATTCTGAGCGACACGTAAGATAAGCAAACTCACCCTGAAGGTTGGTTTCGCCCTGGATGATACTGGTGCTGACGGTCAGACCCGGTGGAGCGGTAATTTCGATAATGAGGCGAACATCCGCTTCCTCTTTGGCATCGATTGCATACGTTGGCAACCTATCGGTTAGTGTCACCGTGCGGTCACCGAACTCAACGAGCTCCTGGGAGTCATCGAGAAGGGCGCGGGCAATCTCACGGCGTTTTGCTTTGACGATGCGCGTCGTTTTCATCGACAGCGTTTTTGCCCCGTTGTTGACTTGGAAGCGGATTTCGCCAACCTGCACAGTGAGCTTAATGGACTGCACGGAGCGAGCCGGGTACAGCCATGGCATTTCACGCTTTTCCTCAGCCAGGCGTCCGCGCCGTAGGCTGATGCGAAGGGGTGTTCCCGGCAGTGAATGCATATGACAAATTACCCCGGGTCAGGGTATTTCGTCACGCTAAGATTTCGGCGATTAGATGCACACCAGCGTTGTCTATCCGAGGACCACCTTGATGATAAGGCCCGCGGTGACTGCGCCGGTCAATGAGCATACAAAATTGACGGCATCGTTGTTGAAGCCCTTTAGTCCCCGGTACAGACGGGTGCGCTTGCCGCAGTGATAGACCTTCTCGGTCGTCGTTGAGCAAATCGCGCACCTGCGGAGCTCCTGAATCGTCGAGCCGAGCATTGTGTCTGCCGCTGCTCCCAGAATCCCACCAAAAATGACGGCAAACGACACGGGGCTGGCTACCTGCCAATTGGTGATTGACATCCATCCCAAAATGGCCAGCGTTATCGCCCCGCCAATCGATCCATAGATTCCGGCCATTGTAATTCCGCCACTCGTCCCCGCGAGGACAGGCTTGCGTGTAAACCAGTCGACCGGATTGGTCCCGTACGTGCGCCCGATTTCTGTTGACCATGTATCCGCCATCGCAGCAGCGATTGCGCCGAGAAGTGCGGCATCCCAAACCGGATTTCGCTTGCTCACAATAACCATAATTGCGCAGAGGGCTGCGACGCCGCCATTCGCCAGAACCTGAGCCGCATCGCGTTTGTCACCCTTTGCGACAACATCTTCAGCAACCGATGGCGGCAAGCTCTTTTTCCGATTGCGTGAAAGGTAGGCGCTGGATCCGAAAAAGAACAGTAAGCAAATTGTTCCATACCACGGCGCGCAGGCGTGAATGACCGTACCAATGATGACGGCGGCCACGGCGCCATCCCGTGTCAGCATTTTCAGCCTGTAAGCAGGCATGATTATCCCAAGGGCTAAAAGGAATGCGATTGCAAGTGACGTGATGGTCATAATGGTCATAACTGTTGCCGTTGCAGTAATCCGCATCGCCAACGCTCCATTATGGTGCCCAAAAACTCATCACGGTATGTCTTTTGCTCACACAGTGGGGAGGACAACGCAAACTGCGCCGATGCGTGGTATCACCTTTCGCTGGATGGATGGATTTCTAAGTATCGATAAACCTGCCGGATGGACCTCTCACGATGTGGTTGGTTTCATTCGAAAAACCTTCCGTACCAAGCGCGTTGGCCATGCTGGAACATTGGACCCGGATGCGACCGGAGTGCTCCTTGTCGCCGTCGGTAGTGCCACGCGTCTGCTACCCTACGTTCAGACCGAGCCGAAAATTTACGAGGCGGTGGCCGCATTTGGCATCGCCACAACGACAGAGGATGCCAGCGGAGTGGAGACTGCCCGCGAATCCGCTGTCAACCTGACTGCAGCTGATGTTGATGCTGTTCTCCCACGCTTTATCGGTGATATCGAGCAGATTCCGCCAATGGTCTCTGCGGTTCACCACAATGGCCAGCGCCTCTATGACCTTGCCCGCAAAGGCATCACGGTAGAGCGCGCCGCACGAACAGTGCGCGTTTACAGCATCACGCAACGCTGGTTCACTGCCGGGGATGTCGCATCGTGCGCATTGTCCATCAGCTGCGGAACCGGAACATATATACGCACACTTTGCGTTGATATCGGTGCTGCGGTTGGCTTGCCGGCCCACATGGCAACGTTGCGCAGAGTTCAGGTTGGTCCACACTTGGCTGAAGGCTGTGTATCCCCCGAACAGGCTACGGAAGCACATTTGCGCCCGATGGCAGACCTCCTCCCGGACTGGCCGCGTATTAAATGCGATGAAGCGGCGCTCAAGGCACTTTCGTTTGGTCGTGAGCTAGGGGCCGAATATTTGGATGCATCAACCAGCCAGGCGGTTGTAGATAATGACCCGGCACCGCACGCGCTCGGAATTGGTCCAAGTGGAGAGATCGTCGCACTCCTAAAAGCCACTTCGCGTGGAACCTGGCAGCCGATACGCGTGTTTCTGGATGTCGAAGGGAGCCCAAAGCGTGGCTAAACCAACATCTGTAGCAGCCCTCGGTATCTTTGATGGCGTCCACCGTGGACATCAGGAACTCCTAAGACAGGCAGTGATGCTTGCAGACGACATTGGCGCTACCCCGATGGCGGTGACGTTCGACCCCCATCCCCAAGCCCTTCTCCGTCCTGAGAGTGCGCCTAAACTTTTGCAGACGCTTACATCGCGTGTACAGCAGCTTCACAACTATGGCGCGCTGCGCGTCGATGTCATTCCGTTTACATCTGAATTTGCATCGCTCAATCCAGAGGCGTTCCTTTCATCCATATGCGATGGTCAGGCGAACGTTACTGGAATCGTCGTCGGAGCGGACTTTCGCTTTGGCAAGGGACGTAGCGGGGATGTCACCACCATTCGTGCGTTTGCCGAGAGGCGGGGAATCGCAGTTCGCATCGTGGATGAAGTGATGCACGATGGCATCGCTGTCCGCTCAACCGCTGTCCGCACGGCTCTTTATAGAAATGACTTGGATGGTGTCACGGCGCTGCTTGGTCGCCATTGGAGTCTGACCGGTGGAGTGGTGCGCGGCAAGCAGCTCGGGCGTCAGCTAGGGTGGCCGACGGCGAATGTTGCGCATGGGCACGACCTCGCAATGCCGGTCCCCGGCGTGTACGCCGGCTGGGCGGAAGGCAGGTTTGGCCGCCGGATGGCCGCGGTGTCTATCGGGACCAACCCAACCGTTTCAGAGGGCAATCCGGTTACGTTTGAGGCCTATCTGCTGGACTTTGATGGCGATCTCTACGACACAGAGCTCACCGTTGGCATTGCCGCGCATATTCGTGGCACCGAGAAGTTCGCAAGCCTGGATGCGTTGAAAGCACGGATTGCGCAGGATGTCACAGAGGTCCGGCGGGTGATGGCGGGAACTGTGTGGGAGAATGTCTCCAAGCATGGATAGCGCCTACTACCAGCAAATGTATGCACTCGAGGATGGCCATTGGTGGTTTATCGCGAGGCGAGAGTTTGCCCGAACATTACTGAAGCAGGCTGTCGGGCCACAGGACCAGCCGCGGATTCTCGATTTGGGCTGCGGTACCGGGGGCATTCTCGATTCCCTCAGGGGCATTGGACCTACCACGGGCGTTGATGTCGAACCAATGGCCCTTGATTTCTGCCGCGAACGCGGGCACACGGATGTCATCGAGGCGAGTGGTACCGACCTTCCGTTCATGGATGCTTGCTTTGATGCGGTGGTTGCGCTCGATGTGTTCGAACACATCGATGATGACTGCAAAGCCATGGACGAAGCATTTCGCGTACTGAAACCCGGCGGAGTGGCAGTGATCACGGTCCCTGCGTATCAGGGGCTTTGGAGTCGTCACGATGTCGCGCTGCATCACCACCGTCGCTACACGCTTCGCACTCTCACGCAGCGCCTTCAGACTGCGGGGTTCACCGTACAGCACAAAACGTATACGGTCACAAGCCTGCTCCCGATGACCTGGTTTATTCGTCGCGTCCTCGGACCATTTCGAAATACAGGAACACCCGTCTCGGACATCAAGCCAACACCAACGTGGCTGAACCGCGCATTGCTTGGCATATTGAGGATGGAAAATTCGATTGCAACCTGTTGCAGTGTTCCATTTGGAGTGACGGCAGCAGCAGTGGTTCGTAAGCCTGCCGCCTGAAACCCCCTTGATACAATAACGCGTGACTACGCAACGTACCGCAAGCATTCAGCGCGCAACATCCGAGACATCAATCGACCTCTCCATCAACCTCGATGGACAGGGGACATCGACCCTCACCACCGGAGTTGGCTTCTTTGAGCACATGCTCACACAGATTGCCCGGCATGGTCTGGTCGATCTGACCATTAATGCGACCGGTGATCTTCATATTGATGATCATCACACCGTTGAAGATGTTGGAATTGTCCTCGGTATGGCGCTTCGCGAGGCGCTTGGTGACAAGGCTGGTATTGCCCGCTACGGAGATGCGACTGTCCCTATGGATGAAGCGCTTGTCCTGTGCGCCCTTGACTTTAGTGGTCGTGGTCAGGCATATGTGGACCTCGATCTTCGCGATGCGCGCATCGGTACGTTTGCCACTGAGCTGGTGGAAGAGTTCTTCCATGCCGTTGCCCGAAATGCAGGGATGACGCTTCATATCCGGTCGCTTGCGGGAAAGAATGCTCACCACGTTGTGGAAGGTGCATTCAAGGCATTTGGCCGCGCGCTTCGAATGGCAATCGCCAACGACCCGCGCGTCATTGGTATTCCGAGCACCAAAGGCTCGCTATGATTGCGATTATCGACTACGGAGTGGGCAACCTCCGCTCCGTACAAAAGGCATTTGAGGCGGTCGGGCAGCAGGCAGAAGTCACCAGCGACAAAGCGATTATTGAAGCGGCCAGTCATGTGGTTCTTCCGGGCGTTGGCGCATTCGGTGCCGCGGCGGCGACGCTGCGCAGTCACGGCCTCGAGGATGTTGCCCGCGATGCGGCCCTTAGTGGACGACCGTTTCTTGGCATTTGTGTCGGGATGCAGCTGCTCTTCGATGTCAGCTTTGAATACGGTGAGCATGCAGGTCTTGGGTTGCTACCTGGTACGGTGGTCTCGTTTGACACAACGAATCCGCAGGCAAAAGTACCGCAAATTGGTTGGAATGCGATTGAGTGGAAGCAACAGAATGCGCTTACGGCTGCGGTGCCAAGCGGCTCGATGGCCTACTTTGTCCACTCGTTTTATTGCAAGCCGGCAGAGTCATCCGATGTCCTGGCGACGAC
>CAZSGJ010000120.1:0-7761 GCA_964606305.1 uncultured Armatimonadia bacterium
GGCGAGCCAGCGCAAAATGTAGGTCCATATAGCACTCCAGGCATCGGATGGCGCGTAGCGGGCCCGAACAAAGTTGCTGAGCTTTGTGGATGCCAGCATTATGCTGAGGCCGTTTGGTATCTGGTGGATTCCGATGACCGGTTTACTATCTTTGGCTGGGCCATAGACGGCTTTGTCAAACCCCGCCACCCGACCAAGGGAAATCAGTGGGTTTTGCATTTCCATCGGGATGAAATGACAGCCATGAATGGCCAAGATACGGTTGCGCTGGACGCTGTCACCAAAGGCATCGGTTGTCACAACAGCCCGCTCCCAGTGCGTCCGACGCGTTTCACCGCGTATCAAACCCGGGATGCCATCCGCAAACTCGATGTACACCTTAAGTTGTTTCTCCGCTGCGACATCGAGAAGGTCGTAATCGACACGTGTCGGCGTTTCCGGATAGGTCTCCGAGAGGAGTAAAAGCGCATCGCCTAGCTTTGCCGCATCAATCGCAGAACGTTGCGTAGGGTGCAGGTGGTAGGCAATGCCATGTTTCTGTAAGACCTTGACGAGGTCATTTGTTGGCAGGCTGACGATATGGAAGAGCGGGATTGACATTGCCGTAAACCCTTATGCACCGCCGGGCAAATGTCCTGTTTAATGCAACATCCCCCGCGATCACTGGAGATTTGCACCATGGCAGAAGCAACCGAATCCGCCCACAAGGCTCATATCAACGATGCAGCATCCCGCGGCCTCCCCGGTGCAATGCTTCGACCAATCAAGGTCACGATGATGGGAGCCGGCTCGGGATTTACACCGCGCCTCAGCAATGACATTTTGTCTATCCCCGGGAACGTCGGTGGCACGCTTGGCCTGGTCGATATCGATGCCAGCCGCCTCGCGACCATGCACCGCCTCATTCAGAAGCTGATTGACCAAAAGGGACTTTCTGACAAGTGGACGGTGGTCTCGAGCACGAATCGCCGCGATATCCTCCCGGGAACCGATTACCTCACAAACTGCATCGAAGTCAGCGGCCTCGCCTGTGTCCGCCACGACAATGACATCCCTAAAAAGTATGGAATCGATCAGTGCATCGGGGACACGATTGGTCCAGGTGGTCTGTTCAAAAGTCTGCGCACGATTCCCGTGTTCCTGGATGTTCTTCGAGATGCCGAAGAGCTGTGCCCGCAGGCGATTGTGCTCAACTACACCAACCCGATGTCAATGCTTTGTCTTGCGGCATCCAGGGTATCCAGCCTGCCTCTCGTTGGGCTCTGCCACTCGGTTCAGGGCACGAGTGCGCTGCTCGCTAAACGCGCTGGCATCCCTGTTGAGGAGATGGAGTGGGACTGCGCGGGCATCAACCACCTCGCCTGGTTTACCAAGCTGCGTCACGGCGGACAGGATTTGTATCCAAAGCTGATGGCGCTCGCGGAGCGTGACCTTGCGGGGGATCCAGCCGATTTGGAAGATGCCGATGACCTTGTGCGCAAGGACATGATGTTGCATTTCGGCGCATTTATTACCGAGTCGAGTGGGCATTTGTCGGAATATCTCCCTTATTACAGAAAGCGCAAAGACCTGATTGAGCGCTATGCACGCAGCGGTTACCATGGTGGCTCCAGCTTTTACGCGGACAACTGGCCAACGTGGCGTGCCAACGCCGATGCTGAGCGCGAAGCGATGGTCACCGGTGAAAAGGAGATCGGCTGGGAGCGCTCCTGGGAGTATGCGAGCTGGATTATCGAGGCACGCGAGAAGGACACACCATATCGAATCCATGGAAATGTTCCGAATACGGGTGGCCTGATTGCAAATCTGCCATCGGATGGCATTGTCGAAGTCGCCTGTATGATTGACCGAAACGGCATTAATCCGACCCGCTATGGCCGTCTCCCAAGCCAGATGGCGGGGATTTGTCAGTCCAATATGGCGATGTACGAGCTTGGCGCCCAGGCAGCGGTCGAGCGGTCGGTTGAGAAAGCGATTTACGCACTCATGTTGGACCCACTGACAGCGGCGGTTTGCAGCCCGGCAGAAATCAAGGCGATGACACTTGAGCTGTTTGCAGCCGAAGCGGAGTTTCTGCCCGGGTACAAGTAGGAGTGTTGTGTGGAACGAAAGTTGCATGGTTACAAGTGTGACTCCAGCATCCCTCGCTTCTACTTTTCGGTCTGAAGTTGGCACAAGTGATCTCAAACCCCATCGAGGGATTGCAGGCTTTTTGGCTGCGGTTCTCCCTGCCTGGCGGTTACCCCGTATAAGGACGATGTTTTATCGCCTGGCAGGCTTCGATATTGAAGCAAAAGTGACGATGTTTGGGAGGATTGAGCTTCGCGGTCCGGGGCGAAATTGGCATAAACGCCTTCACATCGGCAAAGGCTCGACGCTCACTACCGATATAAAGATTGTTCTGGATGGAAGCTGCTTTATTGGAGAAAACGTCTGCATCTCGCCCAATGTCGTGATTCATACTGGAACACATGCGATTGGTGGATCTGATCGTCGGTGTTCGCCTGAAGCCTATGGCAAGGATGTCCACGTGGGTGATGGCACGTGGATTTGTATGAATGCAATCATTTTGCCAGGCGTTCGAATCGGTCGTGGCGTTGTCGTGGGCGCTGGATCTGTTGTTGCATCGGATGTCCCGGATAACTGCTTTGTTGCCGGCAATCCGGCGATTGTGAAAAAGTCACTTCCCGTGGCAGAAACAGAATAGGCGACAAACGGTAGTCGTTGCAGCCGCCAGTTCTGAGGGCTAACTCAGGAGACGAGTGGTTCTTCGCGCGATGCAAAACAGCAAACATACCCAACCTGTAGACCGGCTTTGTGCTGGTAAATCTGCACGGGCTCGAGGCCTGTCTTCCTGATCGCAGCCTGAATAAACGCTTGACTTTCAGGAAAGTCGCTGGACCACATATGGTCCGCAATCGCACCTTTTTCCGCATCGGTCAGTGGCCAACCTGCGATGTCATCCAGGTAGAGCTGAATAGTTTCATCCCGAGACATCCCAGCTGGACAGCATGTATCGATTATTATCAATTGCCCTCTAGGCGTGAGGTGCTTCGCGATCTGCATCAGCCATGTTTGTTTGATGTCGGCCGGAAGGTGATGCATGGCAAACGATGTCAGGATGACATCGAATTGTTGATCGCAGGTCGCGATGTAATCCACCATGTTTGCGTGCACCCAGGTCGCCGAAAAGCTTGCACGAAAATTTGCACGGGCGATTTCAAGGGCTGGAGCAGTGAGGTCGACGCCTGTGTAGCGGCTCACACGGAGGCCTTCGAGTGCCTTGATTGCCATCGAGCTGTCGCCGCAACCTAAATCCAGAACCGAGAATCCATATGGAAGTGCTTCGAAGACAGAACGCAACGCTGTGCCGATTTCCCGGTGGTCCATACAGTCATTCTGAATGATGCTCTGATAGAGCTTCCAAGTCTGGAAAAACGCGGCGATACCGGGGGGCGCCATGACATCCGGGATGCTGTCGGACATTCGATTACTCGACGATGTCATTCGTGTCGCAGGTGAAAAGTGCGTTTTGTGTCCGTCCGTTGAATGCCCTAAAAGCCTGTATCAGATTTGCCGCTGGTAGTCCGCCACGGATAGGGATAAACCAATCGATAATCAGCGTTCGCTTTGCCATCACAGTTGCACGTATCGCCTCACAATCTGCATTGATGAGATTTGCGAGGTCCATACGTTGTTCCCGGGTCGACTTCTTACGGAACTGAAATGCCGTTGCTATCCGGATACTCTCTTTGCAGTTCGAAACAAAACACGCGTAGGTATCTTTGATGAGCAGGTCATTATCTGCATCCACCGTAACTTCAAAATGAGCTTGGCGGAATATCTCCTCCAGCGTTTCAGTACAGATGTTGTCAGGATTTACGACCATGGTATTGGTCATATTACCGGAACTTGATTCTGTTACCCGCCATCAACCGGGCGTAACATAAGTGGCAATGTCAAGTAAAGCCAATGGAATTCATGTAGACGCAGCGTCAAAGACATATCGGCGAACATCAGGGAGCCTGCTCCATCGGGAACGGAAGACCATTGATGCCTTACGGGATGTCACATTTCAAATTCCAGCCGGAACCCTTGTCGGATGTATCGGACCCAATGGTGCCGGCAAGTCAACGTTAGTAAAGCTTCTCTGCGGCATTTTGAAGCCGGATTCTGGCACCGTGAATGTAAATGGACGTGAGCCATTTTCCCAACGTCAGGAGCATGTCCGACATATTGGGGTGGTCTTTGGTCAAAGGACACAGCTTTGGTGGGACCTCCCTGTGTCCGACACATTTGCGCTGCTTCGGGCGCTTTACCAGGTTCCCGGACATCGATTTGATGCACGACAAAAGCTCCTCATCGACCGTCTTGGTATTGGGAATGTCCTTTCGCAGCGCGTCCGCGAACTAAGCCTCGGTCAGAGGATGCGCTGTGAGCTCGCCGCGGCACTTCTCCACGAACCGGATGTCATTTTTCTCGATGAACCGACGATTGGATTGGATGCCGAAGCAAAGCTGGCTGTCCGCGAGCTGCTGCGCTGGCTGCAGCAATCCGGGGATGTCACCACTATCCTGACGACGCATGACCTGCAGGATATTGAAGCCGTTGCAGACCGCGTGATGGTGTTCGGGAATGGGCGCATCCTGCTCGATGGCTCCCTCGCCGACTTGCGATCAGCGTTTGGAAGCACGAAAGTTATCCGCGTCGTAACCGATAAACCCGTCGGGCACATTGCGGCGATACCGGTAAAGACAATCGGAAACGAGCAAACCTTCACCTTCGACCCGGGCGTCATCCCCGCCGCAGACCTCCTCGCTGCGTTCGCCGCACAAGCGGTCATCCACGATGTCGAAATAACCGACCAGAGCATCGATGAGACAGTTGCGCGGATGTATCAGCATCACCGCGGAGCGCAATCCTGATGCACTTGCTTTGGCTTGTCTTTCAAATGCGGATGAAGCGGCAGCTAGCCTACCGTACGGCCGCCTACGCCGGCATCGTCACGCAAGTCGTCTTCGGGCTGGTGCTCGTCGCAATCTTCGCCGCGTTTTACGCAAATGGCATCAAGGCACCCATGACCCTCCCTCAGGTCACGACCTACATTTGGCTTGGGCAGGCGTTTTTTGCGATGACACCCTACAGCGTCTTTCCGGATGCTGAGCTACGCGAGCAAATACGGGATGGCAGCGTGGCGATGGAGCTGCTTCGCCCGGTGGATTTGCATAGCCTCTGGATGGCAAGGACGCTTGCATCCAAGCTTGCACCGACGGCACTGCGGTGCATCCCGGTGATCATCGTTGCGACGCACTTTGCCGGGATGCGCCTCCCACCGGACATCCCCAGCTTTGTGGCTTGGCTGCTTTCCACGATTGGCGCATTGGTTCTTATCAGCGCATTTATTGTGTTAATGATCCTGACGCAGTTTTGGACGGTTGCAGGGGATGGCCTTTCTCGCGCGGTTCCGGGTATCGCCGCGGCGACGAGCGGGCAGCTGGTTCCACTGGCGCTGCTCCCTGAGAACATTCGCTTGGTGTTTGAATGGCTCCCATTTTCCGGGATGGTGGATAAACCTTACGCCTTCTGGGTTGGGACGCGCCCGGTCAGCGACTTGCCATTTGTGCTTGGGCATCAGCTGATCTGGACGGTTGTGCTTGTGGCTGTCGGTCGCTTGATACTTGGACGTGGGCTGCGACGCCTTACGGTGACTGGCGGATGAAATTTTACATCCGGATGTGGTGGCTTTTCACCCGAGCGGCGCTGCGAACACAGCTGGCGGATGCTGCGAATGCCGTTCTCTGGGCATCGGCGACATTGCTCGGGATGCTCCTCGAGTGGGCAACGCTTTGGGCACTCTTCGCGCGTTTTGGGTCGATTCCCGGCTGGGACTTTGCATCATCGAGTATGTTGTTTGGCCTTGTGCGTATTGCCTTTGGCATTGCCGAAATGATTGGACGCGGCTTTGACCGCTTCCATCATGTGATTCGAAAGGGCGACTTTGACCGGATGCTCCTCCGGCCCATCCCTGTGGCGATTCAGCTTTCGGTGGCGGAGTTTAGCCGGTTCGGGATGATTGGTGCCGGCGCGGTTGCGTTCCTCTATGGATGTTCTGCAGCCCATGTTTCCCTGAATTTCCTATCAATGCTGTATCTGGCTGCGGTGATTTCGGGTGGAGCGGCGTTGTTCTACGGACTGCTGATGCTGCAGGCGACGCTGTGTTTTTGGACGGTGGATGGGATTGAAGTTGCAAATGCCGTGGTCTACGGTGGCCAAACGGCAGCGCAGCTGCCACTCGATAAACTGAGCCGTCCGCTGACATTTGTGTTCACGTACATCTTCCCACTCGCGATTATCAACTGGATTCCAGCCAAGGCGCTGCTGACGGGCCAGTTTAGTGGTTTAGCATTGCTTGCTCCGGTGATCGGTTGGCTATTTTTCGGTCTGGGTGCCATTGTTTGGAGGATGGGTGTTCGTGCGTATACGAGTACGGGTTCGTAACCTAGCCACAACGTTGGCAAAGCAGGGTGTCATGATATTGTGCATCCAACAAATCCCCCGGGGGTGAAAGTCACAATGCCTTTGTTCCTTCTCGCTGCGCATACTACGCCAGCGTTAACCTATCGCCTGCAGGATGCATCCGTTGCCGCGATCATGACCGAACTGAATGCTGCGCAGAAAGCGCACGCGGATGCCTTTATGAAGAAGGTTGAAGAGATTCGTAAGAAGGACCCCAAGGCTCCACTGCCGGCATTTACGATGAATGATGGTCCGGCAAAGGACTTTGCTGCGCGGTTTTTGGCCTACGTGAAGGCGAATCCTAACGCAGATGATGCTGTTCGCGGCGCCGTAATGGCAATGCAGACCAGCCGTGGGCAAAAGGGTTATGAGGCAACATACACCGAAGCATGCAAAGTCCTTGAGAACAAGTATGCCGGTTCGCCTTCAATCAGTGCTGCTGTCAACACACTTGGTCAGGCCTACTCACCAGAGACTGATAAGATTCTTGCCGCAGTTGTCAAAAAGAACAAGGATGCCAAGGTTGGCGCCAAGGCGCTGAAGGCGCAAATGGATAGCCGCCAAAGTGCCATCGAAATGGGCGAGCGTCTGAGTAAGAGTGAGCAAGGCCGTAAGGTTATGGATGAGCGAAACGGCGCAGGCTGGTCGGATGCGCAAATCGCACAGATTCCTAAGCTGCAGAGTGAAATGACAACCCTGCAGAAAGTGTTGTACACCAAGTTTGCCGGCGTGCTCCCAAGCCTTGCAATCGGAACCGCTGCCCCTGAAATCACGATTGCAAATGTCGCTGGTGGCAAGAGCAGCCTCGCGGCGCTCAAGGGTAAGGTTGTTGTCCTCGACATTTGGGCGACGTGGTGTGGTCCCTGCAAGGCGATGATTCCGCATGAGCGCAAAATGGTGGAAGAGCTCAAGGGTCAGCCTTTTGAGCTGATTAGCATTTCCGGCGATGAAAAGCTCGAGACATTGACAAACTTCCTCAAGACGGAGTCGATGCCTTGGACGCATTGGTGGAATGGCAACCAAGGCGGCCTCATGGATGACTGGAGCATTAAGTACTTCCCGACGATTTATGTCATCGACAAAAAGGGTGTGATCCGCTTCAAGGATGTTCGAGATGAAGAGCTGAGCAAGGCGGTCAAGTCGCTGCTCGCGGAGTAGTTTTGTAAAGTCAAAAGCCCTTCGGATGTCCGTTGACTCCGGAGGGCTTTGTCATGTGGGGGGGTACAGCGGTTGTTCACCGCGTCT
>CAZSGJ010000121.1:0-7735 GCA_964606305.1 uncultured Armatimonadia bacterium
TATTCGCGGAAGTGGCATCCAACAGACGTACGGTTCGTCCAAGCAGCCTGCGCGACAAGCGTTGCGGTGCGCGCCGCGTTTCTGAGACCAATGAGGCCGTCTGTTAGTTGAGTTGTACGGTAGAAAAACTCGATTTCCTGTTCGAAGCGGCGCAACTCACGCAGTGCACGCTCAAGACGTTGCGTTGTGCGTACCAAGCCGACATAGTTCCACATCAGGGCCTTGATCTGTCCATAGTCCTGTCCAATCAAGGCTGGGTCAGGCGCACCACCATCTGCATATTCCCAATCCGGATAGTTGGTGGCATCCGGTTGCTGGAGGAGGTGCAGATTTGCCTTGATATGCTGGGCGGCCCGGTCGCCCCACACAAGACCCTCGAGGAGACTTGTGGATGCAAGGCGGTTTGCACCGTGGAGACCTGTACACGCAACCTCACCGACGGCATAGAGCCCGGCAAGCGTTGACTGCCCCCAGTCATCCACCCAGACGCCACCACATGCATAGTGTGCACCTGGCACGACGGGAACCAGCTCTTTCGTGATTTCAACGCCGGCATCTGCACAGCGCTGCAAAATGGTAGGGAAGTGATGCCGAATACGGTCCTCAGGAATGTAATCCCGTAGGTTCAAATAAACATATGGGACATCTCGCTCAAGCATTTCCTGATAAATCGCGCGGGCCACGACATCGCGAGGGGCGAGGTCTTTCCACTCAGCGTCATATTTGTCCATGAATGGCGTGTTATCCGCGTGTACCAGACGGCCACCATCCCCGCGGACCGCTTCCGTGATAAGGAAGCGGACGCCATTTGCACCAACAAACGTCGTCGGATGGAACTGTACAAACTCCATGTTAATGACGCGGGCACCAGCCCGGTATGCCATGGCTTGGCCATCTCCACGTGCGCCTAGCGGATTCGTGTTGTGCGCGTAAATTTGTCCAAGGCCACCCGTTGCGAGGACGGTAGCGCGTGCGATGACCTTTGTCACCTCGCGTGTCCGCCGGTCATGGAAGTACGCACCCACACAAGTCAGCGGAGCGTAAACCTGGAGGCGGTCAAGTGAGTGATGGCTGGTGGTTATCAGGTCGATACCGGTTTGCTGGGTGAGCAGCGTGACGTTTGGGTGATCCTTCAACGCCTGAATGAGCTTAACTTCGATGGCTTTCCCGGTGGCATCCGCGACGTGGACGATCCGCGCAAGGGAGTGACCACCTTCGCGGGCGAGGGAGAGCGAGCGACCTTCGACATCAAACTCGATGCCGAGGCGGTTTATCAGGACATCTTCAAGCAGGCGTGGTCCATTTTCAGAAAGAACTTTGACGGCATCCGGGTTTGAGAGGCCGGCACCAGCGGCAAGGATGTCCTTAGCGAGGCGCTCAGGGGTGTCTTCCTGACCTTCGAAGATAATCCCGCCCTGCGACCAGAAGGTGTTGCTCTCAGCTGGATCTTGACTGCGGGTTGCGAGGACGACAGGGATACCGGCATCCGCGAGGCGTAGTGCAGTGATGCCACCAGCGATTCCACAGCCAATAATGAGGACATCCGCGTTTATCGTTCCCAAAGCGTTAGTCCCGGGGACCCGTATGCCCGATTTGAAGCATCCGCTCCACAGACTTGAATGCGCGGATACGGATATCTTCAGGGACATCAACGACAAACTGTGTCTTCATCAAGGCGAGGAGGGTGTCCTCGACGGTGATCTCTGCCATGTGCGGACAGCGGACTGAGCACATCCGTAACATTTCGGCATCCGGTGCGCTTGCGAGAATATTGTCAGCCATGGAGCACTCCGTCAGAATGAGGAACTTACGTCCCTTGTTTTTTTCGACGTAGCGAATCATTGCCGTGGTCGAGCCCGAGTAGTCACTGGCTTCGACGACATCCGGTGGGCACTCAGGGTGGCTAAGTACCAGGACATCCGGGACTTGGGAGCGGACCTGCTTGATGTCCCTGACGTTAAACTGCTCGTGAACTTCGCAGCGCCCACGCCAGCCAATCATTTTGACATCAAGGGTCGTGTCGCCGGAATCCGGTCCATGTCCGCCAGCCTTGACAGGGAAAATGATGTGCTTACCCGTTTCTCGGGCAACATTGCGGGCGAGGAACTCATCCGGGAGGAAGATGACTTGCTGGCTGCCGAGTGATTCGACAACGGCAACGGCATTCCCACTGGTGCAGCAGATGTCGCATTCCGCTTTGACATCGGCATAGGTGTTGATGTAAGTGACAACCGGCACCCCGGGATACATCGCGCGGAGGTCGCGGACATCCTGAGCCGTGATGGACTCCGCGAGCGAACAGCCAGCCTTGCTGCTTGGAATAAGAACCGTTTTGCCCGGATTCAGGATTTTTGCGGTCTCGGCCATAAAGCGGACGCCACAGAACACGATGATGTCAGCATCCGTGGTAGCAGCGACGCGGCTTAGCTCAAGGGAGTCGCCTCGGTAATCCGGGATGGAGTGGAACAGGGATGGCTCCATGTAGTTGTGACCCAGCACGATGGCATTCCGTTCACGTTTGAGGACCTCGATTTGTGCAGCCGCTTCGGCTTTGCGGCGCAGCATCACATCCGGGACGATGTCCGCAAGGTTTGCGTGGAGCTTAGCGTAAATGGCATCGGCGGTAAGCAGGTCGTTTGGCATTTGGGTTCCTTGTATCAGTGCGTGGGGTCAAAAGTAAAGCTGATATCGAGCGCTGTAACGCTGTGAGTGAGAGCGCCGACCGAAATGAAATCAATACCGGTTGCTGCGACATCCGGGATGCGGTCAAGGGTCATATTTCCGCTTGCTTCAAGGGGTGTCCGTCCATCGGCAATCTCCACCGCACGTTGCATGTCGCTGAGGGAGAAGTGGTCGAGCATGATTCTCTCGACGTCAAGGGAGAGCGCTTCGTTTAGTTCATCGAATGTACGGACTTCGACTTCGATTGGAACCGTGCTTTGGGCGCGCAGGGCGGCGACCGCAGCCGTGATGCTTCCACATGCCGTGATGTGATTGTTCTTTATCATCGCCATGTCGTAGAGCCCAAAGCGATGGTTTGTGCCACCGCCGTGGATGACCGCGAGCTTGTCCGTTGCCCGTAATCCAGGTGCCGTTTTGCGTGTGTCAAGAATGATGGCATTCGTACCCTTGGTGGCGGCTACATAAGCATGGGTGGTGGTAGCAATCCCAGACATCCGCTGAAGGAAATTAAGCGCGGTCCGTTCGGCGGTTAGCATTGAGCGGGCTGGGCCATGAGCGACAGCGATGACATCGCCTTTTGCTACAGGCGAGCCATCCGGGATGTGAATATGTACGATAATCGATGCATCTATCGTCATCAGGACGCGTGCTGCAATCTCAATCCCTGATACGATTCCCGCTGCTTTGGAAACAAAGCGTGCGGTTGAACCTGTTGTTTCCGGGATACAAACATCGGATGTGATATCGCCGGAGCCGACATCTTCCTGGATTGCTGACTTTATTGCTTTCGCAATAAGCTTTTCCTGCAATGCGGCCTGATCTTCTGCTGAACTCACAGTTCTATATCGTATCCGATTCAGTGGTTGTGACTGACTCTGTGTTGGTACCTTTAGAGGATGTAGTAGAAATTAGCCGGAAAATACACATTTTGCATTGCCGCATTTTCGAGTTGAACGGTATCATGCTCAGTGCCTTGGCGGTGTAGCTCAGCTGGTTAGAGCGAGGGATTCATAACCCCTAGGTCATGGGTTCGAGTCCCGTCGCCGCTACCAAGTGCCCCTCCGATTTATCGGGGGGGCTTTGATGTTTAACGGGCTGCAAACAATGTCGCAACTCAGCCGGGGGCTTCGGGATACAAAAGTAAAAGACCCCCCGGATTCCGGAAGGTCTGTACTGTCGAAGCAAGAGCCTGGTTTAGCCGTTCAAAGCTTCCTTGAGGGCTGCTGCACGTTTCTTTGCGGTTTCTGCATCGGCTGGCGCAACCCCTGGAAGCGCTGCGTATTTGGTGTATGCATCAATAGCCTTGGTCCATGCCATTTCCTGATCCGGCTCACTGTTTAGACCAAAGTCATCGTATGCGCGTGCAAGGCGATCCCATGCCTCCGCCATGTCTGCCTTTAGTTTGATGGCGGCCTCAAAGTCTGCAATCGCTTTCTGGATTTCCGGGATATTCTTTCGGCCGGACTTACGGACATATGCGATGCCGCGATTGTAGAGGGTTGCTGGGTCCATAGGATTCGCAGTGATGACCACTGTGTAGTCAGCGATTGCTGCATCAAACTCGGCTGCACCCTTTGTTGGTGTGGCGGCCTTGGATGTTCCAACAACAATATTGGCACCTGCACGTGCTGTCAGTGCATCCACATCGGGTTTACCAGCCAGCATGAGGATCTTGGAT
The DNA here is from genome assembly GCA_964606305.1 of uncultured Armatimonadia bacterium. Taxonomy (GTDB): domain Bacteria; phylum Armatimonadota; class Armatimonadia; order Armatimonadales; family Armatimonadaceae; genus CAIRTT01. The sequence continues at coordinate 4,361 of CAZSGJ010000121.1, forward strand.
GCATCGGCGATCACTGCAGCCGAGTCCTTGAGTGCCTGATTGACCTGAAGCCTCACACGAATGGCATCGATATCCATCGGTGTCTTTGTGATCACAGCGTTAAGGTCACCAAGTGCAGCCTTGTAGTCAGGTGGACTCAACTGCAGGTATGCGGCTGCGCGGTTCATTTGAACTGCAACTGCCTCTTTGCTGTTTGGATTAGCGGTTAGGATGCGTGTGTACTCTGCAATGGCCTTTGTGAAGTCCTTAGTAGCAAGGAGAACATCAGCGCGTGTAGCAATGCCATCGGCATCCTTGGGATCTTTGGCCAGCACCTTGTCCGCAGCTGCAAGGACAGCGTCAGCATCCGGTTTTGCTTTTGACTTCTCATACTGCTTGTAAGCTGCAGAGAGGATGTTCTTGAGACCAGGGAGCTGGCCGCCATCGAGAGCGGATGCTTTTGTGAAGTCCTTACCCGCAGCCGTGTAGTCGCCCTTGTTGAAGTATTGAACGCCTCGGTTGGTGTACAGAATGGCGGAGTCTTTCGCATCGGGTGCTGCATCGATGAGCTTTGTGTACTGTCCGATGAGCATATCTGCGTTCTTAGTTCCGCCAGTGCTTTCGAGTGCGAGTACACGCAATCGCTCGATTTCTGCTTTGTTTGCATTTCCAGCGGGCGCAGCGGCAAGGAACGCATCGAAGTCAGCAATCGCCTCTGTAAACTGTTTCGCATTGAAGCGTGCACGTCCACGCCCTTCTAGAGCATTGATATCGCCACTCTTCGCTGTGAGGAGCGCCGTGTACGCCGCGATGGCTTGGTCGAGCTTGCCCTGCAGAGACAGGCCATCGGCTCGAACAAGCAACATATCTGCTTGTCCAGGAGTGATGGCGAGCGACTTTTCCGCAGCACTAAGCGCAAGGTCAAGGTTTGCACCTGGCTTGTCATCGGCGAGCGAGAATGCCGCGGCAGCTAAGTCATGCCACATCACCGCATCGTTAGGGTTCGCTGCAAGGTATGCCTGATAATCCGCTATTGCCGCTGTCGGGTTCGCCGGCATCACCTTCATGTAAGCGACCGCACGGAACTTGTAAACATCTTTGCTTGCAGTCGCTGCTGCTTTTGCGATGTAGCTGCTATAGGTGGCAATCGCTCCGGCGTAATCTTTGACTTGAAGCTGAACTGCACCGAGATCTTTGATGATATTGACATCGGTGGGCTTGAGTGCGACGAGGGCTTTGTAGTCTGCGACGGAGAGGTCGAACTTGCCGGTCTGGAAGAGAGCGGCTGCACGTGCCTGAAGGGCATCGGCGTTGTTCGGATTCGCCTTTATTCCCTCAGACAAATCAGCGATGGCCGGTTCGTACTTCTTCTGTGTCAAGTAAAGGCTTGCCCGGTTAAGGTGAACATCCAGTTTTGCATTCGCATCTGTGATGAAAGGTAGTGCAGCCGTGTAATCGGCGATCGCCTTATCTGCATCGGGTGGGGTCAGCGATTCGTAAGCAAATGCGCGGTTTATGAGCGTGTCAGCGCGGTTGGCTGCGCGCTTGAGGACTTCCGAACAGTCAGCAACAGCAGCCGGCCACTGCGCAAGCAAAATGTTGCAGTAAGCGCGTTTATCGAAACTCTCAAGGACTAGGTCTTGTGTCGGGGTAGCTTTTGGATTGAGCTCGATTACTTTCGTAAAGTCAGCGATGGCTGATTTGGCATCCGGTTTTGGGAGAGATATGAGTGCAAGGCCACGGTTGAAGTAGCCTGCCGGAGCAGCGGGACGGACTTTGATAACCATCGCATAATCAGCGACGGCTTTATCGAATTGTTTCAGCTGAAACAGTACACCTGCACGTTCAGAGAACGCGGTGATGTAGTCTGGTCGAGCTTTGATAGCGGCATCAAGCTTGGCCAATGCATCCTGAAGCTTGCCTTCCTTTGCCAAGACACGCGCCTCATTAACCAACGCTCCGGCATCCTGCTGCGCCGCTCCAATGGGTTCCGGCGTGGCTAATGCCGACCCTGCAATTCCAAGAACAGACAGCGACATAGCCGCAAACAGTGCCGAACCCGATGATTGATAGCGCATATGCAAACTCCCCCGGTAATTCTACCGGAATTGCCAATTTCGTGTGATTGCCAACTGTGTGAATTAGGACGAAAAATTGAAGCGTATAGTTTCAGTCGGCAAGTGATTGATTTCCATACAGGTTAATTGTGCATCTCGTGACGCAATATCTATGACACACCCATGCCTGATGGCTGGAATGTTTGGGGCCGAAAAGGACCATAGTAGGAGACTCACCACTCGGTAACGCAGCCATCCGCGTTGCGCCAGACAGGGTTACGCCACCGATGGCCGACTGCTGCGGCTTCACGGACAGCATCCTCATTGATAACAACACCCAGCCCTGGCCCTTCCGGCCGCTTAATATAGCCTGCTTCAAATGTAAACGTTTCGGGTGAAAGGATGTACTTCATTGCATCCGTGCCGGCACCATAGTGAACATCCAGGCTTTGCTCCTGCAGCACAGCATTTGGCGTGCAGAAGTCAACCTGCAGACAGCTTGCAAGTGCGATTGGCCCCAATGGGCAGTGCGGTGCAAAAGCAACATCGTAAGCCTCCGCCATCGCGGCAATCTTTCGGCATTCCCAAATCCCGCCAGCATGTGAGAGGTCAGGCTGGACTATTGCGACGCCACCCTGCGCAAGCAGCTGCTTAAATCCCCAGCGGGTGTAGTGTCGCTCACCCGTTGCAATCGGAATCGGAGATTGACGAGCAAGCTCCGTAAACGCCTCGCCATTTTCTGCCAATACCGGCTCTTCGATGAACATCAACTGAAATGGCTCAAGCTCGCGAAAGATGACTTTGGCAAGACCCTTGTGGACCCGGCCGTGGAAATCAACGCCGATCCCAATACCTCTACCTACGGCATCCCGCGCAGCAGCTACTTTCGCAACAACGGCATCGATGGATGCGGGGGACTCAATCCATTCAAGCGGGTCATCCACGCCGTTCATCTTGATCGCGGTGTAGCCCTGTTCAACTCTGGCTTTCGCAGCAGTCGCAATTTCACAAGGCGTTGCGCCGTTGATCCACGCGTACATCCGCATTTTGTCACGAACCGCGCCACCGAGCAGCTCATGGACCGGCACGCCGAGAGCTTTTCCTTTGATGTCCCAGAGGGCCTGCTCGATTCCGGAGATCGCCGACATCTCAATCGCGCCGCCTCGGTAAAAACCACCCCGGTAGAGGACTTGGAACAGATCTTCTATTTTGCGTGCATCGTGACCAATAACGAAGTCGCTCATTTCCTCTACACACGCTGCAACGGTTGCGGCTTTTCCTTCCACAATTGGTTCGCCCCAGCCGGTGTAGCCGCCTTCTGCGGTGATCTTACACAGGA
>CAZSGJ010000122.1:0-7583 GCA_964606305.1 uncultured Armatimonadia bacterium
TTTCGGGAATTCCAGACCCATTATCAGTAACCGAAATGGTTGAACCATCAACATTGATTGACACACTTCCGGATTCCGGTGTGTGGCGGTACGCGTTGCTTATCAGATTACAGAGGGCCCTGTGCATCAGCTCGCCATCTACAACAAGAGTTGGGACACAAATATGAACCACAGGTTCAGGGTGTGTCGCAAAGGTTGCCGCTACCTCATCCAGCGCGCCTTGTACGAGCTCTGCGACATCGGTTTCGTGGCGGTTCGCGATGAGGACACCGCTGTCTGAGCGCGCCAGAAATAGGAGATTTTCGACAAGACGCGTTGTGCGGTCGGCAGCCTGATTGATGCGGCTGAAGTAGTCACGACTACGCTCTGTTGCAAGATTATCGGCCGCACCAAGCTCCGCGGCCCCCTTGATGACGGTGAGTGGACTCCTCAGCTCATGGGATGCATCCCCGACAAAGCGTCGTTGTTGCTCAAACTGCAGCTCGAGACGGGAGAGCATATGGTTGATGGTTTGTGAGAGCTTGCCGAACTCATCCGTGCCATTAACGGGAAGGCGATCAGAGAGATTATCTGCCTGTATGGTCTCGGCTTTGCGACTGATGGCATCGACTGGACTCAGCATTCTGCGGGTAAGGAACATCCCAGCCATGGTCGCAGCAATCAGAGCAATCGGCGAAAGTAAAAGCATTTCGCGGGTGATGGCGGCAAGGTCATCATGAAGTCCCTGGGTGCTTGTGGATGACTGGAAAACGACATCCATGTCGCGAAAACGCAACGGGCGCGTGTAGATACGTTGCTCCCCGATGGTAGCGTACGATTCGCGACGTGTTTTGGCTGCCTCCACGACTAGTTTGGCAGAGGGTGCGGGCGGTTGTCTGTCACTAAGACGGGCACCATCCAACTGATAGAAGGGTAAGTTTGGCGGTATTGGTGGTCGACCGAAGAACTCAAATGGCGGTCTGAAATCACGTCTGTCGCGGTTTTCAGGTAGGAATTCTCTTGGAGAATTGTCCCGATAATTACCCTGCCGGTTTTGGTCACCTGGTTCCGGAGCACGCCTTTGTTCACGCTGTGACAACAGGACTCCGAGTGGTCCTCCAATGGGACCGCCGAAGCCACGGGGGCGACCACCCTGTGGTTGTGTCAGCTGGTTAGCCCTTGAAGCCAGCTCGCGGTCCAGCGTATTCATCATACTGATGTAAATGCGGCCGCGCAGTGCCATCCCCATTCCGATAAGAATCAGGAACAGGACTGTTACATTCAGCAGGGTGAGTTTGGCGCGGACAGTCATAGCAAATTAGGCTTTTGCGGACCGTTCGAGTATATATCCTGCGCCGTAAACAGTTCGTATCAGCCTCGGTTCCCGCGTGTCATCCAGCTTGCTCCGGAGCTGCTTGACATAGACATCGACCACGTTTGACCCGACGGCTGCATCATCATTCCAGACACGCAGGCGCAGCTGCTCACGGCTGACGACGGTGCCTTCGCGGAGGAGAAGCGCTTCGAGCACGCCGAATTCGCGCTGTGTGAGCTGGAGGTCAATCCCATCACGCTTGACGGTGCGGTTAACCGTATCGACTTCAAGGTCATTGATATGGATGTAGCGTGACTTCTCACGTGCATCCCGGCGGAGGAGAACACGGCAACGTGCCAGGAGCACTTCCATCGAAAATGGTTTTGTAAGATAGTCATCCGCGCCGGCTTCAAGTCCGCGGACTTCATCTTTCACGGTGTCCCGTGCGGTTAGCATCAGGATAGGGGTACGGTCGCGCCCCGTGCGGAGTCGTTTACAGATTTCGATGCCATCCAAACCCGGGAGCATGCCATCGACGATGAGAAGGCCCCAGCCGCCTTCCCGGGCCAGCTCAATCCCTTCCGTACCATTGGATGCAACCTCGACCGCCCATCCTGCAGACTCAAGTCCCAGCTTTACGATTTCGGCGATGTTCTCATCATCTTCAATACAAAGGATTTTCATCGTTATTCCATTTTGGAGGATGATTATGAAGCGGGTATGAGGATTGTGTGGAACTTCTGTGTACGGATGACCAAAGGACGTGGGAATGGAACCCTGTTCGACCGTGGAATTCGGTTAGGCCAGAGTCTTTATCCACTTTTTTCTGAAGGATGAACATAGGCAGTGGTCTTTATCAGTTAGTGAGCTACGTGGTTTGATGGGGCTATTTCGACCGGTGGGTGGTTTGGGCTGTTGTTTCGCGTCTGGATTAATTTCCCGGCTTCCAATTGATAGACCTTGTTTGCCAGGCGTGTTGGTGCTTCGCGATGCGTGACCATAATCACAGTCCGGCCGACCATGAGACGCTTGAGCGCATCGAGGACACCCTCCTCCGTTGCGTGGTCCAGTGCACTGGTTGGCTCATCGAGGAGAAGAACCGGTGCATCCCGTAGGAATGCCCGAGCTAGCCCGACGCGTTGCCGCTCACCACCGGACAGCTTCGCACCGCGCTCACCAACAACAGTGTCAAGACCATCCGGAAAGGTATTGATTGCTGTCCGCAGCGCTGCGGCATCAATAGCATGGTCAAGGTCTGTTTCGCTGGCATCCGGTTTCGCCAGCAACAGGTTTTCCCGGATAGTCCCGGGGAAGAGGACAGTTTCCTGAAGCACTGTTGCATATAATCCGCGCAGCTTGTCCGGCGCCAGGTCGGTTGCAGAAATACCATTGATGGACACGTTTCCGGCTGTGGGATCGATAAGGCGTAGGAGGAGGCTGATCAGTGTTGACTTTCCGATTCCCGTCGGTCCTGTCAGAGCAATCACATCGCCTCGCTCGATCGTAAGGCTTACTCCCTGCAGAATAGGATGGGATGGATCGTAGGCAAAGTAGACATCCTGTAAGGCGAGCGATGAGATGTCACTCGGGAGTTCTTTGGCTTGCTGCGGTACTGGGACATCTGTTTCAGTCTTCAGCAGAAAATCAATTCGCTCAAGGCTGACCAGCTGCGTCTGGAGGCTGGCCCACTTTTTCCCTATGGTCCGGATTGGTGAGTAGATTTGTCCGAGGTAGTGGATGCCGAGAATCACCTGCCCGGGACTGAGGCGTCCATGCGCAGCGGCATCCGAGCCGATGTACAGGGCGCAGGCAAGGCCAACTGCGCAAAGGATCTGAACGGCTGCACCGAGACTGCTATCCAGCCAGGCGATTTTGATTCGTCTCGCAACTGCACTCTCAGCTATTTTGAGATACCTGCCCAGGGTATATGTCCTCAGGTTATATGCTTTTACGGTTTGCAGCCCGGAGAGTGCACTTTCGATGATCCCGAGGGCAAGGCTTTCCTGTTGTTTGGCAGATCGTGCGGTTGCTTTCAAAGCAGGGCGGGTCGTTCGTCCGATGACCACGAGGATTGGACCAAGAACCAGTGCGACAAGTGCTAGCTGTAAGTTGAGCGTCAGCAGGGCTGCTGTCATCGCGATAATTGAGAGGGTTGCTGTCAACACGGGGAGTGCGCCATCCAGAAGAATCCACTCCAGTGCCTGTGTATCTGTTTGGATACGATAGAGCGCATCCGCGGTCCCGGATGTCAGATGGCTGCTCATCGATCGCTGTTGGGCCGCATCGAAGCACTGACCACGCAGCTCGACAGTAACTCGTTGCCCTGTTCTCGTCGCAACAATGCTACTGGCCATATTGATCAGCTGTTGGATGATGGCGAAGGCAATGCTTGCAACGGCTAGCGTCGTAAGGCTTTGTGTCCAGGCTGCCGGAAGGAGCGACGCTGTTTTGCTCTTGCCACTGATGGAATCAATGGCAGCTTGCAATGGAAGTGGAGTGAGTACGGAGACGCCGGCGCCAACTGCTTCCAATGCTACCAGTGTAAGGAGCGCACCGATATGTTTTTTGGCTGTTGCGGCGACTAGTGACCCGCGCAAATCATCGCCGTCCTGTACTTGGAGAATGACATCGGTTCAAGACCAAGCTCTGAAAGTCCAGCCAGAAAGCCTGTTGGAGGTGCATTCTCAAACTTTACTTCGAGCACCCTCCCAATGACAATGGGTTTAGCTTCTGCAGTGCGATGTGGAAGGATAAAGTCGTGCATCGGAACTGCACGTACATCATGGTCTAGCGTTACCCGTAAGTCAATGCCATCGACAATTCCCATATACGCCTGGCGGGTATAACAGATCAGTTGCGTTGGCTGTAGGTGATACATTTCGATATCCCGAGAGAACCACTTCGGCTTTGGTCTGGTCCCAAGCGTTTCCACATCAGTGGTTGAAACCGTGGAGCGGTGTTTAACAACCTGTCCCGGGGCCGGTTTAGCTTTGTATTCGACGTGGACGATGTCATCATCGCCGTATCGACGCAGGCGCCACTTGCCAGGGAGCTCCCGTGTAAACGACGCGAGTTCGGGCGTGTCAAGATAAAGGCTTGATACGGAGTAGGTGCCATCTCCTCCGCCGTATGTATCCGGGCCAAGCGTCGCCGAAAGCTTGACCTGCAAGTCTTTGACTTTGGCTTCATCGACGATGAACTTCAGCTCCGCTCCGCTACGAACGTGGTTTGCGCCAGATTCAGGTGCTGTCATTTAAAAGCCTGGTCCCCCGGGACCACCACCAAAGCCACCGAAATCAGGAGGAGGAAGCGCCGCAAGAAAGCCATCCCCAAGCTCCTTACGCGTCAATGTGCCATCAGCATCACGATCAAACTTCCCGAACCATTCATTACTCACTCTGGCAAACGCTGCTGCTGCAATCGTTTTGCCTCCGAATGCTGTCCAAAGCTGACCGGGGAAAATATTGGCGATGAAGTCATTTGGTTTCATTGTGGCCATATCCCACTCACTCTTGGAGAGTTGACCATCATGATTGGTGTCTGAATTAGTGAACAGTGCTAACCATTTCGCCGACCAGACGCTTTGTGTAAACGTTTCGCTGTCGTGCTTTAGGAGAGTGATCGTGTTGCCGGCCACGATATTCGCTAAGTCAAAACCGCCACCAGGACCACCCGGACCGCCCATCATCCCGCGGGGCTGCTCGCCGACAACATTACCAGACAGCTCGGCAATTACAAAGTCTGCCCGTTTTGTGAAGAATTCGGTGAGTGTCAGACCCGCTCCAAACATATCCGGTCCCGGAAACTGCGGACTATCGGTTGGCAGCTCTGCCGTGGCAATTGGTTTGAGCCCATTTGCGGCGAACTGACGGAGCTTGCCATTTTGAAGGACGAACACACTTTTCTTATTCGATGCAACCACAGGGTTACTTTGCTGCAAAGGTGGCCGTTGACCAAACATCCCAAATCCTTGTGCACCTGGTGCGTTGGCAAGGTCATTCTTGGCAATAGCAGGGGCAACAACACGGTCCAACTTTGCACGTAATGGGTCCAGTTTTCGCATAATTGCCACAGCATTCCGGCAGGCAACATCGTAGCGTTCCTTTGCTTTTGGAACGGAGAGAAAGCGCTTCAGCAGAATTTCACGATCGGTGAAGGGCTTGTTTATGGAGAGCTTGACTCCATCCGCACCAGCCATTGGAAATGCCCCAAAAGCAAGATCCAAATCCCACGGCAGAAACTGGAATTTGCCACTGACCGGGTCACGGATGATGTAGTAGTTGTGTCCCATCGCGAGAATGCTGTCCATTGCACTCGTTACGACAGTGCCAGCGAGGAAGCGCGCGAAGTTTTCGATGTCCAGGTAGTCTCCGAGCTTTGTTGCAAATTCTGCATCCGGGCTGTCATGCAGGAATGCAACGAACTCCATGAAGCGCTTTTTGTCATCCTCAGTCGGCTTCCCCTTGGGATCGTACATCGCCTCGTATTTCTTCCAGGTATCCAGCTTTGGAAAGCCATTGGCATTTTCTGGCTTTAGCACCAATGTCACGGGTTTTGGATAGTGTCTTGCGAAGAAGCGTGCATCCAGCTGTTCAGGAATCGAGTAGAGTCCTACGGAGCGGTTCTCTGCTACTCCGGGAATGTCGAGTGTCACATCCGCAAAGGTCGTTTTGCTGCAAGGCACACCCAGTTGGGTGAACAACTCATATGCCAGGGCTTCCCGCAGCCCTGTTCGATCCATCACGTTGTTTCCGAGATTCAGTGTTGTGATGCCATTGATGGTCTGGTCGTTGACTATTTTGTCGATATCGATTTTGAACGGCCGCTTAATCAGCGAGCCGGACATCATGTATGTGCCGTTGCCCTTGAAGCGGATGCTGACCGTGTACGTCTTGCCGTCCACGGTCACCTTCGCAGGTTGTTCCGGGAAGTCATTCTGCATAAAGCCTTTGGGCTTTGGCTGAATCATTTCCCATGCATCACTGGACAGTGCAATCCGCACTGTATGCAACACATCCTGAGTATGAAACGGCAGCTTTGATAGAACTGGTGACACAGGCGTTCGCACCGTTGCATTGGTCTTTGCGGTTGACGTTACTTTGGTTTTAGGAGTAGGAGGAGCAAGGGGTAGTAACAATGCGCAAATCGGAATCAATGTGATTGGCATAATCTAATCTTAATATAAGGATTGGTCGTTCGGACGATTTCACGTGTGTTTGGTTCATTGAAAACGCAAATTATGCAATGTAGAAGCAAACTGACTATTGTCTTGGAGGTCCGCCCGGACCACCGGGACCCATACTGCGCGGCGTGAGCCCCTGCGCTTTTCCATCCAGCTGGAGTTTGACCTGCTTAACCCGTTCTCGAATCAATTCACTCAGGTCGACTGACCGTCCGGCGAACATAAAACCGCCCGGTCCACCGGGTCCGCCAGGAAATCCATCGCCTTCGACCGCGGGCAGATTTGCAGACTTTTCAAATGTGAGTCCATCAGCCGAAAATTTAAGCAAACGATTGCCATCCACCACAAAAACAGCATCTTTCGTGGCTGCGGCAGCAGCGCTTCCCCGTTGGCCTCCAGGTCCTCCCGGACCCCCCGGAAATCCAAATCCGCCTGCGAGCTGCGTTCGGTCATCCAGCTGCTTGACCGGTTTCACAAGTGCCGATAGTTTTTCGACCTCGGGTGTCAGGCTTTCCAGTATCCCAATGGCCTGTTTGCAGGCGGCGAGGTAACTTACCTGCGCCGCAGGAATGGAAAGGAAACGCCTCACCAGAATTTCCCGATCACCAACCGGTTGATAAATCGATAGCTGTGTGGCATCGATTCCAGCCATCGGGAATCCACCAAATGCCAAATCCAAATCCCATGGGAGGAACTCGTATTTGCCAGTTTTTGGATTACGCACGATGTAAAAGTTATGCCCCATCATCAGGATGGTGTCGAGGCTGCTTGTCACGACGGTGCCCGCTAGGAATTTAGCAAACTGTGGAATGTCTAGATAACTCCCCAACTTTGCTGCGAATTCAGCATCCGATGCCTCATGTACAAACTTTGTGAATGCCATGAAGTGCTGCTTGTCGGCATCCGATGGCTTGCCTTTAGGATCGTAGGTCTTCTCATAGGGTGCCCAGGTATCCCCATATGGCAGGGTATGTGCACCTTCCGGCTTGAGGACGAGACTTGGCGCGGTTCCGTAGGCCGACTTTAGAAAGTCGGTGTCGACCTGCTCCGAGGATGTGTAGAGACCAAGAACTTTATTCTCATAGCTCCCGGGGATGTTCAGTGTGA
>CAZSGJ010000123.1:0-7572 GCA_964606305.1 uncultured Armatimonadia bacterium
TGGCGGTTTCGAGTAAGTGCCGGAACTCTCAGAATCTTAGTTTGTTTCGTGAATGCCAACACCGCGGATGTTATTGCTTACCGGGTTGCCAGCCGCCTGCCAGAGTCGCATTTCCTTCCCCCGCGGCTGTAATGGCCCATGTCTCACGGCAATCTCGGTCACCAACATACAGCTGCATGACCCCCGTCCGATCAGAACCGAAAAGCAACCATCTCCCATCTGGTGACTCTGTTGGATGATAATTACGCACGCCCGGTTGAGAATGAGTGAGCTGCCTGACTTTGCCGTTCAGATCCACCCGCATCACCTCAACGGCATCCCGAACCTTGGCAGTGTAAATCACGGAGCGACCATCCCGTGACCAGCATGGAATATCACTTCTCTCACTGTGAAAATCTGGATACTTCAGGAACTCAACCACCCCGCGATACCCGCCACGGTTCGCCAGTTTTCGCAGTCCACTGCCATCCGGGCGCACAATATGCGGATGACAATCATAATGTTCCCCAGAAAGAAACAATAAAGCATCCGCCTTCGGGGACCACTGTGGAACAAAGTTGAATGGATTTCCGGTGTCGATCTTCCGACGCCCGCTACCATCAACGTGCGAGATGTACACCTGATAGTCCTCATGGTAGCTGATGTACTTGCCATCAGGGGATGCATTTAGACCATAAGCGAATCCACCGCTGTCTCCTCCCGCATCCCTTTTATGGCTGCCATCCAGGTCCATCACAAAAGGTCGACCGGAACCCTTAACCACGGATGTCATCAAAAGTTTTAGGCCATCGGGCGTAAACGTCACGGCATTATGGTTACTGACTCTGTCGATTGCACTGACATTCAAGAGCTTTCCTGTCCGCAGATCTAAGACATTTCCATCCACCAGCCAACCCTCCGAGAATCGAAAGGTTTTGTTCTGGTGCTCCCAAGCTGCATTTTCCGGGCTTTCCCAGAGACTTGTGATGATTGCCTTACGACCATCTGGTGACCAGCCCGCAAACTGTGTCCATGAATGTGGTCGTGTTATCAGTTCCCTTCCTACTTCACGCCTGTCACTGCCATCCGCACGCACCATAAACGCCCGTGATGTTTCCCAGTTCGCATGCTGACCTAGCATCAAATCGTTTCTGTGCTGAGAGTAACCAATCCATGTTTGTGGCCGCTTCATCATTTCCCAAACTCCAGAATTCCAAAGCGCCCCGGAACATGAAAGCTGGGTTCCGGTCGTAGCGTCGGCGACCAGGCAAGATAGTGGTCCGGGGGACCATAGTCGATGCGATACGCATTGAAGCGCCACGTATCACCGATATGCGGAGGTGGCATACCAAGACCGCTGAAAGGAATCGCAATCTCGACCTCCCACCGCCCGGAATGTATCCTTGCATCCACTTTCAAGCCATCGCATGTCCACTCTGTCGCAACTGCGGGCCGCCCATTTCCTGAAAGGTCCGGATGCACGACGACAGCATCAAAAATGGTTCCAAGGGCATTGAACTCAAGCTCAAAGTAGTTCCTGGGTTCACTTGCATCCGGTGCAATAAACAGCTCAACGACATCTTCGTCGTAAAGTGGATCATCCCGATGCGTATACGTGCACTTGGGAGCTTTCCCAGGACAGGAAAACGCAGCGCAGAGGTGTGTAGTGGTCCAACATGTCTGTACAAACCCAGGGGATGTGTGCGATGTTTGCCTTCCGGTCGTATCCCGAAGCACCAACCTCGCAAGCCGCGGCCACGGTCCGTGTCCAAGCCCACCGCCCAGGACAAAATCATCCACTCTTCTACATTTTGTCTTCGGTATCCGCTGCAGTATCACGTTCGTTTCCTCGTCGCTGTGAACTGAACATCCAGCATTTTCCAAACCGCGCTGCACTTCTGATTCAGAATTGCACCAGCCGATGGCGAATCATCAAAACCTGTACCAATCTCATCCAAAATCGCGTCCGGAACACGTACTGTCAGCGGTGCACTTAGGGGTTTACCACGTTGTGAAATCCAACACTGACATTGACCTGCTTTCGACCTCAATTCCAGCTGAAGGTCCGTACCTGTCCGTAAGCGGGTACCGGATTTGACCTTCATACCTGCAATTGTGTAGCTCGTCGCCGATGCAATCTCTAAGGCGATACCGTCCGCAATCGGATCAGCGGATGCGAAGATTCCAATGTGAATCGATTTCTCCGCTGGTAGTGGGAATCGCTCAAGTCTAAACCGAATGGTTGCCATCCATGTTGTGGCTTTCTGAGGAATGCGAATCGCATGAGTAAACCTTTGGCGTTGCCCATGGAGATGTCCACAAAGTGAGCCATTCACGCGCACACTTTTCGTGGATGAATCCCATGCAAACGGTGTCTTCCGTGTGTCCATCAAGTCAACAGAATGCCCGGGATCGAGACGTCCACCGATCTTTAGCATGTCAAAATCAAACGTCCAGCCACGTGTCATTGGATTCATATCAAATCTGGAGCTCAAGGTTGTTTGCATCGCATCGTCTGTGTTGTGCGTCGCATTGGCAAGCGATGCAATGTACGGATTGATACCACTTTTCGCTTCGAAGCCATGTGCATAGTGACTGTGTTCCGACCAAACCCACACGTAACAGTCGCTGTAGGCAAGCGCCAGTGCTGCATTGGAGTATAGAGACCATGGCACGCCAACAGGAGCACCGGCCCATTGATTCCAGGGATGATCTTCAATCCACGCTGCCATCCCCGTACGTACAAAGCGGTCATATTTGTCCGGAAGTGTGCTGAGTGTCCGCCACGCTCGAATATTGCTGCGCGCTTCCGCGAAGCGTCGGCGGTCTCCTGGGTAGCCATCCTTGCGACCATCGTTGATCACATGTGTCGTTCCCGGTCCCTGCCCGTAGTAGAACGTATTCTCATAGCCGTGGTGTAGGAGAGCCGGTGATTTTATGCCTTCAAGAATTCCATCCAGAAACGGAATGACTCCTTTGAGTGGGCCATATTCGATGGCATCGGGACTCCAAGCGAAGGTGATAATGATTTGAATGTCGGGCTTTTCGCTCTGTGCTGCCTCGATCCACTGTCTGCCACGGCGTCGGAGGACGGTTGTGCTGTCGCGTCCGAGCGGAAACTTATCGTTGCTATCGGCATAGTTTGCATACTGCTCGGTATCCAACCAAAAGCCTTTGACATTGCTGTGACGGCAAATGCGGGCAGCCATCCGAATGTTGTTTTCCACAACGGCCCAATCGGCATCGTTTGTAAAGTCTGGCGTCGCTTTTCCATCCGCAGCATCGGTCATCGAGATGTTAAGAAAGCAGTCTGTCAGGTGTTGCCATCGTGTTCGCTTGATGTCCTTGCGTATCGGCTCGACCATTGCGGATGTAATCGGCCAGGTGTTCCAGATGACCTCATGTAAGTTTCGTTCAGCTCCGCCTATCGTCAACGGAGCCGTTAGTACGATGCCATCGTAAGGATAACGCGCGATAAATCCGGGATTTGCGGCAAGGTACCGTGTATTGACGGTTTGATTTCCGCCGTACTGATTGTACTGACCGCCTCCGATGAGACGTTTTTGCCGGAGTTCAGCCGGCTTTGGCCAGCGGTCCGGTGGTATGTGCTGAACACTCCGCAGTGCAAGTGTCCGAAGTATAAAGCGACCAGCATCCATCGCAGGATCAATACGGATGCAGTCTCCTGCAGACAGGCTTGGAAGATAGCAGCTGTAAGTACGCTCCCGTCCATCCGGGATGACCACCAGACGCACCGTGCGCGCTTCACTGAAGGGGTTTCCATAGTAGAGCACGATGACCGGGTCGGCAGCTGTTGCCAAGGTGATCGAGAATTCCACAAATGGACCAAGCGTGGACTTTAGTGGTGGTGAGATGATTTGGCTGTCATGCCCGATACATCGAAAGTGGATTCCCGATGTCGTCCGCTTTTCAATCGTGATGGATGGATTCAATGTCCAGCCGTGTAGCTCCGGCCCAAAGGACCACTTCTGATTTGTTTGCACGGCGTACTCCTGCTTGTCTGTTTCCCTCAGACCGGACGTATTCCTGCAGACAGAACAATGGGGTAGCTCGTGGGGATGCATGAGATATTTCGCATATGCCCTTCGGATTGCCGCTCAGTGGTCAGATATGGCTGCTACGTGAATTGTTATGTTTTCCTTGTGTTGTAACAGTAGCTCTGATTTTTAGGAATGGGAGCGCAGTTGTTCCGCCTTTAAGTGGCGGATTTACTAAGTTGGCATCGATTCGCTGGCAGCAGCCATACAAAGACAAGGATCGCGATGTCGATGTCGAATGCTTCCTTCTTTGTTTCGTTACTACTTCCGCAGCCGCGCAGCATTTCTCTTCCTCGCTTCGGAAAGAGACTCCCGGTTGAACTCCACCCCCGTTGAGCTGCCGATCGCCTGATAAAAGCCAAAGAGACCGTCATCGAGAGGGCCACTCACAGCATCCAGCGGGCGCTGGCGACTACTGTTGCGCTTCTCAAGGTCCGCTCCGTGGGTGAGCATATATGTCAGGGCATCCTCACGTCCAAAGAAGGCTGCAATATGCACGGATGTAGAACCTTCATCACCGGGCTCGTTGATTGGCGCGCCGTGTTGCATTAGATTCATCGCCAGACGGTCATCGCCGCGTAAAAGAGCATCCCGGAGATTACTGCCTCCCAATCTGGCATCCGCCTCGCTGCGTATAAGATATTCGTTCGAGAACAAACCTGCCGGGTTCTGCAGCTGCAGCAGGTGCCAACCCTTCTCCGGAAGAGCATCCAATGTCACTGTTGCGATGCCTTTCGCTAGCGAGATACTTCCCTTGACCCGGCGGCCATCCACAAACACCGCTGCACCCGACACCGCATTTCTGGTCGCAATTTGGAAGGCTAAATTACCTGGATAGAGCAGCGGAAAGACCTGATGGCCTCTCTGATTTTGCAGTGGTCCCGGCGACCAAATGGCCGGCTGAGGGCTATCTGCAGTGGCTCTGGATGCCAGATGACTGGTAAATGTCGCGACACATTTTCCCTGTGCTGCATACGCAACCAGCTCATTTCGGGTCCACGGTTTACCGGAATCCCGATCGATATATCCATTCGCCTGAAACACCAACGATAGCGTCGTCGGTTTGCCACTCTTCGTAAGCGTGCCCGTTACACTGAGCGTTGTCGCGCCATCCCGTGCGGACTGCTCCATCGCATCCAAGAGCGGATTTGCCACAGAGCCGGCATCGCTTCCGAAATCACCACCGATGGTTACCTGCCGGGCAAACGCTCCGCTGTAGCCAGTGCTTCCTTCGGTGACCATGTTCCACACCGGATTGAAGCGCTCACGGCCTCCCCAGGACATCCGCCAGATTTCCTCCTCGGGCGCTCCCCGCTCCGCCATGTCCTTGTAAAAATCAAACGCCACGATATTGAGGCGACCCTGCGGCAGAATCAACCAGCGGTCGTACGCTCCCCGCCACGTCGGCGCATCCATTCCTGTTCCCGGTGTGTTGGTTGATACCAGAAATGGCATCCGGTGGCAGTCGCCGCAAACATTTGGCCCTGACTTACCCGGGTCGTCATCCCCGAGGACGTGAAACAGTTCAAAGCCACGCAGCGCACGCTTTGTGACCGCATTCGTAAATGGCCGGCGCTGCGCGGGAGGATAGCGAATGGCAAGTAGAAACTCCGCCATCGCATCCCGTTCAGACTTCGACAGGTGCCCGACTTTACCTTCATCGTTTTTGAGGGTGTCGCGGAAATCACGCATCGTGGATGCAAGTCCGGCATCGATGAGCTGCCGGGTGGATGTCACGGGCCGGGCAGGATCACTGTTTGGTTGTACATCCCGGGCGAGGCTTGCCGAGTTAATGCCGCCGTACGGGTCACCCGGGATACCATCCCAGTGGAAAGGCATTGTGTCTTGAAGCCCACGCGTCGGCATCGTAGAGCGGGGCATTATTTGATTCCCACCCCCGACGATTGGGGTGTCGAGCACCCAAAGGAGCTGGTCGGTATGGCCATCCGGGTGGCAGCTCGCGCAGCTAAAGGTTCCATTGCTGCTCGCTTTTGCGGTGCTAAAGGCTTTGCGGCCGAGCTTGAAGCGCTGCGGCGTCGGGTCGGGGAGTGAAATCGTCTTCGCTTGGGTCAGATTTCCGGATGCATCACACTTGCTGATCGAGACCGTGTTGTCGGCGGCATTCAGCGTGTAGAGATTATTGGCTTGCGTGACGGCGATGCCATCCGGGGATGCGCCGGTCTGGGTGCGGCTGATCACTTTTCCTGTCGCAGTGTTAAGGGTGAAGAGGGTGTCCGAGCCTGCGGCGACGGCGGCGATGATCGGGGAATTGGGGAAGGTGACGACGGCGCTTGGCGTAGCGAGAGCGGTCGAAACGGTTGGCTGTGATGGGAGTCCCGGGTCAAGATCGATATGCCGAATAGCTGGCCTGGAACCCGTCTTCCCAGGTGTGATGAGCGAGATACGGTTCAGAAATGGTCGATTTTCAAGCTCTTTGAGACCATGTTTTTTGGTGCCTGCTTTGCCATTTGCATCGTTACGAGCATCCGTTTGAGCGATGACAACGGTTCCATCCGATGTCACATCCAGGCCGTAGAGGAGTGTGCCAACCGTAGATGTGACATTGATCAGCGCCTCATTCTCTGTTGAGAAGGTGAACAGGTCGCGATCAGGAACAGCAGGATTCTTGACGATATCTACAACATGCCCGGTGGAGAGCACATTGTTGTGGATGATGCTGTGTTCATAGGCATCAAATGTGGCCAGCTCACCTTTCAGGGGCTTGATGCCACCCGAGAGCTGTGTTTGGTTGCCGGACTCGAATGCGGTTACATAGAGCTTGCCATCGTGGACGGCGATGTTGCGCGGGTCCTGCGCAGGGATTGGGATGTACTTGGAGACCCTACGGGATTTGACATCGATAACAGCCACTTTGTTTTCGGATGACAGGGCGATGTAGGCTTTGTCATTACTTGCGAAGGCGATACCGCATGGTTCATCGAAGCGTGTCGAGCCGGTGGCGGTGTCGATGTCTTGAATGGTCGCGATGACGGTGTGGTGGAAAGGATGTCCGGGGTCGATTTTGATGACGCTGATGGAGTCAGAAATGTGGTTGGAGACCCAGAGTTCACGGCCATCCGGGCGAAGCTTAACGGTGACCGGTTCAATCCCAACCGGTATACGTGTGCTGATGGCCTGAGTCTTCTGGTCGATGACATCGATTGTCCCGGCCGGCGTGTTCGCCACGTATACAAGCTTTGTTGTGGTTTCGATGGGGTGGATGTGTGGGCTGAGGAAGGCAGCGTGACCGGTGGCGGTTTCGTTGATGGTCAGAGCGACGGATGGCGTTGCGGGGATGCGGGCGGCGGTGGCAAGAAGCGCCGCCATCAGTGTGACAGCGATACCGACTGAGAGGCGTGAGGTTGTCATGTCCTTACCCGTGCTTCATTGGTTCGAGATGGAATACTGACCGAATGGTCAGATTCTATCCATTTGTGGATGTCACGTCAACGGGGGGCTGCCACGCCTTCCCACGGTGACGGAAAAAATACCAACAACCGTTCGTAGGGGCAGGCCTCTGTGCCTGCCCTGTTTG
>CAZSGJ010000124.1:0-6052 GCA_964606305.1 uncultured Armatimonadia bacterium
CCCTTTTGCGAAACCAGCACAAATCACCCTCGCGCCAGCCGTGATGCAAACCGACAATCAGCATTAGCGGAACCGGATTCTAGAAAATAGAAAAGAAACCGCAACATTTCACAAAGGGTGAACATCACATTCTGTGGTACGTATACGTACTAGTTTTTGGAGGACATTGGTTGATGAAGTCAAATCGCACCATCATGCTGGCAACAGCACTCGTTAGCCTGCTCGGTACCGCAGCAGTGGCAAAGCCACCATTCGCAGAGAAGGAAGGCGTCAGCTGCAAGTACTGCCACACGCAACCCCCGATGCGTAACTACCGTGGTAACTTCTACCATGATAACAACCTGAGCTTTGCCGGCTTCGATGATGCCGCTGAAGCAAAGAAGGCCGGCGTTGAGGTTGGACCTGAAGCATCCAGCAAGCCAAAGTCCTGGACCGCTCCTGAAAAGCCAGCCGAGCCAGCAAAGCCTACAACTCCAGCGAAACCAGCTCCGGCTAAGCCTGGTAAGAAGGCTCCTGCTAAGCCAGCTAAAAAGGGTGGCAAGGGTTAATCCCAAGCCTTACGTAACAACGTAAAACCGGCCGGTATCCTCTTGCAGGACACCGGCCGGTTCGCATTTAGAGACACAGACTTTGCCAACAACGTCCGTAAAACATAAGAAAAATTAAGCACTCTTTGCAACGTAACTCTATATGACTTTACGATTGGAGCAGTTCTGGAAAATGAAACACAAACTCAGCCTCTGTAGCGGCATCGCAGCTGCGCTTGTCGGGCTAACCTTGCCGGCATCCGCTAAGCCACCCTTTGCCGAGAAGGAAGGTGTGGCCTGCACCTATTGCCATACACAAGCCCCCCGGCGCAACTACCGAGGCGACTACTATAAGTCGCATCAGTTGTCGTTTGCCGGTTTTGTGGATGCAACTGAAGCCAAAAGAGCCGGTGTTGCTGTTGCTCCCGGTGCTGGTTCAAAGCCGAATTCGCTGACAACCGCCAAGCAATCCCCACGCATCGCGATCCTCTTGAAGAATGCTCAGGTTGCAGAGGTTGCCGCACGAAGCGCTCCACGCGATGCGAACCTAAGAATTGCTTTTGCCGCTGCACTGACCAAGCTAGGGGATGCCCAGCTGACGGATACATCCGTCCCGCTGGCAGCACGCATCGATAATGCAAACCAATGCTATACAAAAGCTAGCCATATCGATGGAAAAAACACCGCGGCGAAAGCTGGTCTCGAGAAAATCAAAGCGCTTCAGGCAAAGCTTGATAAGGCGAAGAACAGTGGCAAGCATATCGAAAATGACGATGACGACGATGATCACAAGCCTGGCGGCGGTAAGCGCAAGGGTCGCGGCCGCGGTGGCGATGACGACTAGTCAATAACCCCCATGGAATGCAGGAAACAGTTTCCGTAGCCTGCATTCCAACATTTTAACTTACCGCCCGGGCTTGCCCGGACCCACCGGCCTTGTGCGTGGCTTACAAACGCCACACGTCCCCCGACCTACAGAGCAATGCAGACAATGCTCACATGTCTTACAGGCCCGACAATTGTCTTTCCCGTAACACGTCGCCAAATGCGCTTTCGCATGGTCACCCTTGACCGGCTGCTGCATCATCCACAAAAGACTGAGAATCGTAACCATGGGCTGATTCCATCACAAATGAAGCTGGCCATCCAGCTGTGATAAAACCTCCAGCATGCCTGTCTCCCCTGAAATCAACATCGCCACAAGGGACACTTTTCTGACCACTGTGGATGAAATATTCACAGCGCTGGTCACAGATCTCGATGCTACAATCCGCGCTGTCAGCGCTGACCTCGAGGGCTATATCAGCTACAAAATGCTGATGTACAGAGTTGGTGTAAAGCGTAGCGACTGGCTTATTGCTATCGATGCCCGTGGCACCAAATGCGTCACCCTTCGCTTCTTCAAAGGCGTTCACTTTGCAGATCCGGAAAAGCTGCTTCGGTTAGGGACCACAACCATCGGGAACCTAGACTTCACCGCATCCCTAACAACAACTGACCAAGCGCATATCACTGACTTCACAAAACAGGCAATCGCCTGGCATGCGCACGAGGCATCCAACGTCTGACTTATCGCTAATGCTCGAGACGAAGGGTTAGCCGATTCGTATCCCCAGTGCTCACCTGAGATAGCTTGTCTACGTATTTTCGAACCACATACGCGCCAAGCTGCACGTGCGCATCCGGGCCAGATAACAGCTCGTGCAACGTTGGGCGACTGGTCGGCAGGGAGATTGGTCTTCCCGGATAAACCACGGACATTACCAAATCAACCTCATCAAATTCCACCGTCAATGCGAGTGAATCCGCCGGTACACCATGTGACACCAATGCTTCAAATAGTTCGGCGCAGGCTGTGGATGCCCGCTCAGCGATATCCCGTCGCATTCCCCAGGTCTTACCCAATGACTCCATAAATGGAGCAATTGTTTCGTAGTGATGGCCATTTGGGGATGCCTGCAATGTCGCTCTCTGACTGATGCCAATGCGAAAAATCATGTTGAGCAAGATTGCGCTGACTGCTGTGATCGCAAGTGTTGATTCACAAATATTGGCGAGCAGCACAGGAAGTCGGGAATAGACCCCTGGAAGAATGACTGTGCTAAGTCCAATCAGAATGGATAGACCAATGGTAAAGATGCGGCGCTCACTGAGCAAACGGGACAGAATCAGCTCCATTCCAGCAACCATCATGAACGCGGCGGTGTACGCAAGGAGAGCACCGATCACTGGCTGTGGGATACTCGAAAGACCAGCAACAAGCTTTGGCGTAAAGATTGAGAAGATCAGCAAAATCCCCGTTACGGCACCAACCCGCCGGGCTGCCGCCCCACTAGCCATCACCAAGCCAATATGCGCCGATGAAATCCCACCGGGTATGCCACCAAGCAAACCGGAAATCATGTTTCCGATGCCATTTACCTGAATACCTGATGACGCCTGAGCTGTATCCAGTTTTTTCCAGTCGTCATCATTGATGCGCTGGATACTGATAAACGATCCCAGAGTATCAACGCACTGGATTACTGCCATGATCATCACAAGCGGGATGAGTGCAAGGTTAAGCGTCGGCAAGCCCAGATTCAGGGATGGCACGCCAAGCCAGGGACTGGCATTCATGTTCTGTATATCTGCTGTGGCAAATGCGCCCACAAGGTTTGAAGCGATAAGCCCAACTGCCAGCCCGAAACCGAGCGAGAAAAGCTTGATAAATCCTCGACCGAAGACTGCACAAGCAATAATCGTAACGAGAGTCAGCGATGCAACAATGATGTAATCGAGATTGACGCCAGTAACAACACCGGATGCCATTGTTGCACCGGTAAAGTTGCGCACTGCCGACTCAGCCAGCGAAACACCGAGCATCATTACGACGACGCCAGAAACCTCCGGGGGGAAGTAAGCCCGAAGGTACTTAATGATGCGTGAGACTGCCAGCTCAGTCGCCCCGAACACAAATGTCATCCCGGAAAGAAGTGATAACCCGCCAAGGCCCATTGCCTGCATCATTGCAGGGACAGCAATTGGAGTGGGAGTCTGGATAGTCAGATTGCCGTTTCCAAGCGGTGGCTTGAAGTGGTGCAAAAACGTCGTAATCGCCGTGGCGATAATTGTCGCGGTAAGCAACCCGGCTTTCTCACGCGTTGACATCCCGGCCTGCTGTGCGATTGCAGCCGGATAGATGGCAAACACCAACGCCAGACAAAAATGCTGAACCCCTAAGACAAGGAGATCACGCTTTGCAGGAACATCATCCGCACCATATTTAAGACGATCAGGCTTTCGTGGCATGCATCTCTTCCATTCGCGTACGGATTACGACGCATCCAACCTGATGTTTAGGTGCTCATCCAAACCCGTAATGCGAATCACTTCCAACGTAGCTGGTGTCAATGAGTGCAGCATCAGTCCAATCCCGGCATCCTGGCAGGCTCTGCTGACCATTAGGAGAACACGGATTCCAGCCGTGCTCAAGTGGCTCACGCCTGCCATATCAAGTACTAGACCCTTAGTGGCTGGATTAATCAGCGCAAGGATAGCTTCCTCATGACCGGCGGCCGTTTGACTGTCCAATCGGCCAACGGGAGCATAAACCCTTATTTCACTCATCTGAGCTGCCACATTAACTTCCACGGGGTCATTCTAGCAGGTGGGTTGCTGAAACCGGATTGTAATGCGTGAATAGACGTTGTTATGCCACAAGTCCCCTGATTACATTTGCTTCCACCACTCCGGTTAGCTTCTCATTTAGCCCGCCGTGGAAGTATGTCAATGCCCTGTGATCCAACCCCATCAAGTGAAGAATCGTTGCGTGCAGGTCCCTTAGGTGGTGCCGATTTTCGACAGCAGCCTCTCCAAGCTCATCCGTAGCGCCGTAGGCGGTTCCGGCCTTGACGCCTGCTCCTGCAATCCAATAGGTGAAGCCCTTAGGATTATGGTCACGTCCACCAGGCTTTCCGCCTGTATTGAATGTCTCGCTTACCGGCATCCGGCCAAATTCACCACCCCAAACCACGAGGGTTTCATCCAATAACCCACGTTGCTCAAGATCTGTCAGTAATGCTGCAATCGGTTGGTCGATTTCCGGACAGTGCAGGCGCAGATTTTCTTCAATCCCGTGGTGGCCATCCCACGTGTTCTGTCCCCCGGCCCCGCCTCCGCCAGAGTAGCATTGAACAAATCGCACACCCCTCTCTACCAGCCGTCTGGCCGTGAGGAGCTGTTTTCCATATGGGCTTGGACCGAGTGCCAGAGGATGCCAGTCAGGCTTTGGTTGCCCGATGCCATACATTTCCAACGTCCGTGGATCCTCTTTCGTCACATCCAACGCCTCAGGCGCCGTCGCCTGTAGCTGAAACGCAAGTTCATAGCCAGCGATACGCGCGGCAAGCTCTGAATACCCCTTGTGGGTATTTTCATGCATCTCGTTGAGCTTGTTCAGGATGTCAATTTCCGCACGCTGCTGCTGACGTGTTATCCCGGGAGGAGGTGCCAAATTGATGATTGGGTTGCCCTCACCACGAAGGACCGTGCCTTGATACTTCGCCGGCATATACCCGCTCGACCAGTTGGGGGCTCCGGTTGTCGGTCCGCCCCGTGGATCAAGCATCACCACATAGCTGGGAAGATTGTTATTGAGCGTCCCAAGTCCATAGGATAGCCAGGCCCCGAGACTTGGATGCCCCTGAAGAATCCGGCCACTGTTCATTTGGAGCAATGCGCTGCCATGGGCAAATGAGTCCGAGTAGAGCGAATGGATCATCGCCAGCTTGTCCACATGCTTTGACAAGTGTGGAAGCGCATCCGAGCACCAAAGTCCACTCCTTCCATGACGGGCGAAGGTTCTCCGACTGGCCTGCAGCACAGCCTTTGTCTTTGTCCCACGGCGGAATTCGTTATCAATCGTCTGGCCATCCCGTCGCTGCAGCTCTGGTTTGTAATCAAACAAATCGACTTGGCTCGGCCCACCAAACATGAAAAGAAAGATGCAGGATTTAGCTTTCTTCCGGATAGACTTTGTGTCCGCAGGAGTCGCCGCAAAAGCACCATGCTTGCCGAGGAAGCCATCCCCTGTCAGCAAATCGGCAAGTGCCAGTGCCGGGAAGCCAGCACCCATTTGCCAAAGAAATTCCCGTCTGGATGCATGATGGCTAGTCAACATAAATCACCTCATTCAGGTTGAGCATTATCCTGCAGCAGCGGATGAGCTCTTCTTTCCGTGACGAATCTCTGCATATCTTTGCCATTGCCAGTCGTTCAGCGTTTGTCGGCTTTCGCTGTAGCACGTGCTGATACAAAGTCCCGATAACATCCCTCGGCGCTTCACGGATGATTCGTTCCGCCAATGCCGCGGCCCGACCATGCACAAAGGCGTCATTCAGGAACATCAGTGCCTGTGGCGCCGTCGTCGTCACAGGCCTCACTCCTACCGGGCTTGTGCTATTGGCAAAGTCGAGTGATTCCAGAAACGGCACTTTGAGAGCCCGCTTGACAACCAGGTACACACTGCGCCGGTTCTGTTCATC
>CAZSGJ010000124.1:6152-7512 GCA_964606305.1 uncultured Armatimonadia bacterium
GTAACCATGATGTCATCAAAATCATCGTATTCCGCGGCCAGAGTGCTGTCAGGTTCATCATCCCAGACGTGTAGCCGGTAGTATCCCGTCGCAATCAGTCCGTCATCACCGCCATCCGGAAGCTCATCCCCAGCCAGCTGCTCCATGACAAAGCGGTCATACGGCTTGTCATCGTTAATGCTTTTGATGACCCAATCGCGATAACGCCATGCAAATGGTTTTGGTGAATCGCGTTCATAGCCATTTGTTTCGGCGTAGCGAACGATGTCCAACCAGTGGCGTCCCCAGCGTTCACCAAATCGGGGACTTTCCAACAGGCGGTCAATCAACGCTTTCCAGGCTGCAGCCGATGGATTTGCTTCAAAGGCTGCGACATCGGCTGGCGATGGCGGTATTCCCCAGAGATCAAAGTAGGCCCGGCGAATGCGTTCACAGGGTGTAGCAAGAGGGCTCATTCGAAGGCCATTCATTGCTAAACGCTGACTGACGAGTCCGTCTATGGATGTACCCGGCTTCGATTGCCTAACGGGTTGAAACGCCCACCACATTCGGTCAGATGGTGTCAGGTGAAATGGCCTTGCCCGAAGCTGTGGAACCTTGCCAGAAGTCGAACGCTGCTGTTTTCCCTGCCGCGGGTCAACTGCCCCATTTGCAACCCATTGAGTCAGGGAATCGATTTCAGAGCCTTTGAGATGCCCGGATGGTGGCATTTGATTTGTGGTGGCAAGAACCCTTTGGATTAGAAGACTTGCCTTTGGGTTGCCCGGAGTAATGATTCCGGGCGTTGCGTAACCTTCCTTTGAATCAAGTCGCAAGCCAGCCTTTGCGGATGTCGGTCCATGACAAGGGATGCAGTGTTTTTCCAGAATGGGCCGCACCTTCGACTCAAACTGGCGCAACGCCGCTACACCATCCCCACGACTGCCACGCGTACCCGCCAATAGCCCGTCATCATGCGCAGCGAACGCAACTATAGAGCAAACAATGAATGGCAAAATAAACCCAACAGCCCGCAAAGGCATCATTGCCAGTGACATCGACATAACGCATTCTAAGCATCAAGCCTTCAAATGTACATAGCATCCAGCATTCCGATTCGCCTGCCATGATTGCATACCGCGGGTGGGACGGCGATAATACCCGGGCGGCATCTCGCGGCCTGAGAGTGGGTTTCCGAAAAAATGAGTATCCTGACCGTTTCCAATCTGGCGAAGAGTTACGGGGCAGACCAGCTGTTCTCTGACATCACCTTCACCATCGCCGCCGGGCAGAAACTCGGACTCATCGGACGCAATGGTGGCGGCAAAACCACACTTCTCAAGATTATCCTCGGGCAGGAAAATGCCGATCCAAATAGCTC
>CAZSGJ010000125.1:0-7446 GCA_964606305.1 uncultured Armatimonadia bacterium
TCGTTTCATAGTTGAAAGAATGTTTGGTTTGACAAAGTTATTACTCGCTAGAGTTATTCACTTCGTATCCACATCATCTGGTATATTTCGACACATATCGAACTAATGTCATGTTAGATGTCTCTAAACTCTTCAAAGCTCTCTCAGACCCAACACGCCTTGCGGTCTTTAACTGCATCCGCTGTTGCGGGTCATCATGTGGCTACCATACAGAATCCGGGCTGTGCTGTGGCTCCTGCGATGGCACAGCCGCGTGCCTTATCAGGTGTCAGGTTCCATGCGCGCCAAGCACACTGACGCACCATTTGAATGCACTTCGAGATGCCGGCCTTATCGAAACTGAAAAGCGGGGCAGAGTCGTTTACTGCAAAGTCCGCATGGATGCCTTGGCAGCAATCGCTGCGTTTGTAGGTGGCAAGTGACAAGCCGCGTATCCTTTCGAATGCGTTTACGAGCCTTTACAGGATGCGCGATTTTTGCGCTTGGAATGCAAGCCAGCGCACAAATCCCCGATGGCCAATCGATCAAGGATAAGCTGCGCTCGACGCTTCCCCCGTGAACGGGCTGACCGGGCGAAGGCTCACCGCTCCGTGCGAGCGGCATACAAGGTACATATCAGCTCTCCCAGCGCTTCATCGACTCAGTACAGGATCGCCCGAAGGTTCGGACCACACTTACTGGTCGCGTTTCACCGCGATTCCAGGTCGGTATTGAGTTCAACGCATCCGCACCGCGTGAGAAGTTAAATCCAGTCGGAAACTACTTTGTGCAGACCGAAACAGCCACAAAACCCGGCGTGATTGCAGGATTTTCCAGCGACCGCATCGGTACACCCTATGGGATGAGTTACTTTGTCTCGGCACAAAAACAGCTAGGAGGGGACACCGGACGCTTCGCTCCATATGTGGGACTTTCGTACTCAGAATACGGTCGTGAAGTATTGGTGCCATTCGGGACGAGTATCGGCCTGCGTGATGATTTGGTGCTTCTCCCGATGTCCGATGGAAAGTATGCTCACACCACCATCACTTGGTTTGGAAAACGCGGTGAGAGTTTTAGCATCATCGCTGCGTTCAATAAGCGACTTGGAATCGCGTTTGCAAGGAACTTCTAGATGTTACCAATATTCATCGCTATAGCGTTTGCAGGGATACAAACGGCAAGTACACATCAGGAAAAAGCCATTCGTGTCGTTGGAAAACTACCCGCAAAGGCATCTTGTTTCATTTGTCTGCAAAATGGTGAGACGGAGCTTGAAAAGCCTGCCGGCGCAGTGACCTACAAAGGCAGGACATACTATTTTTGTAACAAGGGTGAAGTGGATGCGTTCATAAAAGATCCCGAGTCTTTCATTCCGGCTCCCTTACCCCGACCGGCACCCGCTTTCACGCTCCCGACGGCTGCTGGCGGGCCGCTTAGCTTTGAAAACATCAAAGGAAAGGTAACCCTGGTCGACTTCTGGGCAACGTGGTGCGGTCCATGTGTCAAGGCAATGCCCGCCGTACAGAAGCTTCATGAAACCTACGCTCCAAAGGGGCTATCGGTCATCGGCATTTCGATTGATGAAGAAGGCGCAAAGAAGGTCGGTCCGTTCTTGTCTAAGTCAAAGGTGAAGTACACCTACCCGATTGCACTGGACAATGCGGATGTTTGGAAAGCGTGGGGAGTACGGAGTCTTCCAACAATGGTTCTTGTAAGTGATGGCCAAATCGTAAAGCATTGGAGTGGGGCAGTTGATCTAAAGGAGGTTGAGCTTGCGATTCGCGATGCACTTTTGCGTTGATGACATCTGCTAATGCATGAACTGGTAGTGGTGCTGGTGTTTCAGGTGTATTGAATTAGCATCCGTATGGCATACTTATAGATGTGTTAACTACTGTGCCAACCCATCGCTTGCTGTTCATAACGGGCCTTGCGGGATGTTTCACGCTCGCGTCGGGATGCCAGAGCAAACAGTCGGTGATCGCGAAGCTTGTTGATAGGCCGGCGAAACCTGCCGTCAGTTCACCCGCACCTGAGCAGCCGGTTGCTGCCCAAGCGGTATCCGGGCAGCCACAACCAACGGATGTACAACCAGACAAAACCATCACCATCGCAGCCGTTGGTGACATCATGGTTGGCACAAACTACCCGGACACCAAGACCCTTCCAAAGCCGGACACAAAGCTCTTTAGAAACATCGCATCGTTTATCGAGTCTGCGGATATCGCCTTTGGAAACCTCGAAGGTACGATTCTGGACAAGGGGGGCGAGCTCAAAAAGTGTGGCAGGACCGAGGTCTGCTACCGGTTTCGCCAACCGGAAGTTCTGGCAACACAGCTTCAGGAGACGGGATTCGATATCCTATCCCTCGCCAATAACCATAGTGGTGACTTTGGTCCGACCGGGCAGCGCAACACCACAAAAGTCCTCGATACCCTTGGCATTGAATACGCGGGGCTTGCAACAAAGCCATACACCATCATCGAGAAAAATGGCCTCAAAATCGGCATCTGCGCCTTCGCTCCAAACAAGGGAACCGCAGACCTCAACAACCTCAAAGGCATCCTCAAAGTCGTTCGCGGGCTCTCCAAAAAGACCGACATCGTGATCTTTTCGATGCACGCCGGAGGTGAAGGCCCCAAGTTCCGCAGAGTCAAGCCTGGACCTGAAAAGTACCTTGGGGAGAATCGTGGGGATGTCATCAAAATCGCTCATGCCGTGATTGACAATGGAGCAGACCTCGTCATCGGGCATGGTCCACACGTCACCCGCGGAATGGAGCTGTACAAAAATCGCCTTATTGCCTATTCGCTTGGTAACTTCTGCACTGCGAACAAGGTCAGCATCAGCGGCTACAACGGTATCGCTCCACTGCTGACCGTGACGCTTGCTCCAAATGGCGCATTCCAATACGGAGATGTCCTCGCCACGCGCCAGACGGGTGGGACTGGCCCGAGCGTGGATGAGGCAGGCAAAGCCATTAAGGAAGTCGCTGCTCTTTCGAAGCTGGATTTCCCTAAGTCTGCCTTGCGGGTTGACCCGGATGGCGCCCTTCACAATGGGCAGGATGTCGATACACAAAAGGCTGGTCTGAAACCGGGTCTACCGTAAGGGGCGCTGCCACACTTTCGGTATCGGCATTGATATACATCCGCTGGTCAGTTGGTCCCGGCAAAAAAGAACATAAATGCCGCTGCAAGTACGATTGGCTGGTCACACTTATCACTAATACGCGCAAGCGTCTGGCCCGCAGCATTGTTGACATCCACGCCATTTAGCTGACCAAATGCCACACCATCGCGTGTCTGAATGACATTGCCGTCCCATCGAATCAATACCGTACCATCACGTTCAAGGTGATCTCCAACGCGGGTCGCGAGGACCTGACCGGAGAGATTGACTACATTATTGCCATCCAACATCGCGAGCGTCTGATCATGAAGGTTTAAAACTGTACACATGTATACAGTGTATAATAAATTGTGTACGTTGTATGAAATTAACATTAAGTAACGGCACAAAAGGCTAATCGCTGTAGAATTCTTTGCATGGCACAACAGGGCATCATCGGGACCGCCGGGCATATCGACCACGGAAAGTCCACGCTTGTTCAAGCCCTTACCGGTGTCAACCCCGATCGCTTCCTAGAAGAACAGCAACGCGGGATGACGATTGACCTCGGGTTTGCGCGCCTCCCGGAACGCCCTGATGAGCCCGAGATCTCATTCGTGGATGTCCCTGGCCACGAAAAGTTCATCCGCAATATGCTCGCCGGCGCAGGCGGTATTCAAATCGCACTGCTGGTTGTCGCGGCGGACAGCGGAACGATGCCACAGACCCGCGAACATATTGAGCTCCTCTGTGCCCTGGGCATCGAACAAATGATCGTTGCCATCACGCGTATCGATCTCATTGATGCAGAATTACTTCCCCTTGTGGAAGACGACATCCGCGAAAGCCTCGCTGCAACACCATTCGCACGTGCAAAAATGCTCCCCGTCAGCGCCATCACCGGGCAGGGAATGGACCAGCTCCGTACCGCTCTCGTCGATGCCGTCACCGACCTTCCGGATCCGAATCCACTCCTGCCCGCATGGCTGGCTATTGACCGCACGTTCACCCGCCAGGGCGTCGGTACCATCATCACCGGCAGCATCACACAAGGCAGCATTTCCGCCGGCGACACGCTGACTCTCCTCCCACAAAATATCCCTGCGCGTGTCAAATCTATCGAGCGCCATGGCAAACAAACCCAAAATGCCGCCGCCGGGCACCGCGTCGCCATCAATGTCCACCTGACCGAAAAAGTCATCATCGAGCGTGGCTGCATCCTTGCACAAATTGGCGCATCGCACCCCGCATCCATTGTGGGCGTCAACATCACTGTCCACCCCGCAGCTGGTCAGCTCAAACATCAGCAACGCATCCACCTCCACACCGGGACCGCTACAATCCATGCACGTATCCACCTCCTGCGTGGCGACACCGCTGAGCCCGCCGATAATCCGCATCCTGCGCAGCTCCTCCTCGAGATGCCATTTGCGTTTCTGCGTGGGCAACGTCTTGCCCTTCGGCAGTGGAGTCCGGAGAATATTGCCGGCTCCGCCACCATCCTCCACCCAAACATGCCACACAAGGCAAAGCGCCGCGATACTGTAACGCTGGACACATTTACGATGCAGGGAAACACCACTTCTGCCGCGATTGCGGCACACCTACTAACGCGCCATGCGGCCTTTACGACCTCCGAGCTGGCAACGGAGCTCGCTGTCTCTGCAGACACGCTTGAGGATGCACTGGAAGATGCCATCGTGGATGGACATGCCGCCCTCATTTCAGACAATCTTGTGGTCTCGTCCGTGGCTGCTAAACGTCTCATCGACACCGCTGCCCGGCACCTTGGAGACTTCCATCGCAAGAATCCACTCAAACGCGGCACAGGACGCGACAGTCTCCGTATCCCATTGCAGAAAGCCGCGGATGTTCCAGACTATCCTGCGCTCCTCTCGTGGCTCGAAACGCGTGGCGTCCTCGAAATTCACGGACCTATCATCCATGTGAAGGACTTTGCACCGGAGCTTCCCGCTGCCTGGGAAAAGCCGGTCGCTGAAATTGAAGCGGTGTTTATCGCCGCGGGTTACCAACCGCCGCACCCGAATGCATTCGTCTATCCAAAACACATCCCAGTCCCTGCCATCCTCCTCTACCTCGTCGATCAGGAGCGTTTGATAACGCTTGGGGATGACATTTATCTCGCAAAAGCCACCTATGACAGTGCCGTTGCAGCGATAAAGGGCCTTGCAAATCACCCGGATGGCATCACCGTTGGGAATGTCCGCGATGTGACTGGTTCGAGCCGCAAGATCGTATTGCCGTTGCTTGAGCGCTTGGATGGCCTTGGGATGACGCGGCGCTACGGCGACTTCCGGGAGTGGGTTGGGCCCCGCGGGTGAGTCGCTGGCAGGTCTTTGTTGACACCGGCGGGACATTCACGGATGCAATTGGAATTGCGCCAAATGGAGATCTCCACCGGGCAAAAGTTTTAAGCTCAGGGGAGCTGCGGTCAACCGATGTGGATGGCAACATCACCCGCACCCAGACCGGACTTGAGCCGCCGCTGGTGGCAGCGCATCAGCTGACAGGGACGCCGCTCGGGCAGCCGCTTCCCGAAATGGACATGCGCATCGCGACAACGCGGGCAACAAATGCGCTTCTCACCCGTACGGGCACACCACCAGTGCTTTTCACGACCGCCGGCTTCGAAGACATCGTGCATATCGGCAACCAGCAGCGCCCCGACTTGTTTGCCGTGGCGATTCAAAAGCCGATTCCTTTTCCTGATTGCGTGGTTGGTGTTGTAGAACGCATCGCTGCGGATGGAAGCTGTGTGGTTCCTCTCGATGAGTCAAAACTATCGGATGATGCGGCCGCATTGCTTGCGGGCGGTCACGCGCCTGTCGCAGCCGTGTCGCTTCTGCATAGCACGACAAACCCTGACCATGAGCGGCGGGTGGTGGCGATCTTACGGGATGTTGGCTTCAAAACGATTTCCTGCGCGAGCGACCTGACAAGTGGGGTTGGCTTTGTTGACCGCACGATGACAGCGTGTGTGGATGCGTATCTGGCGCCGATCATGGATGCGTATTTCCATGGCGTTGCATCGGCGCTTTCGCCTGGGTCGCGCCTGCACGTGATGGCATCCAGTGGCACCCTTGTCCCAATCGAACGGATTCGTGCGCGGGATTGCTTGCTCTCCGGGCCCGCAGGCGGTGTCGTTGGCGCAGCAAAAGCAGCATCAGCCGCAGGCTTTGCCAAGGCGATTGGCGTCGACATGGGCGGTACGAGCACGGATGTCTGCCGTATTCAGGATGGCATCGTCCCGCTGTCGCGGAAGCAGACGGTTGGGGATGCGACGCTGCTGAGCCCAAGTGCCGAGCTGGTAACGGTGGCGGCGGGCGGTGGGTCGATTTGTTCGCTGGATCATACAGGGATGCTTTGTGTTGGACCGGCAAGCGCGGGGGCAAACCCGGGCCCTGCGTGTTATGGGCTTGGCGGGCCACTGACGATCACCGATATCCATGTGCTGCTTGGGCGGATTGATCCCGGTAAGTTTGGAATTCCTCTTGATGTCCAAGCGGCGGAGAGTGCGCTTATTCGGTTGATGGATGACATCGCGGCGGCGGGCCACCCCGTGCCCGATCGGCAGTCCCTCTGCGAAGGGCTGTTGGTGCTGGCTAACGACACGATGGCGGATGCGATTCGCGGGGTGACGCTTCGGCAGGGAATCGCTTTAGATGGCCATGCGCTTGTAGCATTTGGTGGTGCGGGAGGGCTACACGGCGCGCAGCTTGCGGAGCGGCTTGGGCTGGATACCGTCGTAATTCCACCGGATGCCGGCCTTTTGTCCGCACGCGGTCTTGCGGGGACGGGGCTTGCCCGAACGCTTGAGCAGCTGGTTGCAGCGCCGGTGGAGGAAAGCGATTTGTGGCAGCTGGCAGCTGCGCAGGAAGCGGCGGCGCGTGCCGGCCTTGTCGATGATGGCTGTGAGTTACCAACCGGGATGGTTACAACGCATACGGCGTACTGTCATGTCGCCGGGCAGGAAGCGGTTTTCCCGATTGCATTGGTGAGTGGTGAACCACTTGATGGCGCATTTGCAGACATTTATGCGCAGACATTTGGTTCTGCGCCTCCGTCGGACCGGGCCATCATTTGTGACACGCTGGTCACGACGGTGCGGGAGGCCGGTGGGATTGAGATTGTGGATGGTGTCCGTTTGCAGCCGTGCCCCGATGGCACCGAGGGGCCGATCAGTCTCACGCTGGCCCATAGCGCCTTCTTTGTGCCCGCCGGGTGGAAGGTATCCTATGCGGAATCGGGTGCGATTGTCCTGCATCGGTCTGTGACACAGTCCAAGGAAATCACCACGGATGCCGCCGTTGAAGCTGCGCTCTGGAGTCGCCG
>CAZSGJ010000126.1:0-1838 GCA_964606305.1 uncultured Armatimonadia bacterium
GGGGTACAGGTTCCATCCGCCGAACGCAGCTTGGCTTCCGGACAGCGGAAGAGCTGAAGGTTCTTTACGTAAGGCTGCAAGTCACGCGCCCAGATGCGGTAGGTCCCAACATTTGCCGGGTTGAAAGGCTGCATCCAGCCGAGAGGCTCGCTCAGACCCGCGGAGTGTGCGGATGTTGCATCAGGCCACCGTGGATCCGTTACGCCATTTCCAAGGGTTGTATTTCCGGGAAGGACCTCATCATAGTCCTGCGTGTAGAGCATCAGGGATGTCCCAATCTGCTTTTGGTTGGATAGACATGCTGTCTGACGGGCCTTTGCTCGAGCTTGTGCAAAGACCGGGAATAGGATAGCTGCGAGGATTGCAATGATAGCAATAACGACAAGGAGTTCAATCAACGTAAAGGCAGCGCTCTGCCGGGACTTCGTATTCATGCCATCACTTTAGACATCGCGAAGGACCAATATCAACGCTGTGAGGACTGAGGACAGGGATGCCGGATGTTGAGTGCAGGGATTCCCATGAGCATATGAATATCAGCGGTCGGTATCGTCATTGACATGGAAAACATCCAATCTCCCACATTTCCACTAGCCTCCTCACTCGCCGGAGTCGATGCAGACATTCTCGAAACCCAAGGTCGAGTACCCGCATTCATTCTTGCAGCAGCAAATGCTAATGCTGACTCCGCGGCAGCTCTGACAAAACTTGTCAAAACCGTTCTCTTCGGAGGCACACTGCCGGCAAAAATGAAGCTTGCGATGGCAGTGCAAACGGCAAAGCAACTGGGGTCGCCCTATGCAATCGCTCATTTTCAGAGACTAAGTTCCGCTGCTGGGATTTCGACCGATCAACGGACTTCAGCGGCTCTCGCCTATGCCCGTAACCTCACTGCGGATGCACATGGAATCAAAGATCCTCAGTTCGCCGCTGCCCGTCAGCAATTCAACGATGCTCAGCTCATTGAACTTACAATGGTTGTCTGCTTCCTAAACTTCTTCATTCGCTTAGTACAGGGGCTTGGTGTACAACCGGAGGCTTGGCTGAAATCCACAAAACCATCCTTGCCACCGAGCGTGCCCAATCACCTCGTAACGGCGCGTGTTGCGCTGGCATCCGATGCCGAATTCGCATCCGGACAAGCAATCCTCGAGCGCTGGGCTCCGGGAGCACCCGGTAACACCCTGGGTGTCGGAATCCCAAATTCTATTCGGGCAATGGTCCATGTGCCTGATATCTATCAGGCTTGGCTTGGAAAACAGCAGCCTACCCGCCCGAATTCTGTCCCGAGGAGCACCCTCCTTCAGGTAAGTCTGGCAGTCTCAAAGCTAAATGGCTGTCGCTATTGTGTCCTCCATCAGATCTCGGGATTACGCCGTCAGGGCGTGGATGTGGCAAAGCTGGTTGCGCTCGAAAAATCGGATGCTGCGCTTACTCCGGATGAAAGAGCAGCGGTGGTGTTTGCCAGGAAACTGACATCCAACCCGGCGGGAATTACAGAGGCTGACCGCAAGGCACTTGCCACACACTTCCCGGGTGCACTCGCTTACGATGTCCTCTATCAGGTTTGCCGCTTTGCGTTTATGAACCGATTCACGGATACGCTGCGATTACCATCCGAGGATGAAGCCATCAATGTCTACAAAGAGACATTTGGCAAATCCTACACAAGCCCGGATGGCTATAAGTAATAGCATCGTTTTTCAGCTGGTGGATGTACGTGAAATCCATCGCGGTGCGGCATCCGACAAATCAAAAACTCCCTCCGACCTGTAATGGCCGGAGGGAGCTGGCTTTACCCGTAAGTCGGACGCTGCGGCCAGCCGGGAGGCGAGTCC
>CAZSGJ010000126.1:1938-3122 GCA_964606305.1 uncultured Armatimonadia bacterium
CTGGCTTTACCCGTAAGTCGGACGCTGCGGCCAGCCGGGAGGCGAGTCCTCAAAGTCCTGCTGGCGTCCAAATGGCGTAATGTCCAGTAACGCATCGTAGCTGACAAGACCTTCGACTCCACGCTGACGGGTGTAATACGTCAGGTAGACATCCTCTCCGATACGGAAGAACACGCTGATTCCCTGACCCTCACCGCGCTCATCCGAAACTTCAAAGTCATAGTTGAAGTCGCTCTCATAGGATGAATAAAACGGCATGTGAAATCCACTGGCTTCGCGATGAGCAGCCAGCTTGGCATATGGCGCACGGCCGACTGTAATCATGCGGGCATCCCAGTTTCTTAGTTTGGAAAGATCACCAAGCTCTTTCATATAGCCAGTACAGACAGGGCAACCAATTTCTTGCTGCGGCCCGAACATAAAATGGTAGATGATCAACTGGTGGGTGCCATCGAACAAGTCTTCAAAAGACATATCACCGTTAGGACCCTGAAAGCGGTAGTCTTTCTCCATCTTTACCATCGGCAGACGGCGACGAAGCGCGTTAATGCGATCCTTTTGTTTTGTCAGCCACTTTTCTTCAGTCAGGAGAGCCGCCCGGGCTTCATCAAATACATCCCGGGAAACGATAGGAGGGTGCACAATAGTTTCTATTTCCATAGTATTGATATCGTACATCATTAGCACACTGGAACCGGTTGATGGATTTTGCGGGTACGACGTTACATGGAAATCAAATCTGCCCTGGCCGGACAATACCGTGCCACCCTTATGATGTTGCTGCAATGTGTGGAACGCTGCCCCGATGACATCTGGGAAAGCGGCGGTCCTGAGCGGCCATTTTGGCGTATTGCTTACCACGCTGCGTTTTATACGCATCTCTACCTGATGCCGACCGAGCACGACTTTGTGCCGTGGGAGAAGCATTTTGACAACGCAGCATCCTTATGGGGGAAAGATAACACTCCCGTCGATGCCTATGCGAAAGCAGATTTAGTCGCTTACATCCAGTCAGTTTCAGATGCTGTTGATGAGCGTCTGGAGGCAATCGATCTCGCTGCGGAAACCTCAGGGTTTCACTGGTACAGCATCCAAAAACTTGACCATATTTTCCTGAATCTCCGCCACCTTGGCATTCATGTTGGCCAGCTGCAGGAGAGGCTGTATGCCGAAGGCATCGACCT
>CAZSGJ010000126.1:3222-7270 GCA_964606305.1 uncultured Armatimonadia bacterium
AGCTGTTTGTACGTTGTGTTGAGATTTCGGTCAGCCTGCTCCAGCGCCGTCACTGCACTCCGTGTCATTTCCAATTGCGTTTGCATATCGGTAATGTACGCTGTTGAGCCCGTCATGTAAACCCGTATGCAAAAGGGTAGCGGAGACGCGATCGGGCGGTTATTGTTGGAATGCGACGCTGTAAGCAGCTGTGGTTTTTGTGGGAGGCGGATGGAATGGGTGACCGAGAGGCAGATAACTCACTAATTGATGAACTGGTGGAGCTTGGTGTAAACCTCGAGCGCCCCCGCGAAACCCGCTTTCATTTTGTTTTCGGCAATGAGCTTTCGGCTGAAAGCGTGGTGGCACGACTGACAGCGGATGGCTACGAATGTGAAATCACCGAAATGAAACCAAACGTCTTAGTGAGACTTTTCAAGAAATCAGAGTGGCTGGTCAGCGCCACAAAGGTGATGGTTGTCGACTGCTACATCATCAGTGAGCTGCGTACAGAATTCAATGCCATCATGGCCGAAACGAATGGTGTCTACGATGGCTGGGAAGTGGAAGTCTTCCCTGAGGAACAACACGCTCTCTAAAGAGTCGCAGGCTTAGAGGTGATGTAGATGTCACCATCGCCACCTGCAATTGTAAATTTCTTGGCGAGCATACCTGTGGACGCTGCCTGATGTGGTTTTGAAAACGACATCACAATGCCCATGTTTCCCGGAGGATTATGAACAGCGATGCCATTTGTAAATCGTCGCTGAAAGCTTCCATCTCGGATCCTGCGCCCCTTTTCCAAGGGTTTGCCAAGGTCACAATCCCAAAACGGGTACCAGTCATGTAAATGGTCAGGGGTTGGGAGTGGGTTTGGATCTGAAAACAGGCAATAGCCATCCGACATCGTTAGTGCAAGCGTCGTCGTTGCACGCATCAGTGCGATATCCGCGCGGGACTTCTGATACCAGGTCTCCAGACAGTTAATGCGTGGCTGCCGGACATTGTCTTCCGCCCACCGGAGTGTTTCGGCGATACGTTTCCAGTCATCCGGAGCTGCCGTTTTGTAGCATTCCATGAACAGCCCATTGATGAGCTTTGCGGAGCGGGGGACTGTTCGGTCATTGGCATTGACGAGGATGAGTGCAGCATCACTAATGTACTGACGGATGTTGTTGAGGAGGGCTATACGGTCGTCGTCGTCATCCCACCAGTCCAACATGATGCCATCCACGATGCCTGAGTTGATGAGGGCTTTCGCCTGCTTGGCTATCTGGGCACGAAGTGCGGCGTGCGTGTAATCGATGAGAAAGTAGCCGCCTTCTTCCCAACCAACGACGGGTTTGCCATTCTTTGTCAACCACCAATGGTGTCCATCCGGGAGGTGAGAGCGGTGTGCATCCCGGTAGCGGAGCTCGGCCAGCAGCACGATATTCGGGTTGCGCTCGAGGAGGCGCTGTCGAATGGACTTTGCTACTGCAATGCTCTCTGGGATAAACGATGTGGCGAGTCCAGGAAATGCGTGATTCCAGCGGAGCCCGAAAAAGTCCGGGGCATGGAAGACGATGTCATGGCGGGCAACGCTGGTCCACTTCTCTTCACCCGGGATTTCTGCCGCGTTCCATGCCTGAAAGACGGATGGGAAGGTACGGTTAGCGATACGTTCGCCAATGGATGGTTCACGTTGGGGCGACGGATTGTTCAAGATAACAGGTTGTGTGTCAGCGCGCTTTATGAAGGCTCCCATAACGACACTCTACCCCTGACCCGCTGATTCGGAAAATCCTGAAGCGCCACAGTTGCGGTACTTATTGCGGTACGGGACCATTCAGGCACTAAAAAAGCCCCTCCGGAGAGGGGCTTCTACATCCTGAAAACGTGGATGGGTCGTAAAGGACTCGAACCTGTGACCCGCTGATTAAGAGTCAGCTGCTCTACCAACTGAGCTAACGACCCACGCTTCAACTTGGATGCGGGTAGATATTACCCTGATGGGTGGCGTAGCGCAAGGAAATAGCATTCGCATTTCATCCACAATTGCAGACACACAATGTAAACTTTCCCCGTGATGACAAACAATCAAGCAGATTTTTTCCGGGCCAATGGGTATCTCATCATCGAAGATGCCATCGACCCGGCGCATATTGAGATACTACGCAATGTGATGCTTGCGGATGTCGACAAAATCCTTGCTCGCACGGATGCTCCGTTTAATTTCAATCGCGGGAATATCCAACAGGCGCCTCCGCCATTTGCGCCGTACCTGTTCGA
Organism: uncultured Armatimonadia bacterium; assembly: GCA_964606305.1. Lineage (GTDB taxonomy): Bacteria > Armatimonadota > Armatimonadia > Armatimonadales > Armatimonadaceae > CAIRTT01. The sequence goes on from CAZSGJ010000126.1 coordinate 5,473, forward strand.
CGATGTCCTGTTCAACGACAGCGTCATTGACATCGCTCAGCAAATCCTCGGTGGCCAAATCAAGAACAGCTTTTATTCCGGTAACACAGCCCTTCCCGGTGAACATCGGCAACCCGTTCATACAGATGTTCCTCACCCCGTTGCCGGCGGTCCCTACACACCGACTTCCATTATCGTGGTCAACATCCCCGTGGTGGACATGCATCCCGATAACGGCTCCATCCAGCTCTGGCCAACGACACACCTGGATACAAAATACGGAGGCGACACAAATGGCATCATCGAAAATGTTGATCTTGAACGCTTCCGCGCAAAAAATCCGCCATTCCAGCCAGCAGTCAAAGCTGGAACCATCCTGATGCGCGATATGCGGCTCTGGCATGCCGGGATGCCAAATCACACACCGGAGCCGAGGCCGATGATTGCGATGATGCTCTGGAATGACGATGCGAAAACATTTGGCGGTATAGAAGTCCCCGAGAGGTCAGTCGAATTCTTCCAAAACAAGCGTATCGAGACCGAGCTTGTTGTCATCCCGGATGACGACTTTGATTACATCCGCCACGGTGAAAGTTACGGCGTGTAATACATAGTAAATCCCTGCGTTCAGGCGTCATATTCGGTCAATTTCGGTTGCACCTAGGTAATATCGGAGCATGAAAATCCGACCGATTGCCATTTTGGCCGCGTGTTCTATTGTTGCCGGATGTAACCCTGCTTCTAAACAGCCTGCCCGGCCAGTCTTAACGAAAACAGCAGATGGGCGAAATGAGCTCAAAGTCGGCTTTCTTCCAGTGACCTGCCACCTCACTTGCCCTGTAACCGACTTCGCCAGCCGTACCAGCAAAGACAATCGTTTTGCGAGTGAGAAGTATCTGGCCTGGCCCGATGTCGCAAATGCATTCAAGTCTGGTCGTCTGCAAGCCACATTTATGATTGCCCCACTGGCACTCAAGCTGCAGGAGCAAGGTGTTAAGTGCAAGATTGTGTATCTTGGCCACCGGGATGGCTCCACGGTCATGGTCCGCAAAGATGACACATCCAAGGATTTGACGGGACTAAAAGGAAAGACATTCGCAATCCCAAGTCGATTCTCAAATCAATACCTGGTTATCCGCAAGCTCATGGAAGATCAGGGCCTTGGAGAAAATGACCTGAACTTTGTAGAGCTTCCGCCACCGCAAATGCCTGCCGCGCTGGCTGCCAAGAAAATCGATGCCTACTTCGTCGGCGAACCGCATGCCGCAAAGGCCGAAGTCACCGGTGTCGGGCGTGTTCTCTACAAAGCAAAAGATATCTGGCCACAGTTTATTTCGTGCGTTCTTGTTGTGTCCGATGAGCTGATCGCCAAGGAGCCTCAGGTTGTGAAGGACCTCGTGCGTGGCATCGCTGAGTCCGGAGAGTGGGCGGAAACGCATCGGGATGAAGCGGCAAAGGTCGCGAGTCCTTATTACAAGCAGGATGAGAAGTTGATTAAGTTTGTTTTGAACGATCCAGGCCGTGTAAGTTATCGGGAACTTACACCCGGTGATGACGAAATGATGAAAATCGTCAACATGGCCGTTAAAGCCAAAATCATCAGCAAACCGATTCCGGTTGCACAGTTTGTAGATCGCCAGTTTGTGCCAAAGGACATCAAGGCTGCCGATGTTGACATGGCAGATGCCGGCAAGTACCCAGCGAATTAGTCCGGAGATTACGACAGGACGGAAAAGTGGGCTGCGAACCTATGGTTCGTAGCCCATTGCTTTTAGGACCGCTTTTGTTGCATCCACGACACCCGTTGCCGTGACATCCC
>CAZSGJ010000127.1:0-6888 GCA_964606305.1 uncultured Armatimonadia bacterium
CAAAGGGATTTGTAGACATTACAAAGACAAGTGGCATTGAGGCGAACAAGGGGCGTGGTTTGGCGGTCGCATTTGTTGACTACGATCAGGATGGCAAGCAGGATATTTTCGTAGCCAATGACCTCTCTCCAAGCTTTCTCTGGCATAACAATGGCGGCTTGAAGTTCACCGATAAAGCCGTTGAAGCAGGGTGTGCTTATTCTGAAAATGGCTCCCTTATGGCAGGCATGGGCATCGCCATTGCCGATTATGACAGGTCATCGCGACCAAGCATGTTTGTCACAAACTTCGCAGGGATGCCAAATACTCTTTTCAAAAATATAGGGGATGGTTTCTTCGAAAATGCAGCCGACACCAGTCGAATTGCACAGGCTCACATGAAGTACCTGTCATTCGGTTGCGAGTTTCTTGACTACGATAATGATGGTTGGCAGGACTTGATGACGGCGGATGGTCATGTTCAACTAAGTGTGGATTTGAAGCAGTCTGTCGGCGTAAAGCAGGCAAAGCGCCTATATCGCAATGCCGGTAATGCGACCTTTTCTCCTATTGAAGCACCAGAGATATTAGGTCCTCTCGCCGAGCCGGTCATCTCCCGTGGCTTGGCAACCGCTGACATCAATAATGATGGTTTTATCGATGTACTTGCAACCAATCAGAACTCACCGGCACAGCTCTTCCTGAACCGTGGATCGACCACTGCGAATTCGGTCTCATTCCTGCTCCGTGGTCGGAAGTCAAACGCAGATGGCAGCCATGCCCGTATCACGCTCATTTCTCCGGACGGCAAAAAGCAGGTCGACTGGGTGCGCGCGGGCTCCAGCTATCTTTCAGCAAGTGACCGACGCGTCATCTTTGGCACTGCAGATTCCAAGAATGACTACACAGCGGTCATTACATGGCCAAGCGGTGTTGTTGATAAAGTTTCAAAGGTCAAGCCGGGGGCGTTGTATGAAATCGTGGAAGGTAGCGGACTCCTCTCCACGAAGACTTACCTACGCCGATAGCGCAGTCAGCTAGGCGCTGCACCTCAGAGCACTGACATCCAGCCATTGCTTCAAGCGGAGCTGATGGATACCAAGCATCGTCACATAATCCGCGCCCAGGTAGTTTTCTCGCAAGCCCCCGACAAAGCAGGCGGTGTACAGCTTTGCGATGTCGTGAAAGCGATGGACGTTTGTCTGGATTCTGTCTTCGAAATCCAACAGTGCCTTCTCGTAGTCAAATGTGTCATCTGAGGAGGTGTTTGCTCCGTATCGACCATCTGTGTAGAACGAAAGGTAAGCCGCTGCGTACTGATGAAGATACGCGAGCTCCATCTCACCTACTGGTTTGTTTAGTTTAAAGTCAACCGCCAATGGACGCTCAGGCTCACCTACAGGAGCCCATGTCGGGTCACATCCGAGGACATGAAGGCGTTCACCAAGCATCAGAACAGCGAGCCAGTCAAACGCACAGTCTGCATCGCTACGGTCATTGCACAGCATGTCTGTACCAATTCTTACCGTCAAAGCGTCCGAAGAGTTACAGTCATTCAGTGTGGCGAGCAAGCGTTGTGCATCAACGATTGCGAGTTCTTCAAGTGTAAGCGTCATCTGTTCATACCTCCATTCAATGGCATCGAATGAAGACGCCGCAAAAGCTATGCCGCTTCCGAAACTAATACATTCCATTAACTTAACAAATGGGTACCAAAACGGTTTCCATAGGCAAAGAACAACGTTCTGCGAACTAAAATATTACGTAGAGTACAGATCACCCTTCTGCCGAAGCCTGAGTACAAGCTTGACGGCTACGGCAATATGTACGTCACGATTTCCTACGCTGTGGCCCGTTGTTGGCGCTCGACGGGTAGCCACTTTGCAAGCTGTTCCACATGATGTATGTCGAATGCTGTTGGTTCGGCAAGTCCGGAGAGATATTCAGCTGAATAGAGACCTGCAAGCTCATCAAAGGCATGGACACGACTTGCAATGTCCTCTTGGAATGTGAGCAGTGCTTGCTCGTAGTCCAAAATGTCATCTTCTATAAAGTAGCAGGTCGCCGTGCCTTCTGTTTGGAACGCGAGGAGTGCCGCTCCGTACTTCATGATTGCAGTCAAACAGGTTTCATTAATTCCGGTCGACAAAGTGAAATCAACAGCCATCACCTGATCCATACTTCTGATGATTCTGAATGTGGGCGCAGTACCGAGGCTGGCAAGAAACTCACCGAACATCAGGACGGCAAGCCAGTCAAAAGCACGATCGGCCGCATTGTCACTTGTCCAGAGAATGTCCGTACTGATTCGAATCGTCATCGACTTAGTGAATGCGCATCGCTCAGCCAGCTCGCCAGCACGCTCTGGATTTGTCAAACCAAGTTCGTCCAAACTGATAGTCATATTCATCACCTGACCCATATAGTCGGCTATGGACGGACGTTTATTTATATAGTTGAATATTTTTACATTAGTTAAGTTTCACGCAATGTTTAAATGCGCTGTGCCCCATTTGCACATTGACAGTGACAGCTTTACGGTTCAAGTCACGTCATTTGCCTATGGCTGGTAATCTGACTTAGGATGCATCTATGAAAGTCCTCTCTTACCTGAAGTCCATCGATGGAAAACGGACCGTGTCCGGAATCCACAATCGTGAGCCGAACAGCCAGCCGGATAAGCAAACGGCAGAAATAACAAAGCGTACGGGAATCGCTCCGGGTCTTTGGAGTGGCGACTTTCTTTTTTCCGCGAATGATGTCAGCCATCGCTCAACGATGATTCGAGAAGCCAGACGTCAATGGGAGCTCGGTAGCATCGTCAATATCATGTGTCATGTTGCCCCTCCTACTCAGCCGGATGTCTGTGCATGGGAAGGTGGGATTATCAGCAAGCTCACCGATGCGCAGTGGGCAGACCTGATAACCCCTGGCGGGCGGTTGAACAAAGCGTGGCTGGCGCGTCTTGATGATCAGGCAACGCACCTTGGCTATCTCAAGCGACATGGCGTTGAGGTGCTGTATCGCCCCTTTCATGAAATGAATCAGGGACAGTTCTGGTGGGGCGGACGCTCTGGATCTAATGGGACGGCTGCACTCTACCGCCTGACGCATGACTATCTCACCAAGGTTCATAAGCTGACCAACCTTATCTGGGTCTGGGATATGCAGGACATGTCAAGGGACTTTGCGGACTACAATCCTGGCGACAAATATTGGGATGTGTTTGCATTCGATGTGTACGATCGTGGATTTGATAAGAGTTGGTACGACTACATTTTGCCAATTGTCGGAAACAAACCGATGGCAATCGGTGAATGTGACAGGCTGCCGACAGCAAAAATGCTCAATGCGCAGCCGCGTTGGTGTTTCTATATGAGCTGGGCAGAGCTGACATTTGAGAAGAACTCGGATACAGATATCCGCGCATTGTTCAGCAGCCCAAGAATGGTTCATCAACGTGACCTCCCAGACTTCCGCAAGCGTTGAGCATTGAGATCTCAATGGAGACCGTCCCGCCCTTGGATGGCGCCCCGTTATTCCGGTATGCGGATCCTCCGGCGACCAAGTGGCTGATGTGGCTACCGCCGATTGGCTGGATGTTGAACCACTGGGGCTGGCAGCGCTGGGCTGGTCCCGAGCGGATGAAATACGAAGAAACGCTTCGGGCCCGACCTGAGATTCCTGCCGATATTTGGGGAAACACAGACCAGCAAACAGTTGCAGCCTCTCTCTTAAACATCATTGATGACAACTTTGGCTGGCCGAACGCACGCTTTGTACCTTGGGATCCAGTAGTTGTAGCAATGTGGGCTTACGAGGATGGCCTCGATGACACGGCTGCGATTAACGATATTGAGCAAGCCTTTTCTGTTATCTTCACCGATGATGAATGGCTGGCGTTCTATCGAAAGACGCTGTTGGACCTAGTGGAAGGTATTCTGGAGCGAAGATCACACACGGCATGAAATTCCGCTTCTCATTGATTTTTGTCTTGTTTGGAATTCTAACCTACGGATGCGGGTTGTCGATCTTCCGCCTGATAACTACGGGGCAAATGCCTGTCGGCCGTGGCGCATCCCGGATGTTAACATCGCAGAGTGATCTGCCTGTGATGCTTCCCATCATGGTAGTCCTCTTCATCATTTTTGCATTTGCCACTTTCTGGTCGGCAATAAACGATATTGAATGACTTTTCAATGAGAGCATACAATCAACCATTGTCGTGACTGACTTCACCCGACTGTCCGACATCAGGAGTATACAAATGCGCTTTCGGTTCTCAACGCTTACGATCATCTTTGTGCTCCTCGGAATAGGCTGTGGAATGAATACTTATTCGCTCATCACAACCGGTCAGATGTCCTTCGGTCGCAGTTCCCGCCCGATGTATGAGCGCTTGAACCCTGGGCAGGCCATTACTCCCCGTCCTGGCGAATTTGTCATCACTCGCCAGCAGACGCCATCAATCCTTCCCATCATGGTCGTGCTTACCGTGCTTTTTCTCGGTGCAGCGTATTGGAGTGGTACGAACGATATCTAGGTATGCAGATGGCAGTGGGTAGGCAACGTCGTTGCCCACGACGTTGTGGTGACCATGCTGTGATGGTCATTACGAATGGCCAGATATCGACCTTTGGATGCATCACGCAGCAGCTGATTGTGCTACCATTTCTGATGAACCCGTCCTTGGCTTCATCGGAGTACCGTTTAGCAACAAGGCTACCAACGGCATCCGTGCCACGACCTTGTGGTGAAGCTGAAGACAGAGAATGGTCGTGATTCCAACGATTGCCGGATACTCCACATACCAAGCCAGACGAAGCGGTGCCAAGACCGAATGTAATACCACGATGACCGGCATATGGACGAGATAGAGCGTATAGCTGGCATCTACAAAGTACTTCAGCACAGGACCTGGTTTTGCCAACTGGTTGAGCATTGCAATCGCGGCAAGGGCAACTGCCAGCGCAAAGTTTTGCTGAAATGTCTCACCGAGAGCATAGTGGATATCGTAAAAGTTCAGGCTTGATGCCACCAAACGCATCGCAAGTGCGGACGCAAAGATCACCAGACTGCCGCGAACCGAAAGAGCCTCTGTAAATGTATCTATTGCTCGGTGTAGGAGCAGTCCTAAGGTGAAGACCGGAAAGTACATCAACAGATTTTTGAAGTGGAGGATGACGAACATTTCAGGGAGATATTTACCGCAGAGAGAAACGGCGACCACCATTGCTCCAGCAGTCGCGAGTAGCAAAGGCGCCATCATCCACAGGCGTAGTCGGCTTAGAAATGTGAGTTTTTCGATAACGGTAAGCAATATAGGCGAGATTGCATAGTAGAAAATGAGATTTCCGACAAACCACAATGGGCCAAGCCACTGTCCATTGATCACATACGATGCCAGGTCCGAATCGAATTGCCATGCGTTTGACAGCTGATTCATGATCGAGTTTGCGGTGAATCCAATCACTAACATCGGAATCGCTAAACGGGAGATGCGTCCCCAAGCCGATGTCTTTGATGAATCCTTTGTTGCGACCATTGCGACAAAGAAACCGGAGAGCAGATAGAAAGCGTGCATCCGGAAAAGGTGAATACCGTCCGTGATTGTATTGAACACCAGATGTGTGCTTTCTGCTTCGATGCGCCAGCCGCCCCCTGCTTTAAACAGGAGGGCACTATGGTAGACAACACCAACCAACATCAAGACGGCACGAGCCAGATCCAAACCATGCATTCGCTTCAAAGGGGACGCTCCGCGAATAATTTCAGTGTGCTTCCAACACACACTCATCACGCCTATTGCAAATGTGATTCCAAAATGACAACCTTACGCAAATAATTCACCGTGGTTAATTCACTTAACAATCTGAGGATGGACTTCGTGTGTTTTTGCCTACTCGATGACTCGGAGGAGTACACGTCCCGTTGCTGATAGGATGCCGTATCTGTGGGCGTGATATTGGAGTAAGTGCGATGCGTATCTTCAGTGCGTTGTTGGCGTTGAGTGTTTCTACAGCCGTCTTTTCGAGTGGCTCCCCGACCAAAAAACTGCCAGCTTCCACCCAGGCAACCCAACAACTCGATATTCAACTCAAATACGACGCAAAGGCTGGTACGACGTATCGGCTTGGCTACCGCCCGATGGCTAATCCACTTACCGATGACAAGCCATCAACGCTGCGGAAAGAACCTGTCTACCTGGGTAAGCCTCAGTATGGAACGATACGAATCGGTAACGGTCCGCGGGCGTTGCACACTATCGCTCTCGACTTCGTTTCTACGAGTGAGTGGAAGCTCTACTTTGATGCGAATGCAAATGGCGACCTGACGGATGATGGCGGGGATGTCTTTACCGAGCGCAAGCTGGTGGATGACCTTCGCAACCAGACAAAGAAAGGCTATGCATCGGGGGCAGCTCAGAAGGTTAGGGTCTCCTACGGCACGAACAAGTCGGAGTCACATTCCACTACGGTCTCACTTTCGTTTTACAAGTACGAAGGCAGTCCCGGAGTGCAATTCTATGATCCAGGCGCTTATGTAGCAGATACAAACATCAATGGGATGACCGAGAAGTTGGTGATTCAGGATGCCACAGGCGAGCACATTTTCACGCGCACCCCAACCGGACCGGACACACCGATTTGGGGCTATCTCAAGGCGGATGGCCGCAACCGCGTCGACTTTATGAAGCCAGTTCCGCTGGGTACTGGTGTTTATGCATCCACTTTTTCAACCGATGGCCGAAGTCTGAAATTGACTCCAACAACAGAAGCAGCACAAACGGTAGGTTTGCCAAAAGCGGCGCCTCGTCCACCGCTCCTTGCGGTCGGTAGCCCAGCGCCTGACTTTACCTATGTCCGCTTGGATGGAACGACCGGCAAGCTTTCTGACTTCAAGGGCAAA
>CAZSGJ010000128.1:0-6527 GCA_964606305.1 uncultured Armatimonadia bacterium
GTCATCCTCGTTGGTCAGGATGTGCAATCCAAGAATCAGGAAAAGGTCATTATGGAAACCCATAAGGCAAGTCTTGACGAGTTTGAAATCGCCAAGAAAGAACTGGAAGCACTTCGGTCAATGTCCACCGACATCCGACGCATCATTTCCGAGCTCGAGGCACGCCAATCCCTGAAAGCCACCTCGCTCGAAACCGGGCGGCAGTCTGGAACACACATTTCGCCTGAACAAAACACCCCGATGGGATAATGCTAGCGAAACGGGGATCTTGGATGCGACATTTGAATGGCTTTCAGCATTTGGTGATACGCTTTGCGCTTGTGTTCGGGATGCTTTTACAGGGGCAGTTCGCACGTGCATCCGACCCCGATCCGTACCACATTCTCCGCAAACCGATTCCCGATAAGCTCATCATCCTGACCTTTGATGATGACTGTGTCAGCCACGCGACATATGTCGGGCCTTACTTGAAAACTCTTGGTTTTAACGCGACGTTTTATGTCTCGATGTTCGATAGAGACCCGGTTAATCCACAGCAGTACATGACATTTCCTCAGATTAAGTCACTGTATGACATGGGGTTTGAGGTTGGAAATCACACTTTTAGTCACGGCTATATGATTGGTGGTACGCCTGCAGAGCGGATTGCTGACATCAACAAAATGCAACGGATGCTCATCAAGAGCAATATTCGTAAAACGGACACATTTTGCTGGCCGGTGTATGTCGTAAACCCACTACTATTTAGCGGACTTCGTACTGAAGGCTACACCTTTGCGCGTGGTGGTCACGAACGTGCCTACCGCCCAACGGTTGACCATCCCTTTGATACGCCATCGTTTACATTTCATGATGAACGTGACATGCTCAGCCCAAATGCTTTTGTGGATGTTGCAAGTGAGGCCAAAAATGGCCGCATCCCAATCATCACGTTTCATGGCGTTCCAGATTACGAGCACCCAAGCGTTGGCCTGGATGCATCCCGCTTTGAGAAGATGATGCGTTATCTCAAAGACAATGGCTTTACGACGATCACAATGCGCGATTTGGCGAAATACGTGGATGTCAAGAAGGCGCATCAAGTGCTTGGCTACCGCCGCACGGAGGAGTGGGGCGGTGTCACGACCGACAAGAACAACATTTATCTATGCATTGACAAAATGCCAGCAAGCAGAACTGTCACGATTCCTGGAAATACAAATGGCATCAAACGAGCCTTTCTGCTCGCAGATAAGCGCAAGACGCCGATTCCTGTTTCGGTTTCCAACACGGGTGTTCAGTCACTAACGGTTCCAGCGACAGCTGCTGCGACCTACGGCGACAGTCCTATCGTGGTTGCTGTTGAGACCACGGGTGTGCCCCAAGCTTTCATCACAGACTTCACGTTTCCAGGCTTTCCTGCAACAGTTATCAATGGGAATGACATTTCTATAGAAGTCCCTCTGGCCACAGATTTGACCCGCCTTGCACCGGTCTATCGAACAGGCTCGGCTCAGGTGTTGGGAAATCCAGCATCCGGAGATGTCCGTGACTTCTCACTGCCACAGCGCTATACAATCACCGCCCCGAGTGGCAAATCGCGCACCTATACGGTCACGGTCCGAAAAGTCCCAGGCATTGTTGGCCTGTCGAATCCCAGCTTTGAGGAGTTTGCGCCCGGCGCTATGAATGAGGGCAACAACGAGCACGGCAAAAACCCGGCGGGGACGCATTGGACTTACACGCTGGGGTCGCCGGGCGATGAAGTTGGTATTGCGCGCTTGACAGGGCCAATCAGCGGGCCGCCAGCCCCGGATGGTTCCAAGCACGCGGCGATCATCCACGGTCCTCGCAATGGCATTTCACAGACATTTACCACCGATGCGGGGACGTATCAGTTTGGATTGGATGGCGTTTTAAGACGCGGGGGGAGTGCTGGGACATTGCACATCAGCATCGATGGCAAACGCGTCCATACGATTCAAGCCGACGACTTCAAGGGTGACTGGCGGAGATTCGAAACTCCAAACTTAGCGCTGACAAACGGAAAGCATACGCTTGCATTTACCCTCGAAGGCAGCGGGGATATTCAGGTTCTTGTGGACAATGTGGTGATTGTCCGCATCCCGTAAGCTACTGTTTAGCCAGCCAAGGGGCAATTTTCTCAAACCAGCGGGCCGCATGTTCGCGTAGCCCGGGTCCGCTGAAATGCACGCCTTTGCCTCCACTGTCCCGGAAGCTTCCTTTCAAAGCATCCGAGTCTGGACCCTGTAGCGCGGTCCGGTCCTTCCACAATGCGGCTTGCGCCTTGCGGATATCATCCGAGCCTTCATCCCCAGGGACGTGATAACTCGCAAGCGCGACAAACCAGGGGGAATTCCACCCGATATCCTTGCGTGATTGATGAATCAGCTGCTTGAGGTACTTCTGGTAGAGGTTTCCTGCAAGTGTCCGGGATGTATCCGCTTGGTTGGCATCGCTCTCGCCCTGATGCCAAAGCACTGCCCGGAAGCCGTTCTTTCCAAGTTCGGACATCCGGGAGGTGAACATTTTGTACGCCTCCCCCTTCGACTCCCAGCTTCCATCCGGCAAACGCCGCACTCTACTTTCGATCGTCGGAGGATTCGGAAATGTACTCCCGGCAGGCAGCCACTCACGCACACTGCTTGCCCCAATTCCACAGGCGACAAAGCCAATCGGCACGCCAAATCGCGCAACCAGCGCATCCCCGAGTGGTGGCATAAAACTACCCATATCTCCGCTAGCCCCAGGCTGCGGGTCATTCGCCGGCCGCCACTGTGAGCCATCAAATGTGACGACTTTCCCGGACTGCACGCGCTGGCGTTCCTCGCCATGATTTGCAGAATTGCTCTGCCCTGCCACGACAAAAATATCCCCGATGCCAACATGCGGAACACTTGCAGTTGCCAAAACACCCTTTGGCCCAACAAAGCGAACATCCAGCACATACCAGCCACCAGCCGGGAGTTCACAATCTGCCGTAAATGTCGCATTCCCCCAGCGGACAGTCGTACGCTTCCAATCGCCGTTATCGATGCGAACCTCAAGCGTATGTTTCTCCTCAAGGAGAGCCGCCGTGATCTGCCCGGAAAGGATGACATTTCCCTTGCCACGATGATTACGCTGGACAACCTGGTAATCCGTCGGGGATGTCAGGTTGAGCTCTGCCTGCGGATAAAGGCGTGTTGCTTCCTTTCGGGAGCGTTCACATTCCTGTTCCGTCAGTGCATTCCCGGGCCTGCCGCCTCCCATAAGGGCATCGGGTTGCCTTGCGGCCCGGTCTGGATGTTGTAGCGAAAGCGTGTGCCCAAGCTCATGTGCCAGCGTTCGGCTGAACGATCCTTGCGCAAACGCCTCGGTCTCAACAATCTTGCAACGAATAGGAGCCTTTCGACCCTGACTCGGCTTGTCCGTCCACTGCCCGACAAAGGCAACCTGCCGCTTTGGAATCGCAAGTCCCTGAAGCGTCGAACCAATAAATGGAAGCACGCAGACATGAACGGACTTTACTTTGTCATCGGTGACCGGGATGATAGACAACAGATTACGTACGAGCTCCGGGTTTGAACCGCCATCCTCGCCGCGTGCAGCACCTTCCAAATATCGTGCGACACGCTCACTCTTAATGGCATCGCTATTCGCCACATTGACCGCCAGCAGGTTCCACGCGATGCCCGCCGGTTTCCAAATGCGGTTCACTTCCGGCAAAACCGTCTCCCGGATATCCTTCTCCGTCAGCCATGGCGTGAGGCGCTGACCAGACTTATTAATATCCAGGTCATTGACAAAGTGAATGGTGATAGGGATGACAATCACATTGGGCTCCAGACTGTTTTGATGCGTTTAGTGGAAAACATCCAGCTCATAAATCGACCAGTGGTAGAGGTCGCTTGACCCTGTCTGCGTGATGCGTACAAACCGGGCACGCTGCGTCGCAAAGGTAATGCGTGTGATCCCCGGTGTTCCCTTGCCGCTGGCGATAGGCTCACTCCACGAGATGCCATCCATTGATGTCCTCACCTCGTAGCCGACCGGCGAATCCCACTGCGCCCAGGTGTTGTCAAGACGGATTCCCGAGAAACGCTCTACTTTTCCCAAATCGACTTGAAACCACTGCCCTGGATACTGCTTGCTAGTCATGTCACGCCAGCCTGTCCACGCATCCGCATCGATGGCATTTGCTGCTGGCACGGCTATCGGGATCTTGTCGCCACTGAACAAAAAACTGCCATCCGGTACAGATGCACTTGCTGTCCAGCCGTGTTTGTCGATGAACTTATCCCGCGGTTCAGGTACAGGGATGCCCTTTTCCCGGAATAACGGCAGCCGTCCGGATCCGATTACCTTCCATATACCCGATGGAAGGGTAACGCAAATATAGCCATTCACATCGGTTGTGGTAATCGTAGTCCGTGGGGTGTCTCTCGACTTTGCGGTCCAAACCACATTCCGACCAACACGAACCTCATTCAATTGCGAAAATGCGCTTTTTGGAATGCCAATGATGGCTGTGCTCCCTGACGGAATGACAACATCCAAGGTGTAGCGGGATGGAGTTTTGTGGATGCCAACATGGACATTTCCCATAACTGTCGGGACGGTGACCTTAATGTTGTTGAGGAAGGCATCTTTTGGCATCACCTCAAATTCAGTCCATCCGGGCTTGGTCGGTCGCACACCACAAATCGTTTCTGACAGGAAAATCGCCGGCGGATTCCACCCGTGATTGAGCGAAGATGCATCATCAAAGGCATCGATATTGCTTGCCCACCATCGGTCATAGTGCTCCCACAGGGTGGTGAAGGATGCAGGGATCATCGTTTTGTAGCGGGTTGCCATCCGCAAAAGGGCATCACGCTCGCGTCCCATTTTTGCCATCGCTTCGAAAACCCACCGGTCGAAGAAACAGCTTGAGAATGTTCGTTTTGAGAGCACATTTGCAAAAATCGGCTCCCATTTATCCTTGGATGCTAGCCCGCAGTTCACCGCCATCGCATTCGCACGGTCATCCGGAACCTTTACTTGCGCTGACTGGTAAACGCCGTTTTTCCAATATTTGGCATCAAACGTTTCCTTTATAGCGGCACGCTTGGCATCAATCTGTTGGATATCAGCATCGTGGCCGGTGAGCGCAGCAATCTTCCGCAGTGTCGCAAGGCAGTCGTAGTAGAAACAGGTTTCGATAACCGCGATGTCCTTATTTTCCTTACCCCAGTCAAACCAGGTGCGCTTGCCGAACTGATACGTCTCGAATAGAAAGTTGCGTGTCGGGATGTAAACGCGGCGCATCGCATCGATGTCGCCTGTATGCATGTAGTAAAACCACAGCCCATATTCGCCGAGGAATTCCAGATGTTGGCCGGGATAGAACTTAGGCTCAAGTTTTCTCAGCACAAGGTCGCGTGCCAGCGCGTGCGCTCGCGGGTCAAATACATAAAAGCATTGGTTAAGTTCGGGCGTGCCATCGCCCCAAAAGCCCACGCGCTCGCGGTCAGGACAGTCGTAAAAGTGATCACGCATGCAAACGTAAGCCGTGCGCGCCGCTTTCTTCCAAAGGGTTGTGAAGTCAGCGTCATCGCACGAAAAGCTACCCGCGAAGTCGCAGTCAAAGCCCGTTTCCCGATACTGAACAGCACGAACCGTTACGCCTGCGGGAATCTGGTAGGTCGCCCCTTCGCCACTGACCCAGTTTTTGGCCTCGATTGTCTGTTTGCCTGGCCCGATTTCGATGGTCTCCGCAGGTGTGAGATAGAGAACCAGCGGGTTGGTGGACTTGAGTGTCAGATTTGTCTTTGTAGGGCTCTCCAGCATAATCCAGTGCTGAAAATGGCAGTTATAAGGAAGCTTGCAGGTCAGGGTCCATGGATTGTTTTCGGTGTGGGGGAGGTTATGCGATGTTCGGACATAGGCTTTGAGGCCATAGTCACGGATGTTAGCGTCTTTCACATCCGCGATTATGCCCTAATAACGGCACCCGCTTCCGTAACGCCTTCAGGCATTCGTTGAATCACTGACGGGAATGATGCGCAGCCGTGCGCCATTCTTATTGTCGTGAGTTGTTCCTTCTGCAAGGATACTAACCTTGCCATCCGGGTGGATTTGCAGGTTGCGGTGGCCCGAGACACTCAGAAGCATAATGTCTCCATGGATGGACTCTGTCCACTGAAACGCTTGTCGGTCGCCGGCGCGGGATTTCCGGAGGTTTACTGTTGATCCGTTTCCCAGTCCCGAAACCGTTACAAAGTTGCCTGTGGCCACAGCTTGCAGGGCGATGCGGCCATTTTTAACATCGATGATTCTGAATGCAGTGCCGTTGTTAGTGGCGGCTGGAATGCTGAGCAAGCGCTGCCCGGATGCGGTGATGGCGTGACCGGATGTTGCATTCTCGATATGCACGACCTGTCCATATGGGATTGGAGTCAGCGTTCCGCGAGGAGCTGACTCGTCGACCATCACGTTTGCAAAATCAGCACGCCCGCCGCTGTTGCCAACTGTGTTATACGCAAAGAGAGCGTAGCGGACACCTT
>CAZSGJ010000129.1:0-6485 GCA_964606305.1 uncultured Armatimonadia bacterium
TTAAGCGCTTTTGCGCTTACGAAGGCGGGCCGGCAGAATACGCTCAATCGAGCGATACTTTGCGACCGTGCGTCGGGCAAGGGGAAATCCTTGCTCTGTCAAAATCGCGGCTATGTCTTCATCTGAGTATGGTGCATTCGGATCTTCCGATGCCAGCAAATTCAAGAGGGCTTCGCGGACGGCCTCAGAGTTTCCAAAGAATGCTTCCATGGGCATGAGGTCACCACTTGGCAACATCGCCCATTTGTCCGCCACCGCACGGCTGATTACGGATTCATCCAGCTCAAGGGCTTCAGAGAGAGATTGCCGGGTTAGAGGTCGGAGAAAGGTACGGTTTTGTGTTTCGAGGAAGCCGTGTTGCTCTTCAGCAAGCAGGATAGCAATTGCTTTGAGTGTCTTGCCACGGCGGGCTACACCCGTCATGAAGGCCTTGGCACGCTCAACATGGTCGCGGACATATCGCTTGGATGCATCATCTTTGAGGTCATTGCTCTGATGCATGGTAACCCACTCGCTCGAGACCTGAATATCCTTTTCAAAGTCTCTGGCAAGCTCAACCTGGATGCCAGCTTCTGTTCGGATGAAAACGATATCAGGTTTGACGGCAGGTGCCGATTCAGCACGGCCATGATCTGGGCGGAAGCCACTGGCAGGATACGGAACAAGCGCCTTGCGGATGAATTCTACGCCCTTAGCGTATAACTGCGGAGTGATACGCATCCTTGTACAGATACGTTGCTCACGGTTACTCGTGAAGTCAAGCCAGTGATCCTGCAGGATTTTGAGTGCAAGCTGCGAGCCCTGGCCATCTTCAATCAGATGCTTAGCCTGGAGGATTAGCGATTCCTGAAGGTCCCTGGCTCCAATACCGGGCGGATCCATCTTTTGAAGCGCTTCCAATGCTTCATTGGCATCTTCATAGTCGCAGTTGGTGGACATCACAACATCGGCGATGTCCGTGTCGAGATACCCGCGATCATCTATGTTGTCGATGAGATAAAGCAATGCGTGGAGGTTGATGTCCGGGTACATCGCTTTAATGTCAGGGAGCTGAGAACGCAGGTGTTCAGAGAGAGATACCTGACCGGCGACTCTGTCGAATGGATCGTCGATGCCATCGGCATCCTGAAGCGCAGACAGCTGAAGCGTTCGTGGACCGCTTTCCTTTAACGACGATGTAAGACCCGTTCCGCCGACGGACGAACCGTAAGTGCCGAAGAGGCCGTTGTGATCCCTTGCCTCAAGTGCCGGATTTTCCGCAAGCTCACGCTCGATTGCACCTTCAAGCTCGCGGTCTGACCACGACATGATTTCACTGGCGAGAATCTGCCGCGGGTCGATTCGCTGCGACTGCTGTTGGGATTGATAGATTGAAGATGATAACCGCATACCAAGGAGTATTCTTGGTATGCGGCAAGCGCTACCTCAGGGTTATTTTTGAAAATGGCACGGAGGTTGCATACGCAACCGGATTTTTAGTCGAGAACCGCGACAGCTTCGATTTCAACCTGGGCACCCAGTGGAAGTGCAGCAACCGCAAACGTGGAGCGGGCTGGACGGATTCCAGAGAAGTGCTTGCCATAGATGCCATTGAACTCGGCAAACTTGCTCATATCGCCAGAAAGGAAACACGTTGTCTTTACGACATTGTCAAGGGATCCACCCGCGGCTTCGAGGAGGGCAGATAGTCCTGCTATTGCGCCTTCAACCTGCTTTGTGAAGTCTGCATGAGGAGCACCAGTCTCAGGATCAATTCCAAGCTGGCCACTGATATACAGTGTGTTTCCGACCTTGACAGCGGGGGTGTACGGTGCACCGGCAGCTGGTCCGGCACCGGTAAAGATAGGCGTCTTTTCCATGCGTGTATTGTATCTGGAAGTTTAGTAGATGTATTGAATGGTATGCGAAACCGCTCCAGACTGCGACAAACTGACCATTTGTACCTAGACAGCAACGAACTGGATATGCGGCTAGGTGATCAATCTGGATGCATTCCAGCGTTCCATGACAACATCGGCATCGATGTCATCCGGCCAGCGGGAACGGTTCTTTTCCTCGAACGCAGACTTAAAGCGATTGTGCATCCAAAGGTATTGCCCTGGAACGCGGCGTATACCTTGCTCCAGCTGGATGTTCATCTCTCTTGTCATCCTCAATAATTCACTGTCACCCAGAGAACGGGCATCCGGATGTGGGGTGATTTGATCACCAAACCATATCCGATAGCGGTCATCTGGTTCGCGGGTGCAGAATAACGGCATGATTGGGGCTCCGGTTGCAGCTGCCAGCTTTGCAGGACCCAGTACGGTCCCCGCTGGCATCCCAAAAAACGGCACAAAGCAATCACCGCTATTTTGGTCAGGCAGAATGCCGACAGCACCCCGGTTAGCAATGGCGCGTAGGAGTGGGCGGAAGGCATTTCCTTTGTTGACAACTTTATAGTTGCAGCCTTCGCGTAGTTCATCCACAAGACCTGCAAACGCCGGGTCATCCGGTTCACGCACGACGGCGGTCATATCGTGCCCCCGGGCGCCTGACCAGCGTGCGAGGAATTCGAAGTTTCCAAGGTGTGGGATAACAGTGATGACGCCGGTGTCGAGCTGCATCAGGGCATTTATGGTCTCTTCTGTTCCTGGTTCAAGGTCCGCAAGTCCGATGACTTCATCCTGTGTGTAGACAGGGGCCTTGATAAACTCGAACATCATCGCTGCAAAGTGCTCAAAACTGTCTTTCACAAACACTTCGCGTGCAGATTCAGCAAGTGTGGGATAGGCGAGATAAACATTTCGCCGTGCATCCTTGCGGCTCTTTGCAACGAGCTTGTAGCCTGCGCGTCCCCAGGACTTTCCGAGGCGTATGACCTGCTTACGTGGCTTTGCCTGAATGGACTTCATGGATGTGTGTGCGACGTGCACGATGAAGCGTTGCCAGAGCAGGGATGATTTGGAGACGCCTTTAGCCATGATGCTTGTATACCATGCAGACAAAAATGAAACCCCTCCGGCAGGTTGCCGGAGGGGTTTGCATTGTGCTTCGAAGCTTAGATGCGCTCTGCAGAGCGTGTCACTGCCTGAAGATCGAGGTTGACACCAGGTCCCATTGTGGAGGAGATGGTGACCTTTTGCACGTAGCGTCCCTTTGCGGACGATGGGCGTGCCTTGATCAGGGCATTCAGGAGAACGATGAGGTTCTCGTTGAGCGCTTCAACAGAGAAGCTTGCCTTGCCGATTGGAGCGTGGACGATACCAGCTTTGTCAACGCGGTAGGCAACACGGGTTGCCTTCTTGATGGCATTGACAACTTTGGCCACATCCGGGGTAACCGTACCCGACTTCGGGTTTGGCATTCGTGGACCAAGGACACGGCCGAGACGACCGACCATTGGCATCATGTCTGGCGTTGCAACGAGGACATCAAAGTCACGCCAGCCATTTTGGATTTTTGTGATGAGTTCTTCTGCGCCGACTTCATCTGCTCCAGCTGCCGTTGCGGCATCTGCCTGTGCACCACGTGCAAAAACAGCAACCTTTTGGGACTTGCCGGTGCCATGAGGCAGATCGGTGGTTCCACGGACAACCTGATCACCCTGACGTGGGTCTACGCCAAGACGAACTGCGATATCAACAGTAGAGTCGAACTTGGTTGAAGATGTCGCCTTTGCAAGCTCGATAGCTTCTACGACATCGTATTCGCGGGTCTTCTCGACCTTGGCCTTCTCGGCCGTGTAGCGCTTGGAAACAACATGCTTACGGTCTTGTTTACGCACGTCAGGCCTCCTTAATCGTTACGCCCATCGAGCGGGCGGTACCAGCGATAATGCTCATCGCAGCATCAATGTCGTTAGCATTCAGATCCTGCAACTTCTTCTCAGCGATTTCGCGGAGCTGTTCTTGGGACAGAGCGCCGACCTTAACCTTGTTAGGGGTTGCGGAACCGGATGGGATACCAAGAATCTTCTTGATAAGGTCCGATGCAGGTGGGGTCTTTGTTTCCCAGATGAAGGAACGGTCATCGTAGATGGTGACAACTACAGGAACAATCGAACCCGCCATGCTGGCAGTCTTTTCGTTGTATCCCTTGATGAACTCCATCATGTTGATACCGTAGCTACCAAGAGCTGGTCCAACAGGAGGCGCAGGAGTTGCTTTACCTGCATTGAGGGCGAGTTTGACCACGCCGACTACTTTTTTAGCCATGCTATCCTCTCAATCCGGAGAATCTCCGGGTAGTGCGATCGACCGGACAATCCGGTCTCCTACACGTGTGCAGTGATGCACACGGTGAGGCTTTAAGTGTACCGTATGGGTACCGGATGTTCAAAACCGGAACCCACTGGTACGTTTACCTGAGTTATCAGGAAATCTTTTCGACCTGGTTGAAGTCGAGCTCGACAGGCGTATCGCGGCCGAAGAGAGAAATCATCACCTTGAGCTTTTCCTTCGCATCGATGACTTCTTCGATCTTGCCGGTACAGTCCACAAATGGGCCGCCTGCTACGCGAACAACCATCCCAGGTTCCCAAAGACGCTTTGGACGCGCGGTTGTGTTCGCAGGATCCAAGGCGTTCCGAATCTCTTCGACATCGGAGTCCTTGAGGGGAACAGGCTTGTTCGCGGATGACGATACAAATCCCGTAACACCCGTCGTGCTCTTTACGAGGTGCCATGTGTCCTCATCGAGGTCCATGTTGATAAGGATGTATCCAGGGAAAACCTTTCGCTGAACTTCCGTCTTCTTCCCATTACGGGTCCGGGTTTCGAGGTCTGTCGGAACCAGAATTTCGCCGACTTTGCGGTCAAGCAACATCGACTTGGCACGCTTTTCCAGCGTAGCCTTTACCTTCATCTCATGCCCTGAGTAGCAGTGGACGGCATACCATCGGCGACGAACTGCCATGTCTATTACCTACTTCTTTACGAAAATGAAACCAGCAATCTGGCCCATTAGATAGTCAGCGCCACCACAGAAGATTGCCGTACAAACAATCACACCCATCACAATCTGTGTCAGCTGTGTCAACTCCGCACGGGTCGGCCAAATCGCCTTGCCCAGCTCCTCACGCACACCACGGAGGTAGGGTCCGAGGCCTTCCCAGTTGCTGGCAGCCTTCGCTGCCTGGCTTTCGGTGGACATTGATTCACTCCAATCCTGTATCGTCAGGTCAACAAAAAACAGGGTACGTTTACACGTCCCTGCAAGTTAGCAAATTACCGCGCGGTGATGTCGTTGTCAAATTAGAGTCATCAAAGCCCGTAATTTTCTGTGCCACGTAATCTCACCTGCATCCATGGAAAAGCCGCAGGATCGCAGAAATGCGAGGTGATAATCTGCTGGATTTACGCCCGCAAGGCGACTGTTGTAGCCAATACTCCAGAGGCCATCGGCGATACAAAATCGCCAGTCCATCCATCCGGCCTCTGACCAGTCGACGATTGCCCCAAGCTCCGCTGCATCGATTCCACGTGTCATCACATTGGGAAGACACCAATCCCCCTGACAATACCGAATCTCCGGAATGATCGAATCGGCATCGTTAACTAAGGCCCGCCAGACATCCCGAACCGAATGACCATCGATGAAGGAATCCGGGTCGCTGATTACACGGTCTGTCCCTGCGTTTACAGCCGCTTCAAGCATCTCAAACATCGTGTCAAATGTGCTCTCTGATTCTGGTGTTCGGCTTGAAATTGCAGTCGATGCGCACAAAACACTCCCAAAGCGTTCACAAATGGCGATACGCTCTCCGTCATCGTCGGTCTTCGCGAACTTCTCGGCGAGATTACTTCCTTCGAGCCAGTCTGTTGCCAGCCAGTTGGCTCCAAACGCCACGAGCTGCGGCGTCTTCACTAGTCGGCTACTATTGACCAGGTTCTGAAGCGAGTTGACCTCACGCGCAATCGCTTCCATTTCACCGGTTTTGCGGAAGGCATCAGCACCGCTCCTTAGTGTGCAGCGTTCAACCTTGGATGCACCTCCTTGAAATGTCAGCGTTATGCTTGATGAGATATCCATTAACCACATTTACTCTGTCCACAGGTTGCGCGCCATACACAGACCTCTCCGCTTCCTTTGGTAAAGTGAGAACATAGGAGACCCTCAACAATGGATATACGCCCCGATGACCTTCCGATCACTGTAAAAAAGCCATGGGGCTACGAGATTTGGTACGCGTGGACAGACCAATACGTTGGAAAGATTATCCATGTGGATGCCGGACACAAGCTCAGCCTGCAGTTCCACAATCATAAAGATGAGACCAGCTATCTGCTACGCGGCAAGATGAACCTTATCAAGGGCCCGGATGCGGACCATCTTACGACCACTGTCATCGAACCTGGCTACGCATGGCGGAACCGCCCGCTTGAGATTCATACGATTGAGGCTCTGGAAGACTCCGATGTACTTGAGGTGTCAACTCCGCACCTTGATGATGTCGTACGCCTGGTGGACAGCTATGGTCGTGAGGGCACCAACGCTCCGTAAGG
>CAZSGJ010000130.1:0-3266 GCA_964606305.1 uncultured Armatimonadia bacterium
TCGAAGTCGAGGGTCTGCGTGTCCTTGCCAACATCTATGAAAGCTGGCTGAAAGGATTTCTTGAAGTTACGGATGCATCTGGTCAGCCATATGCAACGAATCAGGGCACCGTGGATGACTATTACCGCTGGGACCCGGTGATGCGGTTTGATCCCCCGGCAGATGGTGAATACACGATTTGGTTTCGTGACCTGAACTGGCGATCGGATACGAAAGGCGTCTACCGTGTGACGGTGGGGGAGCTGCCACACGCATTTGCTACGTACCCCATCGGGGCCCAGATTGGCACAAAGGTATCTCCGGAGCCAGCTGGTGCAACGCTCACAGGTATGAGCCCTGTCTTTGGGCCTGTGAACCCGGATGTAACGCTTGGCATTTCCGATTTGATGTTTACCTTTGGTGCCTATGAAAGCAACCGCCGGTCCTTTCTGTGGACGAAGGAGCCATCCGCAGATGTCACATCCGGTGGACTAAACCGCGACACTGCGGTTCGAGTGAACTATCCTGTCGCATTGGATGGCTGGTTTGAACCAGGCAAGCCCCGCTGGGTCACCTTTGAGGTAAAGGATAAGGGATGGTTGCATATCAATGGATATGCATGGAGACTTGGTGTCCCGACTGATCTTGAGCTGAAAGTCTATGATGCATCCGGAAACCTGGTGCAGGAAGCTGATGATGGCCGTGGTAGCAATGGCGGGCAACCAGGCGGGCGGGATCCATTTATTGCCCGCGAGTTCACGCCGGGAAAGTGGTTTGTGCGTATCCGCGATGTGGATGATCGCGGCGGCAAGGGGTTTCCATTCCGTGTCCTGATTGGCCCGGGACACGCCACCCTTCGTGGGACATATGCTCCTGACACTGCCAGTATCCCGCTGTCAGGTGGCGACATCACTACGACGGTCAAATGCGAGCGGATTGACCTTGCACGTGGCGATGTCACCATCGAGCTTATCGATGCACCGCAAGGCGTGTCACTTGTCAATGCACTGATTGCAACTGGCAAAAACGAGGTTGCAATCACCGTCAAGGTCGCAGCTGGTGCACTGCCAGTCGGTCTGCACAGACTCCGATTGAGGGCGCGTTGTGAAAATGCCAGTACCACTCTTGTTGGCAACGAGACGTACAACAATCAGGGGACGGCTTATCAACGCGAAACGGATGGCCTGATTCTTCTTGTTCGCCCAAATTAATCGGCTGCTTTTGACCCGAAGCTGATTCTGTTTTTCCATGAACGCTGTAGTCATCCTGATGGCTTCAGGCGTTTCTGGTTCTCCCTGTTATTGTTCAAAGATCTCGTCAGGTCGTGACAATATGATAAAGTTGATTAAACCGCTAGGTGAACTATTAATTATGGAAAGGGAGAACGATGCGTAAAAGTCACATAGGATTTTGGAGCTTGGCTTGCTGTTGTGTGGCACTGTTCAGCTCGGCGTGCAGTAAACCCGCACCAACAAAAGCCGACAAAGTCCGCATCGCCTACTTTCCAAACATCACCCATGCTGCCGCGTTGTATGCAGCCTCCACGGGGGGCTTTCAAAGAGCCGCTGGAGATACCATCCGGGTAGAGGAACGTGTCTTTACCGCCGGGCCTGCGGAAATCGAAGCGCTGTTTGCGGGTGAAGTTGACTTTGGCTATATCGGGCCCGGTCCTGCCATTAACGGCTACTTGAAGTCCAACGGGCAGGCGCTGGAAATAGTCGATATTGCAGCGAGTGGTGGTGCATCACTGATTGCCGCAAATGGTCAGGCAATCAAGTCGATCAAAGATCTCGCAGGCAAGCGCGTAGCCGTTCCTCAGACGGGTGGTACACAGGACATTTCGTTGCGCCATGCGCTAAAGGACTCAGGGCTTGCGGGCAAGGATAAAGGCGGCAATGTTGACATCGTCCAGTATGCACCTTCGGATGCACTTGATCTCTTCCGGCGAGGCGAGCTGGATGCCGCATGGCTGCCGGAGCCTTGGGTGTCACGTGTTATCAAGGATGCAGGGGCGACTCTCGTCACCGATGAGCGGACACTTTGGCCGGGTGGCAAATTTGCAACAGCCGTTGTCATCGTACGGAAGGACTTTGCTAAGGCAAATCCTGAGCTCGTAACAAAGCTCGTCGAAGCGCACAGAGCAGCTGTTGATGCCATAAATGCAGATAAGAAATCCGCCGGGGATGTCATTTCCAAGCAAATTGCAAAGCTGAGCCAGGGCAAAACATTGTCCCCTGAATTGCTTGCCGCGAGTCTGAGTCGAACGGATATTACATACGAACGAATAGATGAGTCAATCCATACGTTCGCAGATTGGGCTAAAGAGCTTGGTTACCTCAAGAAGGGTCGGGATGGCATCGGGGGGCTGCTTCAACATGCCAACCAGTAGTTCAGATAAACCGCTTGGTAACGATATCCCGATTCAGCAAATCATCGCTGCCGTTCAGGCTGTACAGCACGGTGATGTCCATATCGTCATTCAGGATGGCAAAGTCATTCAAATCAACAAAACGGAAAAAGTCCGTTTGAGATAACTCTCGATCACAATTTCGTTCTGCCTCTCATTTGGGGGCAAAGCGGCTGACTTGACAACAAGAGGCCGGTTGCGTGTGTAATCCCTGCACACTCAGCCGGCCTCTCGTCATTAACACACCCGTAAGGAAAAATATATGCAAAAACGTGCCTTCACGCTCATTGAACTCCTCGTCGTCATCGCCATCATCGCGATTCTTGCCGCTATTCTCTTTCCTGTCTTTGCACAAGCTCGGGAGAAAGCTCGCCAGACATCCTGCCTTAGCAATGTAAAGCAGCTCGGTCTTGGCTGGATGCTGTATTTACAGGACTACGATGAGACATTTGCACCACACGTTACGGAGCGCACAGCCCCTGCGGGTACACCGGACACCCTGGTTGACCGTGCAGCGTTTTCGTACAAGACCAAGCTGGATCCATACGTCAAGAACACACAGATTCATAAGTGCCCATCGGCTCCGGCGTGGCCAGCACAAGCACCAGGGCGATGGTTTACGACCGACTACGGTAACAACCACAACGAAACAAACCTGCCGAACGCATCCAAGCGGCAATGGTACATCGATAACCCAGACTTTGGCGTCAATGACAGCCATACACTGGCATCCCTTGCAGCTCCCGCACGCTTCATCCTCATCGCAGAAGCCGCTCGTGCAAGCGGTGTCCCAAGCTGTGGTCTTTTGATGATGCAACGCTTCCGGATGCCAGCCAGCAGGCGCGCTTCAAAGCACGCCACAGCGGTGGAGGAATCATCG
>CAZSGJ010000130.1:3366-6472 GCA_964606305.1 uncultured Armatimonadia bacterium
GATGCCAGCCAGCAGGCGCGCTTCAAAGCACGCCACAGCGGTGGAGGAATCATCGCCTATGCGGATGGCCACGCAAAGTGGGTCCGTCCGGAACAGACTTGGAAGTCCTACGATAACAACGATTGGCGTAGAAATCCAATCGACTAACCAGTGCCAAATCAGGACATCCCTAAACACCAAAATGATATTATTCCTACATGTCCAATCGAAGTAGTGGGAATAAGCGCTATGGCAGCCGCCAGGACTAGTTTGTCCAAGGTTTGGCTATGGCGTCTCCTGCTGATTCTGGTTCTGGGGAGCGTCTGGTACATCACCACAAGGGCGGCCATCTGGCCGCCCTACCTCGTGCCACCGCCATCCGATGTTATTGACTTCATTAAGTCATCTACCACCGATGGCACCCTAGTCGGTGCGACCGTCACCAGCATCGCCCGAGCAGCAAGCGGCTTCGCAATCGCGGCTCTGATCGGTCTCCCAACGGGTCTTCTTCTGGCAAAAGTCAACTGGCTGGATGACCTGCTTAGCCCGGCAATTGGAGGTCTTCAGTCTCTTCCTAGCATCT
The DNA here is from genome assembly GCA_964606305.1 of uncultured Armatimonadia bacterium. Lineage (GTDB taxonomy): Bacteria > Armatimonadota > Armatimonadia > Armatimonadales > Armatimonadaceae > CAIRTT01. The sequence continues at coordinate 3,929 of CAZSGJ010000130.1, forward strand.
GTTGGTTCCCCCTCGCGCTCCTCTGGTTTGGGATGAGTGAAGCCGCCGTTCTCTTCGTTGTCGTGATGGGGGCGCTCTTTGCCATCATCCTCGCCGTACGCTCCGGAGTGCGAAACCTCTCACCACTTACAGGACGTGCTGGTGTGATGCTCGGCGCGCGTGGCTTCAAGCTCTGGTGGTACGTGCTGCTGCCGGCAAGCCTTCCGGCAATCCTTGCCGGGATGCGACAGGCCTGGGCATTTGCCTGGCGCTCCCTCATGGCCGCGGAGTTACTTTCCCAGTCCCTCAAAGTCGGCATCGGGCATGTGCTGACGACGGGACGTGACCTCAATGACATGGCGATGGTCCTCGGTACAATCTTCATCATCCTTGTACTAGGGCTCCTCGTCGATCGCATCGCCTTTCGGCCAATCGAAGTGTTTATTGCCCGCCGCTGGGGAGTGGATGGCGCATGATAAACGCTATTGACCTCTCGCGGACCTACCCGGATGGCACGGTGGCTCTCTCCGCCACAAACATCGCTATCCCGAAAGGACAGTTCGTTGCGTTAATCGGTCCAAGTGGCTGTGGCAAGTCTACGCTTGTCAATATGCTCGCGGGTCTTGATAAGCCTACCTCTGGCACAGTGGAGCTCGCGGGGCGTGCTGCGATGGTTTTCCAGGAGCCTGCACTTTTTCCTTGGCTGAATATCCGCGACAACATCGAGTTCGGCTGGAAGCTCCGGGGCGTCCCGGTCGGCCAGCGGCGGTCCCAATCCGATACTCTGCTCAAGATGGTTCATTTGCGGCGGTTTGCGGATGTATTTCCACATCAGCTTTCCGGTGGGATGCGTCAGCGTGCTGCGATTGCCCGAGCACTGATGCTCGAGCCGGACATCCTCCTCATGGATGAGCCATTCGGTGCCCTAGATGCCCAGACACGCTCGCTTCTTCAGCAGGAGTTGCTCACGATCTGGCAGGCAACGGGGAAGACAATTGTCTTTGTCACGCATTCCCTCAATGAAGCACTCCTCCTGGCCGATAGGATTATCTTCATGTCCGCTCGCCCGGGGAGGGTGGTAGGGGATGTCACAGTGGATGCACCCTATCCAAGGGATGTCTATGGGCACCCATTTTTGACAGCCCTCCATATGCGGCTGCAGGATTTGCTCGAAAAGGAAGTTGCCGCAGTGGCTGCTGCAGAGCATGATGATGGTTGGATGCCGCCGCTTGCGGTAGATGTGGCAATCGGTCCGGGTGAAGGAATTTAGTGATGATGATTGGATGGGCGATATGACTCCAACCCCTCTGACGGCGCAGCAGCTGGCTGCTCTCGATGATGTGCTTCGCGGGATGTCGGCTGTGCAGCTTGCGTGGACCAGCGGCTACCTCGCCGGGCGGCTTTCGCAGGGGACTTCCACAGGCGAAACGGCTGCCGGAACCTCCGATGTCGCAGGTGCACTGAAAGCTCCTCTTATTCTCTTTGGCTCGCAGACAGGAAATGCAAAGGGGATTGCGACAAAACTGCAAGCCGCACTCGCTGCCGTAGGCATCTCTGCAAATGTCTCCGATATGGCATCGTATAAACAGGCTGCCCTGAAATCCGAGCAAACTGTGGTGATTATTACGGCGACATACGGCGAAGGTGAGCCACCCGAAGGTGCTGAGCTTTTCCACAAATGGCTGATGGGCAAGCGCGCCCCCGAGCTAAAGGGACTGAACTTTGCGGTTCTCGGCCTCGGCGACTCTAGCTACGAGTTTTTCAATAAGACCGCTCAGGACTTTGACACGCGCCTCGAAGCACTCGGAGCAACGCGTATCCTTGAGCGTGTCGAGCTGGATGTCGACTATAAAGCTGCAGCCGATACCTGGATTTCTGACATCGTTACAAAGCTGAAGGCGCTGAGCGGGTCTGCTGCACCGTCAGCGCAGCTGACACAAAGCGTTCAGACAGCTTCATCGGCAGTTTGGACAAAGGAAAATCCATTTGTTGCTGAGGTCCTTGTCAATCAGAAAATCACAGGTCGCAGATCCGAAAAGGATGTCCGCCATATCGAGATCTCTCTCGAAGGAAGCGGGCTGACGTATAAACCCGGTGATGCGCTAGGCGTTTGGTTTACCAACAATGCCGCATTGGTTGATGAGATTTTGACCATCACGGGAGCGGATGGCCGTGCGGTGGTTACGACTGCAACTGGTGAATTCACTCTCACGGATGCGCTGACGAACCATTTCGAGCTCACGCAAGCCTACCCGGGCTTCGTTACAAAAGTCGCTGAACTGACAGGGGATGCACGCTACACAAGCCTCTCCGATGACAAACCATCGCTGCGCACCGCAGTCGCTGACCGGCAAATCGCTGACATCCTGCGTGCAAACCCGGTTACGTTGACAGCAGACCAGCTCGCAGCGGCACTTCGTCCTCTCCAGCCAAGGCTTTATTCCATCGCCAGCAGCCAGACCGAGCTCCCGGATGAAGTGCACACAACGGTCGCGGTCGTGCGCTATGCAGTGGATGGCGCCACGCGCGAAGGTGGCGCAAGCGGATTCATTGGTAGCCGCTCTG
>CAZSGJ010000131.1:0-1287 GCA_964606305.1 uncultured Armatimonadia bacterium
AGGCTCCACAATGCCCATACAGCCACGTTAGAAGGTTAGCCGGGAGAATATGCCCTGTAACGGTTTTGTAATGGTTGCCGATTGCCGCCGAAAGCGGCAAGTATAAGCTGCTGGTATCGGTAGGGCAGCAGATCAGAGAAAATGCCGGTTGATACCGGCATTAGAAAACAGAACCCTACTTTTGTCCTGCGGAAAGACGGAAGCCGTCGTTGTAGTTCCCGATATCTGGGTTGCCCCTGAGACGAATAGCGCACCGGAAGATGACCGGATCGTTGAAGTCCCACGAACCGCCGCGAATACAACGGGTTCGACTCTTTTGTGTATCGACTGGATCCTTGCCATTAGGACGGTAACCATCGTTGTAATAATCAGCGCACCATTGCCCGACATTGCCGACCATGTCGGTCAAGCCGTAACCATTACGATAGATTCGATTCGCACGATCAACAGCGGCAGCTTTACCAGCATCCCCTAATTCTGCTTTAGAACACCAGAGTTTATGTACAGTGAAATCATTACCCCACGGATACTCCAGCCCATCCTTGCCACCACGGGCAGCATATTCCCATTGTGCATCGGTTGGTAATGTAAGTTTGAATCCAGCTATACCACTAGCCCATTCACAAAACCCACCCGGATTCATGATGTCTTCCCATGACACATTCACCACAGGGTGATCCTCCGGATAACCCCATCCGGGATCACTTGGAAGTTTGATTCCTTTACCAGGAACACTAACACTCTGGCGATACTCTTTCCACATACCCCAAGTGACAGGCGTAGCACCCATACGGAACGGAGACATAGTAATTGGAGTCCCCGATTTCTTATCAGCAGGTGATGCACCAAAGCGATACTTGCCACCGGGGATAGACCTCAGTTTTGAAACATACCAACGTAAGTGCGGATATTTTGATAGCTGATTCATAGCCCATCGATTCACCATGCCGCAGCAGTAAACCTTTAGGGAGTAGAGGCTCCACAATGCCCATACAGCCACGTTAGAAGGTTAGCCGGGAGAATATGCCCCTGCTTCTGTTGCTAAATGTTGCAATACACAACGATGAGATAGTTAATAACCTCATCTTGATATATTCATAGCACTTCAAGAGTTAAGGATTTGAAATAAAAATGACTAACTGCAACAACAGGGAATGTGGAGTGCCATTGCACTATTCAATAAATTCAAAACAGAAAAATCCTTATTTTCCTTGTTGCAGGCTTAAGTGCTATGAAGCAGTTAAGGCTAGAGAAAAACGCGATAGAGAAGACCATGAAGCACGATGG
>CAZSGJ010000131.1:1297-6417 GCA_964606305.1 uncultured Armatimonadia bacterium
GAGCCTTCGCCCGGTCAGCCCGTTCACGGGGGAAGCGTCGAGCGCAGCTTTTCCTTGATCGATTGGCCATCGGGGATTTGAGCAATACTCGGTTTAGCCACCCATACCATCAGTAGTATCGCCAAACCGGTAGCCGCGGCAGTTGAACGCATATGTGCAGCTGGCTGATTATGCTTGATGCTCATAAACATAGAATTCAATTTCCAATGACGAACGCCACAGTCCAGCTGCGTTACGATTACTGTAACGGAAGTATAACGAAGAGTTGGTGTATTTCCAGCATTTGACGTTGCATCTGGCATCACTGGAAGAATTCATCTGCATCGACATGATTCATGTTTGTTAGCTGCTGGATCAGCGGCTAGGTGTGGTCCCGACATTTGCCATTCGATAGCGGTCACTAATGTGACTAAAGCAAGTCCACCAAACATTCTTTGAACTATGAAACGATTGTGAACACAGGTTTTCACCGAACCGTCTAAGATAGAGACAGGAGGGTTGTCCTATGAAGAATATATTGCTTGCAGGCGTTGTCCTTGCACTGATTGGTGGCAGTGTCCTCGCGCAGGGTCCTGGCGGCGGACGCCCAGGCTTCGGCGGTGGCATGCCAGGTGGTCAGGGTGGACCCGGTATGCGCGGCGGCGGCGGGATGATGGGCGGCGGTGGTATGGGTGGCGGCCAGCGCCGTAACCCGATGGCACGTATCATCGAAGAGCTCGGACTCACACCAGACCAAAAGAAGAAGGCTGACAAGGTCTTGGAAGACAGCGCTGCGAAGCGCAAAAAGCTTGATGATGACACCAAGGCTGCCATCGAGAAAATTCTGACACCTGCTCAAAAGAAGAAGATGGAAGATGTCCAAAAGGAAATGCGGGCGCGTTTCCAAGGCATGATGGGCGGCGGTGGAATGATGGGTGGCCCCGGCGGTGGACGTCCAGGAATGGGCGGCCCAGGTGGCGCACCAGGCGGAGCACCTCAGGGTGGCCGCGGTGGCAAAAAGCCGTAAGCCTAAACGACTTACAACAATAAAACCCCATCCCGAATTCGACCTCCGGGATGGGGTTTTTCCATATTTATAAACCTACATGGGATGACGTTTCGATTGTGTTTGAACCGTGAGTTCGACAGAACCCTAATCGCAGTGAGAGGTGCTTAGCCCATAACCTACAGCTCGAGCTTCCCGAATCTGTTTTCAGTCGGGTCCAGCTTGCGGCGGACTGTGTCATACGCGCTGTTGATGCGCTCCAGTATTTGTGCGGCTGCCTGCTGCTCCATACTGCCTTCCGGGAAACGCCGGCTGTCCGCTCGCCCAGCAAGCTGTTGGTACGTAGCCTGCACCTTCGACAAGTCTTCGGTTGGAGGAATACCAAGCGTTTGAAAGGCCGCCAACTCAGCTTGCGAAAAGAATCCTGGCTTGACGGTTGATGGCGGTGGTTTTGGCAATTCTATTTGCGTATGAGGACCCGCTAACTCACGTTTGGCACGTTCACGAGATGCATTAATCTTTTCCTGAGCGCGCCGTAACAATGCATCGGACTCTGACTCGGCATCCAACAACGCGCCTGATGTTGCTGCATCCAGCTCACGCTCCGCCAATGCTTCATCAAGGCGATCCTTAGCCGAGTTAGCATACGCTTTGCCAAGTCTGTAAATCCGGTCCGGGATACTCACGCTTCTACCTCTGGTTCCTGCTGTAACTGCGCATTGGAGAGCAACACCGATGATGCCAGCTCGCCATCAGGGGTATACCAACGAAAGTTGCCTGGCTGTATCAGCCGGAATCGGTCCGTAAGATGTGTTGGTTCACTCGTCACGAGGAATCCATCATCCGAGCGGTATTCCCACAGCGTATAGTAATCCGCCCAGCGACTGAACCAACGCAGCACGCCGAGGCCATACGGACTCGCAACCAGCACGTTCAATCCTGTATACGCTTCGTATGGGACATCCGTTGCATGTGCACGGAAAAGGAGCTCATCAAATGCAGCCGCGAGTGCTGCCGCGATGCCATCGCCATCCCGGGCATCCCCAACCTGCAGCGCAAGCCACTCAGCAAGGACAGCGGAATCGCAGTCACGCGTGGATGCGCCTTGCATGCCGGCATCCCGGAGGTCGCCGCGCAGCGAGTCAAGCGCGCTGTCCCGGACGTGGCCATTGTGGCAGATAAGCAGACTAACACCTTCGGGGGTCGTGACCCGGAAAGGATGCGCATTCTCGCTATTTACCGCTCCGGAGACAGCCTTGCGAAGATGGCCAATCAGCACATTCGCAGGGCCAGAGCCGGCATGGTCACGACCGCTGACCTGGGATGCGAAAACATAGTAAGGCGACTCACTCGCCGCGCCGGATTCGCGAATCAGCGATACACGGCCATCGGTGTCGAACCAGCCAACACCCCACGCATCCTTGTGGCCGGGCTCATTTCCCGGGGGCACAAACGCACGCTCGCACTGCGAGCGCAGCGAATGCTGTGCAGACACCAAATGCATATATGGGTCAAGCTCTGCGGAGCCGGGGCGACCAATGACCGCAAGCATCCGGCACATGGGTTAGTTGGTTCCCGTTGTTGACCCGGAACCGCCTGTGCCCAGCTTTGCTTCGAGCTCTGCCAGCTGGCGCTCAACATCTGTTTGTGGTGCAGCCGATGCGGTTTGCTGTGGCAGTGGAGCACTGGAAAGGCCAAGCTTTAGCTCGAGCTCAGCAAGTTCCGCTTCTGCTGCAGCACTGCGCTCGATATCCTCGAGGCCAGCCAGACGGCTCTCCACACGGCCTTTGCCCAGCTCAGCGCGTGCACGGGACTCGTGGTGTGATTGGGTGATCTTTTCCTTGGCACGCCCAAATGCAGTCTCAGCCTGCTCGAACTGGCCCATCGCGCCAAGAGCCTTTTCCATTTCATTCTGAATCTGAGCGGACTTCCACTGAGCCTTTAGCTGCAGCGCTTCAGCCGTCTTGCGGCGAATCATTTCCTCTTCGCGCTTGATGTGCTCTTTAACCTGCTCAGATGTTTGAATAGCTTGTTCCAACGCTTCTTTCGTGGATCCAAGGGATGACTCAATCGCCTGCTTCTCGGTCAGCAGCTGTACAGCGAGATCGCGCTCACCCTTCTTCAAGGCAAACTCAGCCTTTGCCTGAAGGTTGGCGATTTGCTTTTCCAGCTCAACCACCATGGATTGGAGGTTGTTTTTCTGCGTAATCGCGGCGACAGCACGCTCACGATTACGTGAATGCATCTCGTGCATTTCACGCTTTGCCTGGTCGAGCAAAATATCTGGGTTTTCGAGCTTGTCCAGCCCGAATCCAAACCACGACTTGATGAGATTGATCAGACGACTAAACATGCTTTTCGTTTCAGATTCCCGGAAAATGTCATCCTTGCGGATACCCCGATTGTACCAAAGTGGATGTACATAAAGTTCCCAAGTGCGTACTACACCCTACCGGTGTGGATCCCAGGATTTATTCCTACGCTACCCGTAGGACATTGCGGATAGTTTTCATTGACCTCTGCCAGCTCTGAGCATCTCTATCAACACAATCCACGGCGGTGATCAATGCTTTCCAAAGTGCCCATCCCATAGCGCGCGATGTCATATTTGCATCTGAACCAACTTCACTGAGAAAGCATGCACGGGCATCCGTATCAAGATCCGTCCATGCAAATGCCAGATCACACGCCGGGTCACCGACGCCACAACAGCCAAAGTCGATCACCGCACTCAGCAGCCCATCTGTCACTAAGAGGTTCCCGGGAGCGATATCGCCGTGAAACCAAACTGGCTCTCCGAAATAAGGACAGCGAAGCGCCTTGCTCCAGACAGTCGATACCGCATCAACATCCACAATACCGGCAAGCGCAGCAATGGCTTGCTGTGTTTCGGCATCATAAACACTAAGGTGCGCCCCACGATAAAAGCAGTGCGGTCCAGGGAGTGGGGCATCCGTTGTCGGAACGGCTTGCAGCTCGCGAAGAAACTCTGCCAGTGATTTAGCAAGAGCCTTCTGGTCGACATCCGGGTTGGAGGAAAGCGATTCACCCGGTAACCACTTGTAAATGCTCCAAGGGTGGGGAAACTCACCACACGGCATCCCTTTCGCAACGGGCATCGGGATAGATAACGAAATGCTTCGACTTAGAATTGGAAGCCAGCGCTGCTCTTTTTCGACCTGAGCGACATAGTGCGCGGCACTCGGCATCCGGACTAACAGCTCATCTCCCAAACGGAATGTTCTGTTATCCCAGCCGCTCACATCGACGGGGCGGATTTCGAGGTCAGCCAACTCCGGAAACTGCCGGGTAACCATCGCGTGAACCTTTGAGACGTCCGGCTCAGGAAATCGGATATCCATGGCTGGCATTCTACGGTGGTGATGGTTTTGCTTGCGGTAAGGTGGTGCCATGTCGGCATCCCCAATACTTACCCTGCGCGTCACGCCGCGGGCAGACCGAACGGAGGTCGTGGGACGCCGCGCGGATGGCGTTATCGCGGTTCGGGTGACGGCTGCGCCGGCGGATGGCAAGGCGAATGCGGCGGTGATTAAGGCTGTTGCAGATGCCATCGGCACGCGCCCCAGCGGTTTGACACTGGTTTCCGGACACACCGGGCGCGACAAGCGGGTTCAGGTTGACTCACTGACGCCTGATGAGCTGACATCGGCACTTGAGCGGCTCAAACTTATCGGTGACTGACCGTGACTCGCTCTATCACATCGTGCATACCGTAGAGTGACTCCATGGATGGTGAACGTAACCTCGATGCGCTCCTGAAAACGATGCAGCCACATCTCATGGATGGCAAATGGGTCTTTCGGACATCCGTAGATTCCTTCGACGCGGCGACATTGGAGACGGCCATTTTGATGTTTCGGGAGCAAGAGGGCATCACGATTATCAGCCCGGCAACACCAACTGATAACGACTTGCCGATTTGGTCGATGATCACGCTATCTATCCACTCCAGCCTCGAGGCGGTGGGCTTTCTCGCTGCGATTACGACAGCACTTGCCGCGATGGACATTCCAGTAAATGCCGTCTCCGCGTACTACCATGACCATATCTTTGTGCCGTACGGCCGCCGCGATGATGCGATGGAGTGTTTGCGGTGTATGATGCGCGAAACCAA
>CAZSGJ010000132.1:0-6397 GCA_964606305.1 uncultured Armatimonadia bacterium
GTGGATGGCGCCACGCGCGAAGGTGGCGCAAGCGGATTCATTGGTAGCCGCTCTGAGCCGGGTGATACGGTTCGCGTTTACATCGAGCCGAATGACCACTTCCGCCTCCCGGTGGGTCCGGAAACACCGATCGTCATGATTGGTCCTGGAACCGGAATCGCGCCATTCCGCGCATTTCTGCAGGAACGCGATGCCACGGGCGCAACTGGCAAGTCCTGGCTGTTCTTTGGCAATCCACACTTCACCGAAGACTTCCTCTACCAAGTTGAGCTGCAGGACTATCTCTCGCGTGGAACGCTGACGAAACTCGATGTCGCTTTCTCACGCGATCAGGCGCACAAAATCTATGTTCAGGACAAGCTGCGTAAGCATGCAACGGAGCTTTATCAGTGGATACAGGATGGTGCTCACATTTATATCTGTGGCGATGGCCAGCGGATGGCAAAGGATGTCCACACCGCGCTCCTCGAAATCGTTTCCGAGCAGGCTGGCCTCGACCCAGATGGGGCAGAAGTGCTCCTCGATGACCTCCGTGCAAGCGGCCGTTACCAAAGGGATGTGTATTGATGAGCGAGAAGAAACTGTCAGCGAATGAGGGCATTAAGACCCGGTCGAACTTCCTGCGCGGGACGATTACCGATGGACTTCAAAACGAAATCACGGGTGCATTGGCTGCGGATGATACACAGGTCACGAAGTTTCACGGCTTTTATCAACAGGATGACCGGGACATTCGTGCCGAACGCAAAGAACAAAAGCTGGAGCCACTTCACTCCTTTATGCTCCGTGCCCGTGTCCCGGGAGGCGTCTGTACACCAAAGCAATGGCTGACCATCAACAATATCGCCGATGAGCTCACGATGAGTGGCTCCATCCGGCTGACCACACGACAGACATTCCAGTACCATGGCATCCTCAAAGGTGATATCCGGCCAGTAATCCAAGGGCTGCACAGCGTGCTGCTCGATTCGATTGCCGCTTGCGGGGATGTCAATCGCAACGTTCTCGCGACAACAAACCCAATCGAATCCAGCCTGCATAAAGAGGTCTATCAGTGGGCAGTGCGTATCAGTGAGCACCTCTTGCCGAAGACACGCGCGTACCATGAGATATGGATTGACAACGAGAAGGTCGCAAGCTCTGAGCCTGAGGATGAGCCGATCTACGGCCCAACGTATCTTCCGCGCAAGTTCAAGACGGCTGTCGTGGTTCCGCCGCACAACGATGTGGATGTCTACACAAACGACCTTGGCTTTATTGCGATTGCGGAGAATGGCGTCCTGACAGGCTTCAATGTAACTGCTGGCGGTGGCATGGGCGCAACGCATGGAGAACCTGACCCGTATCCACGCCTTGCGAGTGACCTTGGCTTTATCCATCCGGATGACACCCTAAAGGTCGCCGAGGCAATCCTGACAACACAGCGTGACTTTGGTAACCGCGAGAGCCGTAAACACGCACGCCTCAAATACACCATCGACCGGATGGGCGTCGATGCCTTCCGCAAGGAAGTCGAAGCGCGGAGTGGCGTCACCTTTGCGCCTCCTGTGCCCGTAACCTTTACCCAGCAGGGTGATCGCCTCGGGTGGGTTGCCGGGGAGGATGGCAAACATCACCTCACGCTCTTCATCGAAAATGGACGCATTCTGGACTTTCCGGGACGGTCGCTCAAAACGGGCCTACTTGAAATCGCAAAGGTACATAAAGGCGATTTCAGGATGACGGCAAACCAGAACATCATCGTCGCGGGGGTCGCCCCGGATGACCGCAAGCAAATCGAGGACATCGCGCGGGCACACGGTCTCTATGGCCGAGACCTTACGGTGCTTCGCGAAAACTCGATGGCTTGTGTGGCGCTGCCGAGCTGTGCACTGGCGATGGCAGAGGCTGAGCGCTACCTCCCTGACCTCATCACGCACTACGAAGCCCTTCAGGCCAAGCATGGCATCGATAAGGATGCAATCGTTGTCCGCATGACTGGCTGTCCAAACGGTTGTGGGCGTCCGTATGTTGCTGAAATTGGCTTTGTCGGCAAAGCACCCGGTCGCTACAACATGCATATCGGTGGCAATGGCCTCGGTACGCGGCTAAACACGCTTTACAAGGAAAACATTACGGAAGCGACAATCCTCGCGGAAACCGATGCACTGTTCGCACGCTATTCCGCTGAGCGAATCGTAGGAGAGCGTTTCGGTGACTTTGTACACCGCGTCGGGATTGTCGGAGCCTAACAGGTGCTAACCGCAGCCGACTTGTCAACCGGCACAGCCCTCGGGGAAACGAATCGCTTCCTCGCAGGGCTGACTGCGGATGCACGTGTCGCATGGGCCATCGAAAATACACCAGAGCGTCATGTGATTACGAGCAGTTTTGGGGTGCAGGCTGCGGTGATGCTTCATCTTGTCACGCAACACGCTCCCGGGATTCCCGTCGTGGTCGTTGATACAGGCTATCTGTTTCCCGAGACGTATCAGTTTATGGATGCGCTGACATCCAGACTGAATCTGAATCTCGTGGTTTGCCGGGCTGAGCTCTCACCCGCATGGCAGGAAGCTCGCTACGGAAAGCAGTGGGAGCAGGGAATCGATGGCATTAAGGCCTACAACCACCGGAATAAAGTCGCGCCGCTTGACACTAAATTCGATGAGCTAGGTGTGAATACCTGGTTTACCGGCCTCCGGCGCGAGCAGGCCAGCAGCCGTACCGACACTCCGTTTATAGATGTCGCTGGAGCTCGCATTAAGGTTCAACCTATTGCCGATTGGACAAAGCAGGATGTTCACCGCTATCTCGAGCTGCACAATCTTCCCTACCATCCGCTGTTTGAGCAGGGCTATGTCAGTATCGGGGATACGCACTCAACCCGTCCGCTGACACTCGGGATGACGGAAGAAGAAACGCGCTTTGGCGGGCTTGTCCGTGAATGTGGACTCCACGTGAAACCCGAGAGTGGCATCTGACGATGGAGTTTCTCCCACTTTACATCGATGTCACCAAGCAGCCCGTCCTTGTGGTTGGTGCGGGGGAGATTGGCCTGCGTAAGACGCGGCTGCTACTTGAAGCTGGCGCATCCGTGACAGTGATCGGTGAAGAAGTCGACCCCGGCTTTTCGACGCTTCCACAAGCTGGACTCACCGTTGTAGAGCGCGCATTCGATGTCGCGGACATCCAAGGGGCACGCCTGGTTATCGCGGCCACCGATGACGAAGCGCTCAACGATGTCATTTTCAAAGCCTGCGAGGCTGCGGGCATATTAGTGAATGCCGTGGATGACCCGGCACATAGCCGCTTTATCTTCCCGGCGATCATCGACCGCTCGCCGATCATCATCGGCATCAGCAGTGGAGGACATGCGCCCGTCCTTGCCCGCCAGCTGCGCGAAAAACTGGAGGCGTGGATTCCCGCATCCGTTGCGCTCGCCGGCCAGTTTGCGAAAGAAATGCGTCAGCGTGTAAAAGATGCGCTGCCATTTGACCAGCGGCGACGGTTTTGGGAGATGTTTTTTACGGGGCCGATTCCGGGTGTTCTCGCTGCTGGCAAGCGTTCTGACGCAGACACGCTCTTTTCGACTCTGCTCGAAGGGGGAACCGATGCAACCGGGGAGGTCTATATCGTAGGTGCGGGCCCCGGAGATCCCGAGCTCCTCACAATAAAGGCCTTGCAGTGTATGCACAAAGCAGATGTCATCGTCCACGATGGCCTTGTCTCAAATGAGATTCTGGCCCTTGCCCGCCGGGATGCAGAGCGTATAAGCGTTGCGAAAAGCGCTGGCAAGCATACGCTTCCACAAGATGAGATCAACACCTTGCTTGTGAAATCAGCCAAAGAGGGGAAGCGTGTCTGCCGCCTCAAGGGAGGCGATCCGTTCATTTATGGTCGCGGCGGGGAAGAGTGCGAAGCCCTCGCGGCACATGGTATTCGCTTTCAAGTCGTTCCTGGTATCACCGCCGCCGCCGGGTGCTCTGCCTACGCCGGCATCCCGCTAACACACCGCGACTTTGCGCAGACCATCCAGCTGGTTACCGGTCATACGCGTAAGGATGGCCGTGAGCCCGATTGGCAATCGCTTGCTGCCAGCCAGCAGACGGTTGTCGTCTATATGGGGCTTGGGACCAGCCCGCTTTATCGCGAACGCCTGATCGCACATGGAAGATGTCCTTCCACTCCGGTTGCGATTATCGAGGATGGCACCCGGCCAACGCAGCGGGTTGTGTCCGGAACGCTGGACGACCTCCCTGACTTGATTGAACGCAATGGTATCGAAAGCCCAGCGCTTGTTGTCATTGGCGAAGTCGCCGCTCTGGCTAACCAATTACGGTGGTTTGGGGATGGGGTTGCCACGGCTGAGTAGTGTTTCGAGAGAGCTCTACAACAAGATTGGTGTTTGGGATGAGGTTTAAGCAAGGGATGTCCGAATTGCGTACGCATATACAACAGCTGGAGGCGGAAGCCATTCACATCATGCGGGAGGTAGCCGCTGAGTTTAAGAAGCCGGTGATGCTTTATTCCATCGGCAAAGACAGTGGTGTCCTCCTGCATCTTGCCCAGAAAGCCTTCGCGCCGGGACGGATTCCGTTTCCACTTCTACATGTCGACACGACGTGGAAGTTCAAGGAAATGTATGCATTTCGGGATCAAATCATGCGTACGTATGACCTCGACTTGCTCATCCACCGAAACCCGGATGGCGTCGCGATGGGCATCAACCCCTTTGTTCACGGGAGCGCAAAACATACCGACATCATGAAGACCGTTGGCCTCAAGCAGGCGCTCTCCAAATACGGCTTTGATGCGGCATTTGGTGGCGCGCGCCGGGATGAAGAAAAGTCACGCGCCAAAGAACGTGTATATTCCTTCCGCGACCGAAACCACCGCTGGGACCCGAAGAATCAACGCCCCGAGCTCTGGAACATCTACAACGGTGACATCAATGATGGCGAAAGTATCCGCGTTTTCCCACTCTCAAACTGGACCGAGCTGGATATCTGGGTCTACATCCTCCAGGAAAATATCCCGATGGTTCCCCTTTACTTCGCCGCCGAGCGGCCGGTTGTCGAGCGCGATGGCGTCCTGATAATGGTCAACGATGATCGTATGGAGCTTCTTCCCGGAGAGGAAGTGCGCCATGAAATGGTGCGTTTCCGCACACTGGGTTGCTACCCGCTGACCGGAGCTGTTCGCTCAAACGCCACCACCCTCGAGGCGGTTGTTGAGGAAACGCTACGCGCGCGCACCAGCGAGCGTCAGGGCCGTGTAATCGATGATGACCAGGCTGGGATGGAAAAGAAAAAGCGGGAGGGCTACTTCTAAATGGAACCAACACTTATGTCCGAGCTGGACACCCTTGGTGTCCTCGGCTATCTCGAACAACACAAAAACAAAAGCCTGCTCCGCGTTCTGGCCTGTGGCTCCGTAGATGATGGAAAGTCAACACTGATAGGTCGTCTTCTGCATGACTCCCAGCAGCTCTATGATGATCACCTCGCTGCACTTCGCAATGACCAAAAGGGTGTCAATGCTGATGGAGATCTTGAGCTGGCGATGCTCGTCGATGGCCTCCAGGCGGAGCGTGAGCAGGGCATCACCATCGATGTGGCCTATCGCTACTTTTCTACAACCGCGCGTAAGTTCATTTTGGTGGACTCGCCTGGCCACGAGCAGTACACGCGCAATATGGTCACGGGGGCAAGCCACGCGGACATCGCAATCCTCCTTATTGATGCTCGCCATGGTGTTCAGATTCAAACCCGGCGCCACGCCACGCTCTGCGCCATGCTTGGCATTCGCTATATTGCCGTTGCCGTCAACAAAATGGATATCGTGGATTGGAGCGAATCGCGCTTTCGGGAAATCGAAGCCGATGTCCACCAGCTGGCAAAGCGCGTTGGCATCACCGATGCCGCAGTCTTTCCCGTAAGTGCGCTCAAAGGCGACAATGTGGTAACCAAGTCCGGCGTAAGCCCCTGGTACGCGGGGCCGGCATTGCTTCCATTTCTTGAAACGGTGCAGATTACAAAGTCAACCGGTGAGCTCACCCGGTTTCCCGTGCAATATGTGAACCGTCCAAACCTGGACTACCGGGGCTTTAGCGGCACGGTTTCCAGTGGGGCGCTGCATGTAGGCGATGCTGTGACTGTTTACCCTAGCTTACGGACATCCAGAATTGTTGGAATCGATACCTATGATGGTCCACTCACCGACGCAATTGCAGGTGATGCCATTACCGTTGTTCTTGAGGATGAAGTCGATATCAGCCGTGGTGACTGGCTTGTGCCAACGGGGCAGCGTGTCACCGTAGCGACAACGGCTGCTGCAGATGTTGTTTGGTTTGATGCCGGTGATTTGAAGCTCGGTACTGCGTACGACCTCAAGCTTGCGACGAGTAAAGTCCCGGTGC
>CAZSGJ010000133.1:0-6261 GCA_964606305.1 uncultured Armatimonadia bacterium
TTCTCGTACGTGCACTGCGCTCTGAAGAAGAGACAGTCGCAGAACGTGAAGCGGTTGCGAAGGCGAAAGCCGCAAAAGAAAATCCGACGCCAGCGCCTAAGCCAGCAGCTCCAGCAAAACCTGCTGCTCCAGCGGCTCAGGGTAAGCCTTCACCATCCGGACAAAAGCCTGCTGATCCAGCAGACAAACTCAAAGACCTCCCCGCTCCGTCAGTTCCGTTCACGGTCCCAACACCGCAATACAATCGGAATATCCCGGTCGTAGCTGTCGTTGGCTCGAAAGATGACACGGCTCCAAAGAAGGCATCCAATCAGGCAAAGCCAAAGCTTGAGCGCAAGGTTGTTAGCGTAACCGATGGCGAACCAGTCCATCGTCCACCAGTGGTGACGATCATGGGGCACGTCGACCATGGTAAAACCACTCTCCTTGACTCGATCCGTCGTGCACGGGTTGCCGCGGGAGAAGCCGGCGGAATCACGCAGCACATCGGTGCCTATCAAACCGAGCGCAACGGCCAAAAGATTACCTTCATCGACACACCTGGTCACGCTGCATTTTCATCGATGCGCGCACGTGGTGCATCCGTCACCGACATCATCGTGATTGTTGTCGCAGCAGATGACTCCATCATGCCGCAGACCGAGGAATCCATTCGGGTGGCAAAGGAAGCCGGCGTTCCAATCATCGTCGCCGTCAACAAGTGTGACCTCCCGACGAGCAATCCGGAACGCGTTCTTACCGATCTTACCCGATACGAAATGCTTCCGGAAGCCTACGGTGGAGACATCCAGACCGTCAACCTGTCTGCAAAGACCGGTGAAGGGATTGATACCCTCCTTGATGCCATCCTGCTAGTCAGCGAAGCTGTCGTAGACCCGAAGGCTGACCCTAATGGCAAGGTTCGGGGAACGGTCCTCGAAGCCAAGCTCGAGCGTGGACGTGGCACGGTTGCGACGGTTCTGATTCAGAACGGAACGCTCAAGCAAGGTGATGTCGTTCTCGCCGGAACCGAGTTCGGTAAAGCACGTGTTCTCACCGATGATGCAGGAAAGCCGATCAAGACTGCAGGTCCATCGTTCCCTGTTGAAATCGTAGGGCTTGGTGGAACTCCGATGGCCGGTGACTCCGTCGAGGTCGTCAAGGATGAAAAGGAAGCGCGTCGTCTTGCTGCAGAGCGTGATGTCGCACGGCGTGAAGAGAAGTTCGAAGTTGGCGGTCGCCAAACCCTCGAGCAGCTCTATCACACCCTCCGCTTTGGCGCAGCCAAGGAACTCAACCTTGTTATCAAGGCCGATGTTCAGGGCTCTGTCCAAGCAATCCGTGAGAGCCTTGAGCCACTTGGCAATGAGGAAGTCCGCGTCAAGATTCTTCAGGCAGCGGTTGGACCGATCAGCGAGTCTGATATCCAGCTCGTGTCATCGGACCGACAGGCAAACGACAAGAACTGTCTGGTTATCGGCTTCAATGTCGGTACCGCAGGCTCCGTCGAGCGCAAGGCTGAGAAGGAACACGTTCAAATCCGAAACTACAAGATCATCTATGAGTTGATCGATGCAGTCAAGGAAGCGATGCTCAACCTTCTTCCACCAATCTTCGAAGAGCACATCACCGGACATGCGGTCATCCGCCAAATGTTCAAGCTCCCTGGTGGTCGCCAGATTGCCGGTATTTATATCGACAAGGGCTACACCAAGCGTAACTTCAAGGTGCGTGTCTTCCGTGATGGAGCGCTTATCCATACCGGTGATATTGATACGCTTAAGCGCTTCAAGGATGATGTCCGCGAGGTACAGGAAGGCTACGAATGTGGTCTTACCATTCGCGATTACAACGATATCGTTGAAGGCGATCAGTTCGAGTTCTTCGAAATGCGTCAAATCCAACGCGAACTCTAAGCGGGCACTATCGCAGGATATAAGCCTGTATAAGAACGATTACACCCCGGTCAGCCAGACCGGGGTGTTTTCTGTATACTCACCCAATGGAACCCCGACGCCTCCCGAACATCATCCTCTTTTTTGCAGATGACCTTGGTTATGCAGACCTTGGATGTTTTGGCTCAAAGACGAACATAACTCCAAATCTCGATCGCCTCGCTGCCAGTGGGAATCGGTTTACCAGCTTTTATTCTGCCCAAGCCGTCTGCAGTGCGAGCCGGGCAGGTCTGCTTACGGGATGTTATCCAAATCGCATCGGCATTCACGGTGCACTGGGCCCCAACTCTAAAAATGGCATCTCATCCGATGAACAGACCATTGGAGAAATGCTAAAGACCCGTGGCTACACGACGGCATGTATTGGGAAGTGGCACCTTGGTCATCAGGATATCTTCCATCCAAACAGCCACGGCTTTGACTTCTCGTTTGGCTACCCGTATTCAAACGATATGTGGCCGCGGCATCCGGAGGCGCCAAAAGCCTACCCCCCGCTCCAGCTGCGTCGTAATCGTGAGATTATTGACCCGGATGTCACTCCGGAGAGCATGCGAAATATCACCGCGGACTGCACACGAGAGGCTCTGGGTTTCATCGACCGCAGTCATCGACAGCCATTCTTTCTCTACATGCCATACTCGATGCCGCATGTGCCGCTCTATGCTAGCAAGAAATGGACTGGGCGAACGGGTAAGGGTTTGTATGCGGATGTCATAGGCGAAATCGATGACAGCATCGGCCAAATCCTTGCCCGTGTGAAACAGCTTGGGTTGACGGAGAATACACTTGTTGTCTTCACATCGGATAACGGGCCCTGGCTATCCTACGGAGAGCACGCGGGGTCGCGCGGTGACCTGCGAGAGGGAAAAGGGACGAGCTGGGAGGGTGGTATCCGTGTCCCGATGATCGCATCGTGGCCAGGAGTCATTCCACAAGGTGTAACGACAACCCAACCGGCGATGACGATAGACATTTTACCAACATTACGGCGTATTGTCGGAGCAGGTTCTGGTAAGCATGCAGTGGATGGCTACGATATTGGAGAAAACCTTGTACGTGGCGATACGCCAACATCAGATGAGCGTGTGTACTGGACGTATTACAACACGAATGAGCTTCAAGCGGTGCGTAAGGGGCGCTGGAAGCTAATCCTGCCACACACGTATCGAACATTGATTAATCAGCCGGTGGCAAAAGGTGGTAAACCCGTCAGCTACACCAATGTAAAAACGCCGCTGGCGTTGTATGACATTTATGCCGATCCAGGTGAAACGGTGGATATGTCGGCGAAGCGTCCGGTGGTTTTACGTGCGATGCTAGCGGAGGCAGAGCGTGCCCGGACCGAGCTTGGCGATACGTTGACAGGCAAGGCCAGGGGACGTGGGACACGTCCACCAGGCCTTGTCCAATAGTTGAGAATACGCAACTCAGCGCTTACGCAGCTGCGCCAGCGTTCCGCGCATAAACCCGACGGAATCTGCCAAGCCGACAATCGGTTCGGTATCGCTCTTCTCGTACTCGATGCCGACGTTTCCCGCAAAGTTGATATCTATTAATGCTTTGAAGATGCCCGCGATGTCGAGCGAGCCACGTCCAACTTCGATGGCCGAGCCAACGGCAAGACCCTTTGCACCAGCTTTGACATCCTTGAAGTGAACATCATGGACACGGTCACGATATTTGCGAATCTGGTCGGCCGGATTTTTGCCATTACGTGCAGCATGTCCGACATCTACACAGAGACCCATCCGGGGGTTCATTTTGCCGATGTGTCCCATGACGATGTCCGGGTCGCCGAACTTTTTGTCCTCCGGTCCATGATTGTGGATAGCAACATTGATTGCATATTCCTGTGAAAGACGGTCCAGTAGAGAAAGGGATGCTATTTCGGGCGTACAAACCATGGTTGGCACACCGATTTCTTTGCAGTAGACAAAGGCATCCCGAATGGCCTCCTCATTGTCCGGAAGTCCGATATTTCCGGCACTCAGTGGAGTTATTCCGGCATCCACCCACTTTTGATAGCCTGCTTTACGCTCTGCGGCAGTGGATTTACGCGGCAGGTGAACATCTTTGATAGAGCAGGTCTCGATACCGAGACGTTTACAGACAGCGATGGCCTGGTCCGTCGGTACCATCCGAAGAGAGTATGTCGCGATTCCAATTCGCAATGGCAATCCAGTCGATGACTGTTGTGTTAAGCGGGTGAACATAATGTTAGTTACCACGTGGATGTAAATATTCCTGCTAACGACGCACGGGCGTGAGCTTAGTTCCGCGCCTAATAGCCTGTTGGAAGCTTACTTGACATAGAAAAAACCACCCCAGCATGACGCGGGGTGGTTTCCATTTACTGGATAGACAGACTTACTTTCCTGCGAGTGCCGTCTCGATAGCACTGCTTCCATTCTTTGATTAGCCATCCAGACCATCATAGAAGAAATAAGAAAAACCACCCCACAAGCTATGGAGTGGTCCTTCATACTGCAAAAGAAAGAAGTTACTTTGCGGCGAGTGCTGCCTAGATAGCACTACTTCCGTTCTTTGAATAGCCGTTCAGACCATCATAGAAGAAATAAGAAAAACCACCCAACAAGCTGTGGAGTGGTCCTTCAACCAGTCGAAGAAAAAACTTACTTTGCTGCGAGTGCCGTCTCGATAGCCTTGACCACATCTTCAGCCGTTGGGTCTGTTGCCGGTTCGAAGCGGGCAATGACCTGACCATTCTTATCAACGAGGAACTTACCAAAGTTCCATGCGATATCGCCCTTATATTTTGGAAGGGTAGTCAGGTATTGGTATAGCGGATGGATATCCGCGCCCTTCACACTGATCTTGCTGTACATGTCAAACGAGACTTTGTAGTTGAGTGTACAGAACTGAGAGATTTCAGTGTCCGTGCCTGGCTCCTGCGCGCCAAAGTTGTTTGCCGGGAAGGCTGCGATACGAAGCCCCTTGTCTTTGTACTTTGCGTACAGAGCCTGAAGCTTTTCATACTGAGGGGTCAGTCCGCATTTGCTAGCAACATTGACCACGAGGACAACATTACCCTTGTAAGCGCTAAGCTTCTGCTGCTTGCCATCGATGCGCTTCATTGTAAAGTCATGCACGCTCTTAGGTGCTGGTCCACCGGCCTGTGCGCCGGTCATCATGCCAAGCAAACCGAGTGCCAAAACTGTGTTCAAAACGTCCTTCATGTCCATCACCTCATCGCTGGAGTTTCTCCTAGCGTACCCTATATCTGCACTAAACAATGAATCGCACCGCAACGTCCTCAGCGAGGCATGTCTATCGCCATCAGGCGCCCCTCTTCATTACTGACAATCACAGTGTCGTTGTCATCGAATGCAACTGCCTCACATTGACCGGAATCTCGGATTACGACCTGATGCTTTTTCCCTTGCAGCAGCTTTTCAGACTTGCCATCCAGCTCGAATAACCACACACAGGCCTTTGGGAAGTGCGTCAATACGGCCAGCGTACGGCCATCGGGTGACACGGACGCCCCCGTAACCCAGCCGCCCAGATCCGGCATGCTATCTTTCTTTTCGAGGACATTGACATCGCCTTGCACAACCTTCATTGGCATTGCATACAGCTTTGTACCTGTCTGAGGGATAGCAATCTTGCCCGGCATTCGGTGCTTGGTCAGGAACCATAGCCTGCCACGGTAGTAAAACACGGCCTCGCAGTCAAACTGCCAATTTTGCGGATCCGGGAAGGCTGTTTGGTCAGGGTAGCGAATAGAGATACGTCGAACTGCGGTAGCACGTTCTGCTGCTGCAGGGTTTGGCTCTGGCACGACATAGACGCCAAGATCACGCCGGGCATTGCCATTGTTACCTGTATCCGCGATGTAGAGGTTGGTGCCATCCGTCGTGATGTCCTCCCAGTCATGGTTCGCAGCGAGGTCGACAGGGATGCCCTGATAGAGCATCTTTGGATTCTTGGAATCCACTTTGCCAGTGCGGATGTCGCGTAAAAACGGCGGGTAGATAACACTGCCATCCAGCTTGACTGCGAAGATGCGTGCACTGTCGCCGGAGTCATTGTGCACCCACCATGTATCTTTGAAGTGCCGACTCTTTACCAGACCACTTTGCTCGTTGATGGGCGCGTGCTGGATGTTACCGGTGACGTTCGGAGAGACAATCGTCGGTTGGACCTGTAGTGCGGGGTGCGCATTGACCGTAAATGCGGACGCAGCAACAACAGCGGAGAGTACGAATGCAGGGGCAAATCTCATAGCACCCGTATCTTACACCTACCGGTGATTGCTTTGTTGTTGCCCTTGGTTGGCCTCGATATCCTTGAGCCGCGCGAGACG
>CAZSGJ010000134.1:0-6044 GCA_964606305.1 uncultured Armatimonadia bacterium
GGACACAAGACAAAACATCCCATTCCCGCGATTGCGGGAACCAAACACCCGGCGGGAGCTGGTGATCATCCCGGTCGTCTTGGTGACGGCCGTAACCGAACACGCCGTGAAGCCTAACATCCAACACCAAATGAAAAGCCGTCAGGCACGGGAGGGCACAGCGGCCCGCCCCTACGCAGAGGATTTGGAATCGAACACGCCGTGTAGCCCAATATCCAAAACCAACGGCGCTGCGAAGCGACCTACATCTCCACTTTTGGAACCGCAGCGAGCAACCTCACCGTTGTTGGATGCTGGGGATGATCAAACACATCCACCACCATCCCACGCTCGATAATCTTGCCCTTTTCCATCACACAGACTTCATCGGCGAGGTAATCAACCACCGCCAGGTTGTGCGTCACAAACAAGTACGTGAGGCCACGCTCGCGCTGCAGGCGGCGTAAGAGGTTTAACACCTGACTCTGCACACTGACATCCAATGCACTCGTCGGCTCATCCAAAACCAGAAACTCAGGCTCCACCGACAATGCACGCGCAATTGCAATCCGCTGCCGCTGCCCACCCGAAAACTCATGCGGATAACGATCAAGCGCATGCGCCGGCATCCCGACCTGTCCAAGGAGTTCCTGTGCACGCGCACGTCGCTCCGCGTCGTTCGCATACATTTTGTGAACGCGCATCCCTTCCATCACGAGCTCAGCCACCGTCATCCGGGCATTGAGACTCGCAAAGGGATCCTGAAAGACAACTTGCAGCTTGCGACGAAGCGCAAGCCTCTCGGGCCCACGCAAACCAATGACCGGGCGACCCTCGTAAAGCACATCCCCACTGGTTGTCTCAAGGAGACCAAGCAACATCATTCCAACCGTGCTCTTCCCAGAGCCGGACTCGCCGACCAATGCCAGCGTCGTACCGCGGTTGACCTGGAAGCTCACATCATCCACGGCGGTGAAAACTTCGCGCTTCCCAAACATCCCACCGCGCTTAGGGAACTGCTTGACAAGGTGGCGTACATCCAACATCGGGGGCGTTGCGCTCACTTCGTTACCTCCATTGCGCTCGGTAAATGACACCGGACCTGGCGATGTGTTGCGCTTACATGCAGCGCTGGGGGCGCCGAACATGCATCCATTCTATGCACACAACGCTCCGCAAAGCGGCACCCCGTCGGCCAGTTGGCCGCATCCGGGACGATGCCTTCCAATGTCATAAGGTCCTGTCCACGTCGGTTCCGTGCGGGGAGACTTGCGAACAACCCTTGCGTGTAGGGATGTCGCGGATCACGGAAGAGGTCGCGTGTCGCAGCGGCTTCGACCACCTGCCCGGCGTACATCACCGACACATCGTGTGCGACTTCCGAGACAATTCCAAGGTCGTGGGTGATCAGGAGCATCGCCATCCCAAGCTCATCCTGCAGCTCCTTGATGAGGCTCATAATCTGCGCCTGGACGGTGACATCGAGGGCGGTTGTCGGCTCATCCGCAATCAGCAGCTTTGGCCTGTTCGCAAGCGCGATAGCAATCATGACGCGCTGCCGCATCCCGCCAGAAAGTTCATGTGGGTACTGCCTGAGCGCCGCATTCGGGTCGCGCAACCCAACACGCTCCAGTAGCTCAAGCGCACGCGCGCGTGCCGCGGGAGCATCCTTGCCGTGAACCGTCATCGCCTCAGACAGCTGCCAACCAATCGTCCGCGTTGGGTTCAGACTGGTCATCGGCTCCTGAAAGATCATCGCGATCTCGCGGCCGCGCAAACCACGCATATCCGTCCAGCTGCGCTCCAAAATGTCCTCGCCAGCAAAGTGAATCTTGCCACTTTCGATATAGCCGGCAGGCTCCGGGACGAGCTGCAGAATTGAGAGAGCGGTGATCGACTTTCCACATCCCGACTCACCTACGATGGCCCGCGTTTTCCCGGGAGCAACATCGAAGGAAACTCCATCCACGGCTTTGACGATGCCTCTGGATGTCCGGAACCACGTTTTGAGATTTTCAACCTTGAGCAGTGTTTCCATGATCAGCTCCTCAGCCTTGGGTCAACCGCATCACGAAGCGCATCCCCAAAGAGGTTCAGGGATAGAGCAAGGCCGGTGATTGCGCCGGTCGCGGCCGTCAGGTTCCACCAAATCACAGGGTCGCGCGCCAGCTCATCCCGGGCCGCATCAATCATGTTTCCCCATGAGCCGACATTATCCGGGACGCCGACCCCGAGGTATGACAGAATCGCTTCCGACAAGACAAGGTTTGAGAAGCCGAGTGTCGTTGAAATGATGACGACTGGGAGCAGGTTTGGCAAAATGTGCCGTATCAGGATGACGGTATCCGTCACGCCAAGCGCCTTCGCCGAGCGCACATACTCCCGTTCACGGTGCTTAATCGTTTCGCCACGCACCATCCGGCAAAGCCCGACCCACCGGGTGATACCGAGCGCCAGACAGATTTGGATGATGCCTTTTCCGAGGACAAGCACCATGGCGATTTGCAGCAAAATTCCGGGCACGGATGACAAAACAGTATAAATGTACGTGATGACATCATCCCGCCACTTGCCGTAGTAACCGGCGGTCAGGCCCAGAAGGAGCGCGAGAGGCGTCACAATCAGCACCGTCATCCCGCCTATTTGGAAGGCTGTCCGAACACCCTTCAGCGTGCGATAAAAGACATCCGCTCCAATCGAGTCCGTCCCGAGGATATGCTTTTCACGGATTTTCTGTGGTTTTGGCTCGCCTGTGGTCTCGGAAGCAAGCGGCGCTGAGTAGGTGCGCTCGGGCTTGCGCTCAAATATCGCATCGATAACAGTGCGCCGTTCCTGCGTGGTGGCATCGTACCAGCCGACTGAGTCGGCCATACCAATCGTGGCATAGATGGCTATCACCGCCATCGCGACACGGGCACTCGGGTTCCGCGCGAGGCGGCGGAAGGCTTCGCCCCAGAGCGGCGTCTGGCGTGCGCGTAAAAATACAAAAACAGAGACACCGATGAGGGCAATAGGCGAGAGATTGTAGAGCAAATGTAACAGCGTTGGGCTCATGGTCTAATCAATCCTCACCCGTGGGTCAACGATAGCGTAAGCAATATCGGTCAGTATCAGACCAAAAATGTAGAGCAGGGTGCCTAGAAAGACCATCGCTCGGACTACTGAAAAGTCATTCGACCCGAGGGCTTCAAAGAGGTAGCTTCCCAGCCCGGGGATGCCGAAGAAGTTCTCGAGGAGCAGACCGCCGAGGATAAGTCCGGGGATGACGGCAACGGTATTGGTGATGATGGGAATCAGCGCATTTTTCAAGACATGCTGGGCAAGAATCCGTGTCTCCGAGACGCCTTTGGCCCGCGCTGTGCGGACGTAGTCCTGATTGATTTCATCCAGAAGAAATGTTCGGTAGAGGCGAATTTCGGTCGCGATACCTGCGACAAATCCGATTGCACTTGGAACAAGGATGTACTTGAGCAAGCCTGTCGCGGGATCAAAGCCCCAGATCGGGCCGTAGCGCAGCTGTTTTGAGAGGAAGTACTGTCCCCCGATGACGTAGACGGTGTAAACAACCGACATCATCAACACGCAGACGATCGTGGTCGTTTTGTCGATGTACGTGCCGCGGAAGGCTGCGGCAAGGACTGCGACCAAAATGGCACCGAGAACCGTTCCAAAGAAAATTGTGGATGACACAACAATGCTCGGTCCGGCGCCCTGACGGATACGCGTCCAGATGTCTTCTTTGGTCGCATCCGATTTGCCGAATTTGAACATCAACATGTCAACTGTTGCCTTGCGGAGCTGAACCGCGGGCGGTTGGTCGTAGCCATGTTCTTTGATCCAGCCTTGGACTTGGGCTGGGGTTGGGTCTTTACTAGAGAGGTTACGCCTCGCGATGGACTCGGCGCTGGCCGTTCCAAAGAATAAGAACCATGTCAGCGTCAGGACGCCGAGGAGCGTTGGGATGGCCTGAAGCAGGCGCCGGAGAACAAAGCGTAGCATCAGGAAGCTCCTCCATCAGCGCGCAGCTTACGGTTGACGCGGCGCTTGACGACAATCACTGCGGGTATTGCGCCACCGATAAACAGTCCGATGAAAGCGAATAGCGGCCACCAGACGGGCTTATTCCACTCTGCCTGCTTTTGTGCACGCAGGACATTGTCTATCTTGCGGTAGAGCAGCGTGTCACGTGCAATCGGGTGAACCTTGGTGTTCTTCACCCAGTCGTGAGACATCGTGACGACTTCCGGGTGGTAGAACGGAATCCACGCCGAGTCTTCGATAGCCATATCGCGCATCTGGTTTAGCAAGGTCAGACGCTCCGCTGAGTCATCCATGTCGCGGACTTTCTCGAAAAGCTTGTCGTACTCCGGGTTTTGGTACCAGGCGTAGTTTGGTTTTCCAGGCCCGGCATTGAGACCATAAAGAAGGAAGACAAAGTTTTCAGGATCCGGGTAGTCCGCAAACCATCCATAGAGGATGGATTGGTGTTCCCCTTTGATCAGCTTGTCCCGGAAGATGCTGCCGGGTGTGGAGCGGATTTCAACTTTGATTCCGGTGCGTTCGATCTGGCGTTTGAGGATGCCGTATTGCGTGCGTGCGGCGGCGGTGATCGCAGCGCAGTCGATGTTCATCACGATGCGCTCGCCCGTCTTTGGGTCTTTGCCGCCGGGGTACCCAGCTTCAGCAAGCAGTTTCTTGGCGCGTTCGATATCAACGGTGCGGTATGGATGCTTGAAGTCTTTATCGTAGCCAAAAATGCCATTTGGCAGCATCCACTGCGCGGGGGTCCCGTTGCCTTGGAGGGCAAGGTCGATAAATTCCTGCGCATCCAGAACCAGACTGATGGCTTGGCGGAGCTTGCGCTTCTCGGGGGTGTAGCCGCCCCAGAGCGGGTCCTTCATATTGAACAAAATGTAGTAGACGGCGGACTGCTGTGCGCGCCGGAGGCGGATGCCCATCTCCTGCATTTTGGGTGAGAGCATGCCATTACTCGCCATCGCCTGCTGGAAATTGTTCGCATTCAGCGTTGTCTCATCCAGATAGCCTTGGAGGAAGAGGTTCCAGCTGGATGTTGACTCACGGACCATATCAAAGACGAGCTTGTCGGTAAGTGGGAGTGGTTTACCGGCATCATCAAGGAGACCGGCTTCACGGTCACCGGGGTCGCCTTCTGTTGGGTAGATGTCCGGGGCGGCATTTTCATTCCGCTCAAGGACGAGACGTTGCTTGGGGGTATACGACGTTAGTTTGTACGCGCCGCAGCCCACGGGGTGGCGGGCGTATTCATCGTTGTAATGCTCAACGGCCTCTCGCGCCTGAGGGGTGGTGTGGTGCATCGCCATGATGAAGCGAAGCTGCGGGTAGGGCCGCTTGAGGTGGACGCTAAAGGTGTACGGGTCATTCGGGTCGGCGGTTACGCCTGGAAATGGCTTGTCATAGTTGGGATCAGCCATCCCCTTGCGGTCCTGATTGAACGCGGCGGCGTATTCTTTCCACCCGATGACATTGTCTTCGAAGACGCCTGTGAGCGGATAGCCGATTTTGGGGTCTGCCATGCGTTTCCAGGAATAAATGAAGTCAGCGGCGGTGATGGCGCGTCCTTTGGAATCTGGAAAGCAGATATCGTTGGAGAAGCGGAGATCTTTGCGGACGGTGAATGTCCAGACTTCGCCGCCATCCGCGGTGCGGGTGCGCTGCGGCTCTTTTGCACCAAGATTTAGGACAAGGCGAACAGGATTTTGCTGCAGGTAATGGTAGCGGAAGTAGCTGGGCGTGATGACATCGAGGACATTCGATTCAACCGTTGTGAATGAGAATGTCGGGTCCAGCGACTTTGGGTCTTCGCCAAAGTTGAGGTAGTGCACATTTTGCGTTGATTCACCGGCGGGGTATGGGTTGTTAGTACAGCCCACATTGGAGATGGCCAAGGCAGCTGTGACCGCCATCAGGGCAATCTGAACCGTGTTACGCAGCGTCATGCCGGTGATTATGGCATGGATTGGAGGGGTGCGGGCTTACGGATGGCAAATTAGTCAGGTTTGGAAACCACTCTCATAGCAATGTTT
>CAZSGJ010000135.1:0-5941 GCA_964606305.1 uncultured Armatimonadia bacterium
GTGATTCTACTCTTGGTTTACATATGGGAAAACCCGTGAGGCAGGAAGTGACCCCACCTCACAGGTTTCATGGCCACTGATATTAGTTAGATGTATCGGTCTCAGGGTATGTGTAGATACCGTTACGTCGGTACTCTTCCATGATCACCGTCTGAGATTTGTTTGTTCCATCCGGGTTCTGGAAGTTTGGATCCTTGTACCACTTTGCATGGCCATCGACAAAAATCCAGTTACGACCTTCGGCGTGACGCTTACCTTTCCGCCATCGGGTATCTGTAGTCCCGTTGCCGTAGCCTGGTGCAATGTACCAAGCAGCAAACGTCCATCCACCCGATGTCACAGAAGAGCCGACTTCGGAGACAAAGTGAAGGTTTGCAGGTGCTGCAAAAGTTGACATCGACAGCATCTTTCCGCCGAGGACGGCGGGTCGGCCAGGTCCGGCGTATGCGCTCGATAGGAAATAATTCCCGCCATAGGAGAGAGGGAATACTTTTCTCATTGCATCGGGAACGTCTTTGATGCCAACGTAAGCGCCGGGAAGGCGGGCATCAAGTAGCTGTTGCTCATAACAGTATGAGTTTGGTTTATTGAAGCCACCGTATTGTGAGTCGGATGGACACTTGAAAATGGTCCAGTTCTTAATGTATGGAGCGGATGCGATTGGAAACGATGCGACACCGGAGTATTTTGTGTCGGTCGCCACACCCGTTATCGGGTCAGAGCAGGGTCCCTGCCAACCTGTCTCAGGAAGGATTTCATCGTAGTCCTGGGCATACATTTGGCCGGCAAGTCCAATCTGCTTAGCATTACTAAGGCAGCTTGCCTGACGTGCCTTCTCACGTGCCTGTGCGAAGACTGGAAAGAGAATAGCGGCTAGAATGGCGATTATAGCGATAACAACGAGAAGTTCAATCAATGTAAAGGCTTGGTTTCGAGAATTCATTTTGCCCTCCGCTCGCGTTTTATCAGTGCAACTTTAAGGTGAGACTAAGAAAACGTGAAGCCAAGTTTAAGTCTTTGTAATGGTTTCAAACGGAGCATTATCATCATCTGGAACGTTAACAAATCCTGGTCCTGACGTTGCTACAATGCGCGCCATATGAAGAGCCTCTACTACCGGCTTTTGTGTGATCTCACCCGAAAATCTTCTGCTTTGTCTGATAACGGTGAGTGGGGATGGCAGCATTGAAGCTTCCGGAGATTGTAACGGTTGCCGATGTCCGCCGGTTCATTTTCTCGTTTACAGCGCCGGCTACGAACCGTCACGCAAGGGTGACATTCAAGCAGTTACTCGGTGCACTTGATCATCCTGAGGCTGCAGTCAAGGCCATTCATATCACGGGCACCAATGGTAAGGGCAGCACCACGGCCATGCTCTACAA
This sequence comes from uncultured Armatimonadia bacterium, assembly GCA_964606305.1. GTDB lineage: Bacteria > Armatimonadota > Armatimonadia > Armatimonadales > Armatimonadaceae > CAIRTT01. Next base: position 1,383 of record CAZSGJ010000135.1, read on the forward strand.
CGGCTTGCTGGCAGCCGGAAAACGCGTGGCGGCTTACTTATCGCCGCATGTCTTTGATATTCGAGAGCGATGGCAGGTGGATGGTGCACTGGTCCGTGATGATGTCCTGATTACCGCAGCACGTGAGCTTGCTGCAAAGATGCCACATATTAACCCGGCAGCCACCGATCTCACCGAATTCGAAGTCAAGACTCTGCTCGCATTTCTGATCGCACGGCGTAGTAATGTTGACTATCATTGCATCGAGGTCGGGATTGGCGGGAAATTCGATGCCACCAATGTTATTCCGGCACCCATTGCTGCGATCGTTACCAGCATCGGCACAGATCATGCGGATGTGCTTGGCGATTCAATCCGGGATATCGCCTGTCACAAAGTTGGAATCGTGAAGGCCGGGACGGGTGTTGTCGGTATCGGACCTATCTTTGGAGAACCAAGAGATATCATTCTCAACCGGGCAAAACATCTGGCTCTTCCTATTGTAGACGCAGAAAATCTGGAGCCACTTTCTACGTTGCTGCCAGGACGACCAATGGGAATAAACGCTGCCCTGGCACTGGGTGTCCTGCGGACGATTCTTCCATCAGATGTTGATGAAAATCGTGTTCGGACGGCGGTTACCCGGACATTAATCCCTGGCCGTATGCAGTCATTGCAATTGGATGGCAAGCTATTGATTTTTGATGGTGCTCACAATGAGGCTGCAGCGGCAAATCTTGCTGCGACATTGTCCGAACGCTATCGTGGAAAACACCGTGTGCATGGTGTTGTGGCCCATACGGGAACACATGATGCCGTTGCATTCGCACGCCAGCTGTCACCCGCGCTCAACAGTGTTATTGTTACCGTGATACCTGATCGCGGGCAATGCCCGGATGCCGCTGAAGCTGCTTATCTCGCGGCTGGGCTCCCCGTCGCGGTCGTGGATGATCCTAATATGGCCGTTATGCACGCGATCGATGGTGCTGGAATGGGAGATATTGTCCTGGTTACAGGATCCTTCTATCTTGCAGAGACTATCCGGATGTTTTTGCCGGCAGGATGGACACCAGCTATATCCACTATGCCTGTTTAGGCAAGCAACATTGGCGGAAAGGTGACCGTGCAGCCGCTATTTGCATTAATGACTTGGATTCGGTTGCAATTTAGCTCTGTACAATCCACTTCAGCGGTCGTACTAACGTATTTTATAGTGACCTTACGGCAGTGTCCTTGCAAACGAATTTTTGATTTGTTGAAGGCGGCAACGGTAACCTCTACATCAGGAGAGGCGATGATACTGACATCCGCTGTTCCGCTGGTCTGGATGTATTTGTTTGTCGTGGCTTTTAGCAGATGTCTGCCACGCCCGAGTGCCAAAACGGTGATTGGTTTCATTGTCGATTCCTCTGTCGGTGAACACACTTGGAATGTATACACCTGCTTATTACGTCCGAATGAAATCTGCATCATTGCATATCACCCGGTGGTATAGGGATCGCGGTTTCACAGGTGCTCATAGCCCGAAAAGCGCTTCATGCGTTTTATAGACAATTTTTAATCACCAAGTGTTAAGGGAATAGTAGGAAAGTACGGGGAAATGCCCATATATGGCGATGTTCACTGACTGCCATGTGAGTAATATGCCAAGTTTTGATAATAAGATAATGTTAAATCTTCATTTCATAGCATTTGATTAATAGAAATGCGCATGAACGTCCATAGAATCGAGCAGAAAGGACTTTTCCTCATGCGACGTTCTGCATTCACGCTAATCGAACTCCTTGTTGTCATCGCCATCATTGCAATTCTTGCAGCAATCCTCTTCCCTGTTTTTGCTCAGGCCCGCGAGGCCGCGCGGCAGACAAGCTGCCTGAGTAACACCAAGCAGTTTGCAACTGCGACGATTATGTATGTTCAGGACTACGATGAGACGATGCCTCAGTCTGTGTACAGCATGGATGCGGCAGTTCTACTTCCGGGTTCCGGGAACCGGGTCTTCACGGTCTACGATGCTGTGCTGCCTTACATGAAGAACACGGACATTTTGATTTGCCCTAGCAATCGTCCTGGAATTGATTTCCCTGGCATTATGGCACCTCTGGGTCTACGTGGAAGCGGTAACTTTCGGTATTCGAGCTATGCACTAAACTTTGCGCTTTTTCAGGATCCTGCATTGCCACCAGGGTTGTTTCAGGATGACCCGGTTGTTTCACTCGCTGCGGTTGAAGATGTTGTTAATACGACGATGTTCTTTGATTCGACCTATGTATTGCCAGGTAGAAAACTGCCAGATCCGAGCTGCCCGAACCCAGGCGGACCCTTTGGTTGGGATAACTTCCCGGGTGCCCCACGGCATAAGGACGGGATGTGTGTGAATTTTGTGGATGGCCATTCGAAGTGGTTCCCCCGTCGAGGGACGATTCCAGGCACATCTAATGGTGGCGTGCCAACCTACACGCTTCCTTGTGACTTGTCAGGCATTCCTGGAGGAACTCCAAACACATGATGCAAATACGTATTGCTCCAGCTCTGTTCTGCGCTTCATTGGCGCTTGCCGTCGTCTCCATTGCGAATGGCTGCAAAAAGGATGAGCCTGCTCCAACATCGGCACCAGCACCTGCCCCTGCTGCAACAACTGATCAACCTCAAGGTGCGACAACAACCGGCGCGCAGGCACCCGCAGTCCCGGATGCTGCGGAGTCAGCAGGTTCACAAGTACAGTTCAAGTAGGAATTGCCTATGATTCAGGATGGCGGTAAATGGATGCGGGTCCAGTCGTCCGATTTTGGCAAAGTCAAACCCCCAAGTTCACGTGTGGACTTGGGGGTTTTTCGTACCGTAGGTTATTTTTCCTTTGTTCAGGCAGCGCCTTTGGTTACTTGACCTGCGTTGCAACGAACTCCGCCCAAAGGTCATCGAGCTTCTTGCCAATGGATGTCTCGAAAAGCTCCCGCTTGCTTGGTAGTTGATATTTCATCAACAAAATAGAAAGGAAAGACTCTCTCACTTGACCTGCGTTGCAACGAACTCCGCCCAAAGGTCATCGAGCTTCTTGCCTGTGGATATTTCGAAAAGCTCATCTGTGTACGAACGTGTCTTCATCGCCTTGTCCAGCTTACGAACCAACCCATGGTCGTACTTATTGGTCAGATACGCGAGGAAATACGCTGTCACGCGGTACGCATCCGTGTACTTGTTCTTGTCTGTAATGTTCGGACGAGGGGCTTCCGGCTCATAGCGCCACCACCGGATGTAATCGGCAATCCCTTCGACTAGCCAGCCCGGATTGCGCCGGCTGTTTGGATAGGCTTGCACAAGATGCGTCATCTCGTGAATCATCATCCCGAAGTCATCCGGATGCGAGCGTACCCACGGGATACTTACGAAAATCCCGCCACCCGTCGCGTAAGCAGGAGCATCCTGCTTGAGCTGAAACGTGACCTTAATCGTTTCCGCAGGCTTGCTCTGGTCAGTCCCCAGGAGATTCCAAACGATGGGGTACCACTGCTCCATTAATGTTGCTGCAGTCGATCCCCACTCGGCCAAATCAGGAGCCGCTGTGGTATCAACCACGACTTTGGGCGTCGCAACCGACTTTGCCGAGCTAAGAATATAGGCTTTCTTCGTCAAGACATCCCCGGTTGGGAAGGAAGGACCTTGGGTTTGTTGCAGGAGGAGCGCAAGCGCAGTAAGTGTCATGATAAGCACTCAATAGCATATGAGCGAGGCGATTTGCTATTGAAACATCATCCGGTTGATAATCACCGGTTCGCTTGGCAGATGGCAAAAGTAAACCCCGCTGCTGGATCGATTCCGGCAGCGGGGTACGTATCGGCTATCCGAATAAGGAAACCTTAGTCCTCTTCAACCGTAAAGCGGAACATCGGACCACCGGGGTAGCGGGTCTCACCAAGGGTCTCGAGGCGGGTTGCCTTGACGTGACCATCGCACCACACCACATTAGCAAGCTTCATATGACGTCCCAGAATTGCACCATTGTTTCGGCGGTTGATAAGGGCCGGGAATGGAAACGTGTTGTTTGGCTGGGTTGGCTGCGGATCGAGAAGATCCTTACGATAGAAGTCGCCCGACTGGCCATAACCTTGAACTTCGGTGTAGAGGACGGTATCGGCTGGTGCGGAAACGGATGCCATCGACATGTTGTTTGGCGGCGTAAACGCATCGCCAGCCTGATAGTACATATTATTAATGGCGTAGCTGCCGAAGCGACGACCGATATTGAATGTCCCAAGCGGATCGCCGCAATCTGCCTCACGGAACACCTGGGTGCCATCCGGTGAGTATGGCTGAAACACGTACTTACGGTTGCCCATCAGGGTGTGGCGGGTTCCATCGACCAGGGTGCCGCTAATCGCTGCAAATGGGTCGCTTGGGCAGTTGAACACCTGCGTATTCTTTGTGTAGGGCTGAATCACATCCATCCAGCGGGGAGAAGAGCAGTTTGTGAAGTGTGCACCTTCAGGAACGCGCGTGCCATCCGCAAAGACATTTGCATGGATGACTTCGTCGTAGTCCTGAGCGTACATCATAGATGCCAGACCAAGCTGTTTTGTGTT
>CAZSGJ010000136.1:0-5916 GCA_964606305.1 uncultured Armatimonadia bacterium
TTTTTTGGTATCTCAAGAGTGGAACAGGTCGCATTTGCTTCATTCGCCGGCTGCTAAATCACAAACATCAGCCGGTTTTCTCCACAACATCCCGCCATACGAAAACACTCTTTGTGAACCCATACTAAATCGAATATATTCCATCTATGTCGCCTGAAGAGCTCGCAGCACACATCGCATTCGAAAAGACAAAAGTCCTGACAAGACGCCACTTCTTCGGTGGCCTCGGCATGGGATTTGGCTCCATTGCATTAAGTGCATTGGATGACTCCGTAAGCGCTGCCCCTCCACAGCGGACGATAAAGCAACCAGCAACTTCGCTCACCGTTGGTGCAAAACCAAAAGGTGAAGCAACCATCGAGCAGCGTACAAAGCGCCCGGCAAAGGCTGTCATCTATCTCCATATGGCAGGCTCACCCAGTCAACTCGAGCTCTTCGATGACAAACCAGTTCTGCGAAAACATCACGGTGAAAAATGCCCGGATGAGTTCCTAAAGGGCAAGCGCTTTGCATTCATCCGTGGTGTCCCAACAATGCTCGGTGGTCTCTTCACCTTCAAGCAACACGGCCAAAGCGGCCAGGTCATTTCTGAGCTCCTCCCGAATATCGGTAAAGTCGCAGATGACATTTCCGTTATCCGTTCCTGTAACACCGACCAGTTCAATCACGCACCCGCACAGCTCTATGTCCAGACCGGACAGCCCCGCCTCGGCTATCCTAGCCTCGGCTCCTGGGTCACCTATGGCCTTGGCACCGAATCCGCAAACCTCCCCGGTTACGTCGTGCTTTGCTCCGCGGGTAAAGTCCCGGATGCCGGCAAATCTGTCTGGGGCTCGGGATTCCTCCCAAGCGTCTACCAGGGTGTGCAATGCCGCACGGATGGCGATCCCGTCCTCTACCTCTCAAACCCCGCCGGGATGGACCGTGACCTGCGACGCCAAACGCTGGATGCGATGCGCGAGCTGAACACCCTGCAGGAAAAAGCGCTTGGAGATCCCGAAACCGTCACCCGCATCAAGCAATACGAACTTGCCTATCAGATGCAAGTGTCTGTCCCGGATGCGATGGACATCAGCAAGGAACCTCAGCATATCCTCGACCTCTACGGCGCAAAGCCAGGCTATAGAAATGACCTTGAAACGATGGCCGACCCGCGGACCAGCTACAAGGCGGATGATCCATCCTTTGCTAACAACTGCCTCCTCGCACGCCGCCTCGTCGAACGTGGCGTACGCTTCGTCCAGCTCTTTGACTGGGGTTGGGACCACCATGGCTCAAGCCCGGGCGAATCCCTCGATGAAACCCTGCCAATCAAAGCAAAACAAATCGACAAAGCAATTGCAGGTCTGATCACCGACCTCAAACAACGCGGGATGTTGGATGATGTCCTTATCGTCTGGGGAGGCGAGTTTGGCCGCACACCGATGATGCAAAACAACGTCAACACCGAGCTCAAAAAGGGTTTGATCGGCCGGGATCATCACCCACATGCATTCACGATGTTTATGGCTGGTGGCGGAATCAAAGGCGGCGTGTCCCTCGGCGAAACCGATGACCTCGGCTACAACATCACCAAAGACCCCGTCGGTATCCGTGACCTCCAAGCGACGATCATGCACGCCGCAGGCTTAAACCCGCATCGGTTCAGCTATCGTTATCAGGGTCTTGGACAGCGTTATATCGGTCCCACGGATGAAGGAAAAGTCCTTAGGCAGCTGCTCAAATTCGGTTGACGGATGTAAACCAATTCTGAATGGGTGGCCCGTGGTGGGGCAGGGTAACATTTGACCAAGCCGTGCACCAATGTGGTGAAGTGTGATCGCCCGGAGCGTGTCATACCAATCACTGTCCGTTGCGGAGTGTTCACACCTATGATGATTTTCACCTTTCCGTTTCACCTCCCGCGCGCGCGTACAGCCATCGGCGTTGTCGTCGCTGCACTGGTTTTCACCATTCCATCCGCATCCGCGCATGCACAAGGTGTTGGACGGGGGCGAAATATCGTCAATGATCGCTTCGCAACGGTTTCGAGTGGCCCTCAGGAAGCACTGATCATCGATGTCCCTTCTGGCAAAGGTGGCATAACACAGCCCACTGTTGAGCGACGTCTCCGCGCCTATTGGGCATCCCAGCAGCGGGCGATCGGGACAAAAGCTCAGTCGCCGGGCAAGCCAAAGGCCATCCTTCCTGTTTCAACGCTGGTGCGTAACCGTGTCTCAGGACGCATCGTGGCACCACCAGCAAAAAAGACGACGCGCGGTTTTGGCAATGGCAACATCACCTTAAGCTTTGAAGGCTTTAACGGTGCAAGCCTCGCAGATGCGAATGGTAATCCCATCGTGCTCCAGGACTTCCTTCAGAACTTCTACGAGGTTGTCAAACCAAAGCTGGATGCCATTTACGGTAAGCCATCCACAACCAGCACCGTAGCCATCAAGAGCATGGGCTTCTTCGAGACGGGTACCGCCACCGATGTCGAACGTCTGGCATTCGGTGCCTACAATGTCAGCGAAAATCGCATCTACCTACCGCTATATCGAAGCATCGACACGCTTGCAAATGCCTTTCTGCTGAATCTGATTCACGCTTATCATGGCCCGCTCGCATTTCACTACGATGCGTGGGAACAGGGCTTTGCCCGCGCCGCAGCGAGCATCATCGCGCGTGACCCTAGCCTTGGCTTTCAGGACCCGACGGCCAACAACCTCTACACACTGCTTCCGCAATATGATCTGCTTAATCACCCTGCGCTCGGAAACAATACGTTCTTCCCGCCATCGCAGGCGAATATCCCTATCGATGGCCAATTCACCATCGCAAAAATGCTCCAGCCGCGTCTCGGGATGGCGGGGGCGGCTTGGCTTAAGGTCTGGATGGAAAATCCGGACTTCTTCCGCCAGCTAAACGAGAGCTATTACGCTGCTGTTGATCTTGACCCAACAGGGAATCTTCAGGGAAATGTTCCTTTTCTGGCATCGCTGGTGCGTAATGTCGTCCCGGATGTCGAAGGCTTACCATTCCCACAATGGATGCAGCGTCAGTTCATCCTCGATACAAGTATCACAGGGGGAACAAAGCTCTACCCATTTATCCTGCCCAGTGAGAACTCCGCAGCGACCGGTCAAAGTGCTCTGATCGCATTGGTTTACTATCGCACTACACCGCTGGGAGATGAAACTCTGCTCGATGGCCGGGCATTTGCTGAGTACCACGATGCCACTGGCTCGCGGATTCCTTCGCTTGGTTCATCCAGTGAGCAGGCGCAGGTCATCGATGGTGAAGGCTTTCTGACAACCCTCTCCTTCCCAAGTCAGGGCTTTGATGATGGCCGCATCACGATGGACTTCAGCATCGGGCAAATGACAACCCGTGCATACCTTCCCAGTGGACTCTCGGGCGACTTGCAGGTGATCTGGGCGGGCACGGCCCCGACAGGCGATGTCAACGTCACTCAGATTCTCACCCCCGGTGGTCAACAACGGAACGGCCAAACCAATATCGCACGCGCGGGTGCTGGATTCACCCTTGGTGCGGCTTTTGGTGAGCTCTACAAGACCCGTATCTCACGTCCGGGCGTATCCGTCGGCGAAGTCATCACGGTCAGCCGCAACCTCGGGGATGGTATTAACTGGGTCGTTATCAAAACTGATAACACCGCAGGTGGAATCACATCGGTCAGTAAGCGTTTCCCAACAAACGAGCTTCGTCTCGTCAGCTTCCCTGCCAGACCACTGAATGCCGACCCGGGTGCGATAATTAACCTTCCGTTCTCTGATTTTGTGCTGACGCAGTACGATCCACTGCGAAACCTGTACGAAATGGCCGTTCCTGACAAGCCACTCCTAGGACCGATAGTTCCTGGGCGCGCTTTCTGGATGAAGCTTGTCCCGGAAAACAAGTCAACCCACGAAATTGCCTACTCCGGCGAAGTGCCAGCAACCGACATCGACCTTCCAGTCGCAGCGCCGTTTGGTTGGAACATGATTGGCTCGCCATTTGATGGCCTGATTGACACAGCAAACCTTCGTGTCAGCTTTTTGGACAATGACCCAATCTCATGGGCAGAGGCCGTGGCAAAAAATCTGGTCGCCGAAGACATCTATCGCTGGGACCCTGTTACCCGAAAGTACATCGTTGCAACTCAGCTTGATAACTCCGAGTGGCAAGGCTATTGGGTTCGGGTTTATGCACCATCTGGCGTCAGTATCCTGATTCCAGGTCCAGCCACCACGAGGCGCGTACAGCCACCGGGTTCATCACGGGCTGTACCGGTTACATCGCTCAAGACAGAATTGCGCATCAAGGTTACCGATAGCGCAGGCTCGGATGAAACATTGACAGCGGGCACTGCCGCGGGTGCTTCCGATGCATTCAACCTGGGACTCGACAAAGAAGGACCCCCATCCGCCGGTGGACAGCTGGTTGCATCGTTCACTGCTCCCACCGCCAGTCGGGTACGGGGCAGGTTGCTGCGGGATATCCGCTCGGATGCAAGCGCATCGAATGGATCCTGGGACATCGATGTGACTCCATCGGTGACCGGCCCCATCAGCATCAACGTGATGCCGGTTGCGATCTCAAAGGATGCCCGCCTCACTCTGGTGAACCGCCAAACAGGGACACGCCATGCTGTAAGCCAGAATGGGCAGGTCATCGCTCAGGGTGCTGCCGGTAAGCCAATGCGCTTCCAGCTCATTCTTTCACCAAAATCCAGCTTGCCATTGCAAGTGAGAAACATCCGTATACAAGCATCCGGACGCTCCAGCGCAGCGACACGGATTGTTGTCCAAACCACGCGTTGCGCAGAAGTGATGGCATCTCTGGAAACACTGACTGGCAGAAATGTGGCAGTGCTGGTGCCATCCCGAGCGGCAAACGGAACTGAGACAACATTCGCTTGGGATGGCCTTGGAAGCGATGGCCACCAAACGCCGGCCGGCACGTATGTCGTGCGGATAACGCTGGTGGATGAAGATGGCAATCAGAGTGTAACCACCCGTCCATTGACGAGGCTGAGGTAATCCATGGAATCGAAAGTGATAACACCAACACGCCGTGAGCTGCTGTGGATGATGGGCTTCGGCAGCATCGCGATTGGAGCCATCGGGTGCGGAGGCGGCGGCGGGCCAAAGACAACGAAAACAACGGTCAGCGGAATCGTACGTAATGCGGCAGACAACGATATTGAAGTTGAAGGCGCGACGGTCCTGATTGGAGGCAAGTCTGCGGTTACTTATACGCGTGACAATGCGAGTGCACAGAATCCGGTAGGGTCGTTCCTGATTAATGATGCCCTTGTCGGTGCATTTACAGCGACGATCACCGTTCCAGGAAAGCCCGCGCAAGTTGTCGCCTTCCAACCAGCCGTCAAGGCAGGCGCGAACAGTGATCTCGTTTTGATCATCAATATCGGGCAGGTTGGCGGTCGGGTCCTGGCTCCCAATGGCACGCCGGCAGCCGATACATTCGTCTCCATCACCACAGATGTCGGTTCGATCAGTGCAATCACAGACAGCACAGGACGCTTCCTACTGGAGAATGTCCTCGAAGGAACGGCAGAATTGACCGCCAGCCTTGGACCAGCCAGTGCGGTGAAGACGGTGAATGTCGTGATTGGGTACACGGATATCGGGGATGTTGCCTTGGTGGATGATGGCAAGACAGACCCGCCGGCGACAGCGAACACGATTACTGGAACCGTAACCGATAGCACAAATGCCGCGACAAAGCTTGCGGGAGTAAATGTTGTTCTTCTCCGAAATGACATCCAGGTGGAAACGACGACCACGGATGCAAACGGGAAATATGGCTTCCTGCGCCCGGTCGGTACCTACCGTATACAGGTGTTGGCAGTAGGCTATCTTGATGGCGACAGTGGTGTGTTTACTCTAACCAGTGCGAACACACCGCCGAATG
>CAZSGJ010000137.1:0-5902 GCA_964606305.1 uncultured Armatimonadia bacterium
AAAAGTGTAGTAATCGGTTCCTATTTTTCGATTAGTGATGTGGGAGGTTCATCATGACCACAATCACATCATCTACTGTTTCCACTAAGGCCAAGCGCTTGCAGACGGTATCGTCCGCTTGTGCGATGCGGCCCGACGTATCCGATGCCGCTGTGCAGCCGCCTTGCGCAGAGGCAGTTCGCGACGTGGTTCAGAGTGTTGGCGATTGGATGTCTGATCATGCCCTCCTGGCTGCTCTGGTTGGCGATGCTCATAGCGCCGACCAGGCAGTCGCCGGGTTGCTGGAGCGATATCCAAGGCTTTCGCTGCTTTGCACTGCTCCTCTGCGCGAGCTTGACACCATCCCCCATTTGGGCCCATTGGGCGCATTGCGTGTCGCTGCCGCTGCGGAGCTTGCAAAACGCCTTGTGCTCCCCGATGACCGGCCAGTCGATTCTGTGCGCGGACCTGAACAAGCGGCCGCATTCATCCGCGCACGGACGATTGGAGAGACCCGGGAACACTTCTTTACGCTGCACCTTGATAATCGCAACCATGTCCGGGGAGTAGACCTTGTCTCCATCGGTGATCATGCATCCACCCTGGTTCACCCACGGGAGGTCTTTCGCAACGCGATCCGAAGTGGTGCCGTTGCTATTGTCGTTGGGCATAATCACCCAAGTGGCGATGCTGAACCATCCGCCGAGGATATCGCGGTAACCCGTCGCCTCCACGAAGCAGGGAAAATCATGGGTGTCCCCGTGCTTGATCACGTAATCGTGGGCGGGGCTACACATACATCGATGCGTCAGAAAGGCTACCTATGACGCTTTCGGCACAGAAATCAGGATGGCGTGTTTGCCGCGGTAATCGCATTCCGATGTCGGAGCTGCACGACGGCAAGGGTTATATCGCCACGGGTGCGCTCGACGACCGCGCGGAGGGCATCACAGGTACGGCGAAGGCCATCTGTTACCGCATCCGGAAAATCCACCGTCGCAAGCGCCGAAAGTATCTCATCCATCTGGCCGAGGATGCGTTCCGCATCCTCAACGCGGTCAGCCCGCAGCAGGTCAAGCGCATGGCGTCGTCCCTCGGATGCCGCTTCGGCAAGACCATTCAGCCATGCAGCGGGAGCAATACCCAGCTTATTCCAGTCAGGGAGGTCATATCCACGAAGCAGCGCAAGCAGGCAGCTGGCCTCCGCCAGTTCTTTGTGGGCATCCTGGACGTACCCCGCATACAGCACTTCAGGGTGTGGCTGCATCAGCTCAGACATCCTCGCAACTTCAGTAGCGGCAGCTGCCAGGGCCATGTTGGCAGCATCCAGCTCACCGCGGTGCATCGCACGTATCGCGTTCGCACAGGTCCGGGTCAGCCCACGGCCGTGTGCCAGCGCGCTCTCACGAATCTGATACGTCGTTTCAAGACGAAGCCGGGCATCGTTGATCAGCTGCTGAAGATTATCCATAGAGTAATCCTACCGCGAGTGCCATTGGTACAATCTGCATGTGCCGCTCTTCCGCTACGAAGCCACCGATACAAAAGGTCATCCAGTCCGCGGGGTAGTCAACGCAACCACGCTGTCAGATGCCCATGCGCAGGTGGATGCCAAAGGGATTCGCGGGGCAAATGTTTACGCGGCGCCCACCCAAGCGGGGGACTCAGGGCAACGATCCATAGCGCCCCACGAACGTAAAGCAGTTTCGAACCCGTTGTTGCGTCCTGCACCACCTGCAGAACTGGCACTGTTTTTTCGCCAACTGGGTGCTTATATACACTCGGGCCTCTCTGCGGCTGAAGCGTTCGCAGAAATCGGTGGCCGGACGCGGCACCCCGGCTTGCGGCGGGCATCCCTGCAAATCGCGCAGCGGGTCCGAGGCGGCGAGGCAATTGCAAGCGCTGCACGTGCTGTGGCCATCCCCATAACGGCAACGCAGCTGGGACTCCTGGAAATCGGTGAGAGCACCGGCACCCTTGAACTCGCCTGCTCTGAAGCAGCTCTGAGTGCTGAGACGGATATGGCGCTCGCAAAAGGGATGGCTTGGACGAAGTGGCTGTTCTGGCAAAATATCTGGGCCTTCGCCTTCATCGCACCGATTCTCCGCGGTATCGATGCAAGCAATATCAGTCGCACGATGAAGCTGTGGGGAATGGATATTCTCCGCTTTGGACTACCAGCCTGTCTGGCTATCCACGCGATCCACATTGTATTTAGGTTGTTTCGATCCACGTTGGCAGGTGCAATGTTTGCGGGAAATGTCGCGCTGCTGTTACCCGTTTCACGGAGAACCGCTTATACACGCGCCGAAGCAGCATTTGTGCGCTCACTTGGGCAAGGCATAAAGGCGGGATTGCCTCCGGGGCGCTGCATCGGACTCGCAGCTTCGGCAGTTGAGAATGCGGTTTTGCAGCAGCAGGCCCACCGGGCTGCGCAGCGAATATCCCGCGGTGACACGCTTGCGGATGCGATTTCTGAGCTGCAATTTCTGTCCCATACCGCCGCAGCCCGTATTGCGACGGGCGAACGGACCGGAACTCTGGAGAGTACTCTCAAACAGCTTGCAGATACCGCGCAAATGGATGCCATGAGTGCCGTTGATGGCGACCGGAAATTCCGCTCGTGGGGATCGATTGCGATCACGGCTGTTGCGACAGTGGCTGTGACCATCGTGCTTGGGGTAGCCTTGAAGGACGCTATCCTGAAGTTCGCCGATGGATTTGCCGAAGGACAATAATAGCCGATGCCGACATACACGTATATTGCCGATACCAAAGAAGGGGAGCAGATGAGTGGGCTTATTGATGCCAACTCTCCTGCACTCGCGGCTGCGTTACTTCGGCAGCAGGGAATGGTCCCTACAAAAATCCAGACAGCGGCACAGCAGTCATCCGATGTCTCCCTTGAAGCTGTCCGACCCGCACAGGTGATTCGGCCCGAACTGAACCGTGGACAGCAACGTGTTACCCCGGATGTGCGCGAACACACGACTGGACCACGCCCGTTCACCGTCACTGCAACTCCTATTCTGGATGAAGTGCCACTGCCAGAGCTCGCTGCGATGTACCGGCAGCTTACATCGCTTATGCATGCCGGCGTCCCGATGCTCCAGTCCATCGAGGCACTCCGTGGGCAGACACGTAACGGAAAGCTCAAGAGCATCCTTGGCGATGCAGCCATGATGATTTCAAGTGGCAAGCCTTTATCGGCCGCCATGGAGAAATATCCGAACACCTTCACCCTAATGCAGCGTGAGCTCATCCGCGCGGGTGAAATGGGAGGGCTCCTAGAAGTTATGTGCTCCCGCCTCGCGCACTACCTGGAGCGGGAAATCGAGATCCGTCGCAAACTCAAGCGCGAGACCCTCAAGCCGAAAATCACACTGGCTGTCGCAGGACTTGTTATTCTTATCGTCGGTTGGGCCGGTGCCGGGATGGGACAGGCTGGTGCTGCATTGGTTCAGTCAAAACTGATATTCGCTGGTATCACCGCAGCCATCATCTTTGCCCTTTGGTACTTTAGCCGCTTTATCAACCAGTTCCCGCGTGTGGGCGCATTTCTTGACCGTATCCTGATGCTGGTTCCCGGACCTGGCCGTGTGGCGCAATCCTATGCAACCGCACGGTTTACACGTGCATTGGGAGCGCTTTATTCCGGAGGTGTATTGCTTCCGACCGCAGTGGATATTGCTGCACGTGCATGCGGGAACAGAGCGATAGGGTTGAGGATGGTGGAGTCTGTTCCAGTCCTGATGCAAGGTGGCGGGTTGAGTGCGATGCTTGAGAGCACAGGTTTACTTTCGCCGATCGCCGTCCAAATGGCCCGAACGGGTGAGCAAACGGGCTCTCTTGACATCATGATGGACAAGGTAGCGGACTACCTCGAATCAGATGCCGACATGAAAGCTAGTCAGTACGCTATTTATGCCGGCGTCGGGATGTTGCTGTTGGCAGCAGTGGTCGTGGGTATCATCGTTATTCAGTTCTACTCCGGTTACTTCACGAACCTGAACAACGTAGGCAACTAGAACACACGAATGGCTACTCGGACGCATTATCAGACCTTTGAGATCACGCCGACAGCATCGGCGGATGACATTAAAAAACGCTACCGCGAGCTTGCGCGAAAGTATCACCCTGATGTGAATCCGGGCGATCCTGGTGCTGCGCGTAAGTTTGCAGCAATCGCGGATGCGTATCGTGTCCTTGGTGATCCGGATGCACGAGCAACGTACGATGCCGAGCTCCTGATGCAGGCACGTGCCGCCAGGCCATCCCCTACGGCACAGCCCCAGACACAGGCACAGCGTGGGCAGGCAGGTGCAACATCCACAAACCGCAGTGGGACCACCGGTGCCAAGCCGCAGCCTCAAAATGTTCAGGCCGCACATATCGAGTCGGAAAAATATGCCGAGTTGGCACGGAAGTGCTACTTTCAGGGACGCTTTATCGAGGCCAAAGAACACGCCATTCGGTCGCTCTCATACAACCATCGTAATGCGATGGCGCAGGAGATCATGGGGGATGTCTACATGCAACAGGGACGCCTCGATGATGCCGCAAAACACTACACATTTTGTCTGCAGTTTGACCAGTTTAACGGCTCGGCACGAATGAAGTTGGATCGCCTGCATCGGACCGCAAGTCGGTCAACACATGTACAACCGCCCCGAGGAGGAGGCAGCCACAACAGTGCCTTTCTCTCACGGAAGCAACAGAAACTGCAGGCGCTGATTAAGCTGGTCGGGTACTCCGCGGCCATCCTGATGATTGGGTTTTGGTTCATCAGCGAGCCAAGGTATCCAAGCATTGGAATCGACTTTGTCAAAACATGGAGTGTTCAGTTCATTTTAATGGCGATAGCCATAGGTGGCTGGCTAGGACTTATACAGTCAGTAACCGGTGAGGTGCGTCGCTTCGAGGATGAGTTTTTGATCGGTGGTGCACACCTCGCTGCTGGTGGATTCCCGGCCGGACCTGCTCTCCTGGTGCTGGGTGTTGTGTTCTTCCCACTTGGAATGCTCTCGCATATCGGTATCACTCTGGTTCAGGATGGTTTCCATCGCTCGGTCGGCATGCTTTACGGTACAGTGACGGCAGCAGGACTGATGCTCGCTATTTTTGGCGGAGTTGGCTTTGGAGAGACACTTGCCTTCGGAGGAAACATCCTGTTCCTCGGGCACATTTTCGGCAGATTACTGGGTGACTTCTTCCGCGGTGATTAGTCAATCGCGTAAGCGGTTGCCAAACATCATGGAGGATGAATGAATGGAACTAGAGCACGATAAGTGGATTCCCACGGATGCTTCTGTCTCGCGTAGAACATTGGTTTCCGGACTGATTGGCGCAGGGTTTGCTCTTGCTGTCTCACCGGTTGAAGCATCCTATGTGCAGACCAGCCCGGATGGTCTTGATGTCGGCATGAAGACGTTCAAGTGCGCAGACAACGTTGAGATGAATGTCTACGTTGCACATCCAAAAGGGGCAAAAAAGGCACCCGTCATCGTCATCATTCAGGAAATTTTTGGACTCCATGAGCACATACAGGATGTCTGCCGTCGCTATGCAAAGCTTGGATTTTATGCGGTTGCTCCGAACCTGTATCAGCGCCAAGGGGATGCTACCAAAGCACCGATGAGCTCAATCATGGCGGACATAGTGTCCAAAGTTCCCGATGCGCAGGTCATGGGTGATATTGATTCCCTAATGGATTGGGTTGGTAAGCAAAAGCAGGCGGATGCGAAGAAAGCAGGTATCACGGGATTCTGTTGGGGTGGACGTGTTGTCTGGCTCGCCTGTGCGCATGGAACCCGCTTTAAGGCTGGCGCGGCTTGGTACGGTCGCCTCGATGGTAACCGCACGGCACTAACACCGACACAGCCATTGGACATCGCAACAAAGCTCAAAGCCCCGGTTCTGGGAC